>JALEGQ010000141.1 GCA_022763385.1 bacterium
ACGGATTAAACACGAGCTGCATACGATTTACTTCTCTCTCTCCGCCGACGGTCAGCCCGTGATTCTTCCTGAAGGTGCAAAAAACGGTGAGGAGCAACACTATTCCGTAGAGGTCACGGCTCCTGAAGCGGTGTTTTCGCTCTCTGGACGGCTGCCAGTCTCAGGCGGTGAACGAGAGCTGAGAAGAACAACGGCGACTGTTTCCTGTGGAAGCTCGAGTATCAGGGAGGGAACACTTCGCTATCACCACTCCGTCGATGAGACACCGATCGATGTACTGCTCTCGGAGCTCATGGCCGATGAGGAAGAGCTCTTTCGCACCCTCCTTCCGCTTTTTAATCGCACTCGGAACGCCGGAGTTCCCCGCTGGAGCGACACCTCTACCTCCCTCCCCTCCTCTGCTCTTACTGGCTTTCTCCAGCGAGCCGAGCAAGAGGTACTCCTGATGCTTCCAGAAGATCGTCTCTGCCAATTCTTGTCGGAACGATAGAGAAAAAGCTGCACGGTGACCTTGAGGGATCGCCTCCATTCGCAGTACCATCGGTGTTCATGGCAAACGTAGCAATCGACAAAGAATATCTTCTCAACATCCTCCTTGAGCTCTTGAAAATTCCGAGCCCCACGGGCTACACCGATTCTGCTGTCCACTTTGTGGGCAAGGAGCTGAAGCGTATCGGGATTCCCTTTGATCTCACCCGGCGAGGCGCCATCCGTGCCAATCTGGAAGGGAAAGAGAGTTCTCCGGACCGGGCGATCGTCTCCCACCTCGATACCACGGGAGTTATGGTTCGAGAGCTCAAAGAGAATGGGAGGTTAGCACTCACCCCGATCGGATCGTGGTCTGCACGGTTTGCAGAAGGGTGCAGAGTGACTGTTTTTACTGATAGTGCTCCGAAGCGAGGAACGATCCTCCCATTGAAATCTTCTGGGCACATCTTTAACGAGGAGGTCGATTCCCTTCCGATTTCGTGGGATCACGTCGAGCTACGAATCGACGAGAAGTGTAGCAACGACAGGGATCTGCACGAGGCAGGGTTTCGGGTCGGTGACTATGTTGCCGTTGATCCGAATCCTGAGGTGCTGGATTCAGGATTTTTAGTATCGCGACACGTCGATGGCAAGGCTGGCGCCGCGATCGCTCTTGCTCTTGGAAAAGCCTTGATGGAAGGAAACGCAGAGCTCCCTATAGATCTCCACCTCCTCTTCACAATTACTGAGGAGGTCGGCTCGGGGGCTTCCGCTGTGCTTCACCAAGATGTCGCGGAGCTCGTGACGCTCGATATCGCGACACCCGGTCCATCACAGAATTCATCGGAGTATGGGGCAACGATCGTGATGAAAGACGCAGCAGGGCCGTTTGATTATCACCTAACACAGAAGTTGATTGAGCTCTGTAAGTCCAAAAATATCGAATTCACTCGAGATGTTCTTCGTCATTACTACTGCGACTCCGCTTCTGCAATTGAGGCGGGCAATGATATCCGGACTGCGTTAATAGGATATGCATGTGACGCCTCTCATGGGTCAGAGCGAACACATATTGATTCCCTTATGGCTGTTGCTGAGCTCTCGGTGGTATACGCCCTGAGTGAACGCACGGTGAAGCGTGACAAAAAAGCGCTTGGTCCCCTGGAAGGATTTCCCACACAACCCGATCAGGAATGGGAGAGTCCAGTTTTTTTCCCGGAAGAGAAAAGCAAGAAAAAGCAGAGCTCTTCCCAATAACCGCAGGTGCTCGCTTCAGGAGGGGTCCTCTCTCTTCATGGCAGTCTCCGGAAAGAGCATATCGACAAAACGCTCTGCTGTCGGTTGGGGAGCATGATTCTCAAGACCGGGACGTTCGTTTGCTTCAATAATGCAGTAGGTCTCCGATTCGATGTCAGGCACGATAAAATCTAATCCGGTCACGGGAATACGCAGCGCCTTGGCCGCTACTTCCGCTGCTTCGCGAAGTTTTGGGTGAACTCGATCGGTAACATCGTGAATCGTTCCCCCAGTGTGAAGATTCGCCGTCTTCCTCACCTGCACCCGTTCATTCACCGGAAGAACAGAACTCATCGTATACCCCGCCTGTTCTATACACCGTTCTGTCTCACTATCGAGCGGAATAGTGCTCTCGCCTCCGGTGGCGGCAGCGCGTTTGCGGCTCTGCTTCTGTATGAGCGTCTTTATCGTGAGGGTACCATCACCGACGATCTCGGCTGGTTTTCGAATGGCGGCAGCCACCAGCTCGTAGTTGATGACGACCATTCTCAGATCCTCACCGTGAACATACTCTTCAAGGAGTACCTCCTCACACACTGATCTTGCCCGCTTTATCGCACTACGAAGGGCCTCAGGGTTCTGGATATCAACTGAGATTCCCCGCCCCTGCTCTCCGTTGAGGGGTTTGACAACGACACGTTCGTGCAAACGCAAAAATGCCTCATTCGCTTCCTGGCTCGCGGCATCTCGCTGAGCAGGAACCGTCAGTCCGGCTGCTCTTAATATTTTTCTCGATAGCCGTTTGTCGTCACAGATGTAGTACGAGATCGCGTTTGTGTAGTCACTGAGCGATTCCCGGCAGAGGATAGAGCGACCACCGAATGTTAACTCGAAGAGCGGTAACTCCTCATCAATCACATGCACCTGGATACCGCGTCGCTTCGCTTCATTTACGATAATAAGGGCATACGGGTTGAGGGCATGATGGTGGGACTCGCGTGGAGTATAGAGCTGCTCATTAATAGAGTTCTTTCGCTTCACACAGAATACGGGAATCCGCTCGAAGTTGAGATTCTCATAGAGCGCAATGGCACCCTCATTGTTGTGCATCACCGAAAGGTCCATAAAGTTTCGCCCTCTCGCAAGAAAGTACTCACAGAGGTAGCGAACGAGTACGGTTCCGACACCAGGGAGCGGTGCTTGGGTGTCGACCACTAAGCTCCACAGACTTGATCCTCCTTCGGGATCTCGAAAACACTCAACATGGTCCACTCCAAGCACTGAGCCAACTACCTTTCCTGTGCTCACCTCTTCAACCACGAGAAAGATGAGCTTTTTGCTCTTTCTGTTCTTCCACACGGCCTCTGAGGTTGGAGGCACGGAACCTCTTTCACGGTAGATCCGTTCAATATCGTGAAGATCTGTTTTCTTCGTAACGCGTCGAACAAAGAAAGACTTCGAGGATTCCTGAGATGCCTGGTATCGAGAAAGCCACATGCGGTAGGTATGCGAAGGATCGAGGAAGAGAGCATCCGGGGCGAGCGATATCAATACATGTGGATCGCGAACGTAGAAAGCGATATCACGGTGATCTACCCGCTCTTCCTGCATTAACGCGAGGAGTTTTTCGTTCTTTCGAAAGGTGTGTGCAAAGAAGAGCCGTCCCCAGCCACAATCGAGAGAGACATCATGCTTAAGAGTTTTTCCCTTCTTCCCAGAAGGCTCCTTCCAGTTCTGCAGTGTTGGTGCGGATTGACGCTCCAAACGAGTATTTGCTTTATCTTCTGATGCCATACGTTTCTTAGAGCGAAGCTCTTTCATCGTTATAAAACTCGCGGAACTATAAATTCTAGTGAGTGATACCGTGCTGCTGAAACCACAGCTCAAGGAGGGTTATCTGCCACAGCTCTGAGCCCTTTAGCGGGGTAATGTAGGCATCTGGATCTGAGAGCACCTTATCGACGTACTCAGTCTTGCAGATCTTTCTCGCTCGCGCCGTGTCAGAGAGGAGTGTTTCACGAACCATCTCGAGGTAGGGTCCGCGAAAGTACTTCAGAACCGGTACGGGGAAGTACCCTTTGGGACGGTCAATCACCTCGCTCGGAATGACAGAGCGGGCCGCTTCTTTCAGGATATACTTCCCCCCTTCCCTCACTTTCCACTCTGCGGGAACCCTCGCTGCAACTTCAACGAGGGTGTGGTCGAGGAACGGCACGCGAGCTTCGAGTCCAAAAGCCATCGTCATATTATCAACGCGCTTCACCGGATCATCGACCAACATGGTGAGGGTGTCCAAACGAAGTGCTTTGTCGATCGCTCTCGTGGCATAGGGGGTCGCGAACTGTTCTTCCACCAAGGTGCGACTAAAGTCTTCACGGATAAAGGACTCCTCCAAGAGTTCCTTCATCTGAGCGTGATCGCGGTCGAAAAAGACCTTCGCGTAGTCACCAACGGGATCACTACTCTCCAGTAGCGGTGGGTACCAGTGGTATCCAGCAAAGACCTCATCGGCTCCCTGCCCACTCTGGACGACCTTCACATGTCGAGAGACCTCCTCGGAAAGGAGATAAAAGCCGATATTATCGTGACTCACCATCGGTTCTGACATAGCCGCGATGCAGGAGGGAAGGTGGGTCAGTAACTTTTCAGCACTAATGGTGAGCTTGTGATGCTCGGTCTGAAACTCAGAGGCAATGATATCTGAGTACTCAAATTCGTCCCCCTTTTCTTCTTCCACGGACTCAAACCCAACGGAAAAGGTGTTGATTCCGGACTGTCCCTGTTCGGCGAGCAGACCGACGATGAGACTTGAATCAAGTCCCCCCGAAAGGAGCACTCCCACGGAGACATCGGCAACACACCTCCTTCTCACCGCAGCACGGAGCTCTTCAAGAACAACCGAGCGCCAATCTTCAAAAGAGCGCGACTCCCCCTCCCGTTCCCCAAAGTGGGGCTCCCAGTATTTCTTCGGAGCCTTCATTCCCCCAGTAGTTCCCTGAGCGGTCGTCGCCGGAGGCAGTTTCTGCACATCACGCAAGATCGTGTGCGGGGGTGGAACCACGGCATGAAACGAGAAATAGTGGTGGAGGGCTACAGGATTGATCTCAGAGCTCACCTCACCGGCAGCGAGGAGCGCCGGTAGCGAGGAGGCAAAACGGATTCTTGAATTCGTTTGAGAGAAATAGAGCGGCTTAATCCCCAGTCGGTCACGGCCAAGAAGAACGGTCTGCTCCTTTCGATCGTAAAGTGCAAAGGCGAACATCCCGTTCAGGCGAGTGACAAAATCCTCACCCCATTTTCTGTAGGCCTTGATCAAGACCTCCGTATCACCAGAGGAAGAGAAGCGATATCCGTCCTGCTCCAGCTCACTTCGAAGCTCTTGGTAGTTGTAGATCGCCCCGTTGTAAACAAGCGCAATGCCAAGCTCCTCATCGATCATCGGCTGAGCTGACTGCTCTGAGAGATCAATGATCTTCAGTCGCCGGTGCCCCAGACCCACCGGCCCTTCCAAAAACACTCCAGAACCATCCGGACCTCGCGGTTCCAGCCGGTCTGACATCCGCTCAATAACGCTCCTATCTACCGAGCCACCATCAAATCGAAACTCTCCACAAATTCCACACATATTCTCCCCCTCGGGTAAGCGACCCTACTATATGTGGTCGTGAATGGGAAATAGCCGAATGTCCCACCCTAATATTGAGGCGGTAAACTGCTATCAGCAGTTCGTATCTCTTGTTGATTAAGGCTTCGAAGCATCGTACAACATGAACAACTGCTCACGTGGAGAAGATCGCTCATGCCAGCGCATACGGTCGTTACAAACTTGAACCCCTGGCCTGAAGGATTTTTTTGGTCGCACCAGGAGCTGGTGTTTTCTGTTAATGTAGAGACAAGGTGGTAAGCTCGTTATGCATGAACCAACAGCCAGAGACAGAGTCCTCCAAGACAATCAAACTGAGGGATGGCCATCCCTCGACGAGCTCCAAGCTTCATCTATCATGCTTCCTCCGGAAAGAGGAGAGAGGGGGAGCCGCGAACGTCCTGGGCTTCAACGACCTGCGGAAGAACTCACTACGCAGGTAGCAGCAGCACCGTTCACGAAGATTCGTTCGCTAGGAAAGGAGCCCGCGGCGCTTCGAGCCAGGCTGGAGAAACTCGGTCTGTCGCACCTTCCCGTTGATGACTCTCTTGTTCCAGCAAAAGACGGCGGCCCACTCGGCACTCCGTTCTCGTTTGGGAGGTTTGAGGCGAGGAATGCTCTCGTCGCACAACCCATGGAGGGAACTAATGCTCACCGCGGCAATGAGGGTAAAATCGATGGTTCTCCGACCTTCTTGACCATACGGGCCGCTATTCTCGATGGTCTCGGGGGGTACCAGACGGTGTGGGGGCGTGAGGCGTGTGCCGTTACTGAAGATGGTCGTGCAAGTCCGCGCCAGACACTCATCACCCCAGAGAATGCTGATGGTATCAAGGACATCTTTCGGGCTATACGGGATGCGCATCAACTCGCCTACGGCGATGAAGCAGCCGAATCACTTGTCGTTGGAACTCAGCTGACCCACTCTGGTCGGAATAGTCGTCCTGATGAGTCGGGTCCCAATCCGCAAGTGATGTTTCATCACCCACTCTATGATCCGGATAACACCGCTCATATCTTGAGCGACCAAGAGCTTGATGCCATTCGCGAACATTTTGTACGAGCTGCTGGGCTTGCCGTTGCCGCTGGGGTTCAGTTTGTTGATGTAAAGATGTGCCACGGATATCTTCTCCATGAGTGTCTTGGAGCCTATAGAAGACAGGGGGCATACGGAGGTGAGAGTCTCGCAGAGCGAGCCGCTTACCCCCTCTCGATCATCGAGTCCATTAAGACTGCCTATCCGGATCTTGAGGTCGGGGTACGTCTCAGTGCGTTTGATACTATTCCAGAGCCCTTTCTCGATAGTGAAACAGGGGCACCTCTTCCCTCAGTCACCGAGCTTGGAGCGTATGTCTATGGTTTTGGAATCAATCCGGACGATCCGATGCGGGTCAATATGGAAGAGACTATTCAGTTTGTTAAAATGTTGCAGGAGCACGGTGTGGTTGCGGTAAATGTGACCGCGGGAAATCCCTACAAGACGGATACGGTCCAGGCTCCTACTCCGAATGATCTCTGGAAAAAGCCCACCCGATATGATCCTCTTATTAGTATCTACCGCCTTTTAGAAGCAGCACGACAGGTGAAACAGGGTGTTCCCGAGGTCTCTGTTATTGCAAGCGGGGTCTCTGCCCTCGAAGAATATCTTCCCCACGTTGCTCAGGGAGTGATTCGAGAGGGGTGGTTTGACGGAATCGGTGCGGGGCGAAGAGTTCTCTCGGACCCATACTGGGCAAATCGAGCGCTCGCTGGAGGTGGTAACGAGTGGTCTCCGGAGATACAGGGACATGTGTGTCGCAGTCTTCTCATCTGTCGAGCTGCGATGCGCGCAACCGCTGAGAATGGCGCGCTGTGCTATCCGTTATTGAGGCAATTTCAGCGTGACATGAGTCATGAACTCACCCGAAAATGGCTTCAGGAAAATAATCCTCATCAGTAGTGCTGCGACGAACAATTTTCTTCACCTGCGGAGCACGTCGCTCCGTGCAGGGCTATGCCCGAAAACGGCACTCAGAGGGACAACAACGCTAGTGATTCGTGATACCGCTGTCCTTCCACAGTAAAAAAACTTTTTGGACGAACCAGCAGGACACTTTTGTGTTGAGCGGGCTTCTTTCATCTCCGCCCTTACCCGAGGTCGACCTCTACTCCAGCAAAGAGCAGTCGAGGTGCCCCTGGGCGGGCTCCTGCTGGTCGGCGGGCAACGATATACTCTTCATCGAGGACGTTGTTGAGGGCTGCCACAAAGTGGATATCTTCAGAGAGGCGCACCCGTCCTTCGATGTCGAGGACGAAGAAATCATCAGTATCCTCCGTGCTCATCGTTCCGGATTGGCCCGCGATGGTGGGCATTCCGTCTTGATATCGGGCGTCGACATTGAAGGCGAAGATCTCATGGGTGAGGCCGACTCCAAATGCGAGTTGGTTCTCGGCGATGTACGGGATTGCATCTCCATCCTGTACGAGGCCGAAGAAGTCACTGTCGAAGTTCGATTCGAATTGGGCATCGGTGTACGTATAGGTGAGGTACACCGGAAGGCCGTATGAACCGACCGGTATGAGCTCGCTTAGGTCATAGCGAGTACTCGCTTCTACACCGAAAACAGAGGATTCTCCCCCGTTAAAGAGGTCGCCGGTTCCCTCACCTCCTGAAGAAACGGTGTCTGCCCCAAGGAGATTGTCGTAGTCGTTGTAGAAGAGTACGAGCTCAGAGCGAAAGGCACCGGAGTTATAATTTCCTCCCCACTCGTAGTTCACACTCTCTTCTTCTTCTACCGTGCTATTTCCTGCTGGCCCCGGAGGAGAGAATCCCTTGTGCACCCCAAAGAAGACCCCAACTTCTTCGTTCACCTGGTAGTGTGCTCCCACCCCTGGGATAACCGCTCCCACGGTATTGGAGGTTCGCACGAGATCTGTCCCGACACGAAGGGGATCTGCGGTCTTAAAGTCCTCTCGGAGATAATCGATGTACTCATAACGCACACCGGGAGTGAAGGTGAAATCTTCCCACGAGACCCGATCTTGGAGGGTGAAGGCCCACGCCTCTGCACTGCCAACCCGGTTCGCGTTGCTCCCGACGGCACCGTCAGTGGTCTGAACGAGGGTGCGGTTCGTCATCTGATAGAGATCTTCATCCTGGAGGCGATCTTCTTCATCCTCATGATATCGCACACTGAATTCAAGGGCGTGTTCGGTGGTTCCTGCAGAGAAGTCTGCTCCGAGAGTCGACTGCACCCCATAGGCTTCGTAGTCGCGAGCATTGTTCCGCAGCGCTAACGCATCCACCGGACTGTTCGTGTCACCGCGAATCCATCCAAGCTCTTCAGCGAACTCGTCTGGCGAGCTGAGGACTGATGACGCTGACTGCCCGCCTGCCTTCTCGAGCTTAAACCAGTTTCGTGACGTGCGGTTGTGGTATCCCACCGTGGTGAGGTCAAAGGTATCGTTAAACTCTGCATAGTGCGTGAGCGTAAACGCTCGTCTGTCGACCTGAATGTTGTCGAGCTGTGTTGCGGCGTATCGTCGAAAGGGAGTGTTCTCGAAATCACCCTCGGTGAGCCCTACGTAGGTCTCATCTGAGTCTTGATCGTAGTAGTTCATCTTGAACTCAAGTTGTTGATAGAACTCTGCTTGAGGCAAACTGTTCACCCGAAACTTCGCCACATAGTCCGCAATATCAAAGCCGGTATCACCTCCAGTATCGAGATCTTTAAATCCATCGTTAGAGTTCTGGTATGTCTCAAAAAGCACCCCACCGTTCTCAAAACTATCACCGATCAAGGCGTGCACCTTCCTCGCATCGTTCTGCCCAAATTCGAAGCGGCTGAAGGCTCGAAACTCATTTGGAATGCTCGTTGAAAGGAGATTCAAACTCCCCCCCGTGGTATATGGCCCATACTTAATGATGCTTGCACCCTTCAATACCTCGAGCGATTCCATGCGACCGACCGGCGGAAAGAAATAGGCAGATGGTGCTGAGTACGGCGCTGGTGCAGAGAGGACCCCATCTTCCATCAGGGTAATGCGTGCACTTCGCTCAGTACTCACCCCACGAAAGCCGATATTCGGACGGAGGCCAAAGCCATCTTCTTCCTGGATGTTTACACCGGGAATCTTTCGGAGCACTTGGTGAATATCATCGAAACCACCAAGCTCCTGCTGAAGCTCCTCCGGCTCCATAAAGTAGATGGAGCCTGGGATAGTGTCTTCGACCTCTGATGAGCCAACGACCGTAATTCTCCGCTGAACATCCGCCTCTCTCTCACCCTGCTCTCCGTCCTCTGCGAGACCCACAGCAGACGAGAACAACACCACGACGACGACGAAAATGCTCCACTGAAGAAGTCCAGCACCATTCGAATTACAGATACTCTTTGCTCGCATTACTCCCCCGACCCTTCTTTTTCCTTGCAATACAATCCGCTCTTTCCCCTATCCCGAGAAAACAAGGGGCATAAAGAGCACTGCTTGGTATGCCAAGCAGTGCTCATAATTGCAATACATAAAAGCAAAAAAAATTTTGTCAGCACGAGATGCTGACGAGCGCTACGGCTCGCTTCGTTCCGCCAGCAATTGAGGGGCTCCCCCCACGATGAGTCGCTCGGCAACGGTGTCAGCGAGGATCAGCGCCTGGTCGATCGGGCCTTTCGCCTCTTCGAAGAGAACATCACCTGGACGGATTCCAAACACCTCCGCTCTTAAGTGAAGGGTGTTTTCCGCGGTGAGCTCTCCGAAGATCCCGATTGCGGAGTGGCAATCTCCCTCAAGCCGTTCGGCAACCCGCCGCTCAGCACGGAACGTGGCCCGGTGCTCTTCGGATGAAAGAGAGGAGAGCTTTTGGAGGAGCTCACCCGCGTCACGTCGGAGCTGCACGGCGAGGCTGCCCTGATTGAGCGCCGGAAGGAGCTCGTCGGGAGAAAAGAGTTCGTAGGAGAGATCCGAGAGGTCTTTCAACCGCTCAATTCCAGCAGCAGCGAGTACGATTCCATCGACCTCTCCCCGATCAAGCTTTGCAATGCGAGTATGAACGTTTCCTCGTAGCTCCTGGAGGGTGAGTGCTGGGGCAAGTCGTTGGAGTTGGGCGGTGCGACGTTCGCTTGCGGTTCCGACTCGGTCTCCCTGCTTCAACTCCCGAAAAGAGACCCGCTCACCCAGAGGTGAGCTCCCCTCTTCTCGTAATCGCCCAAGAAAGAGATCTCTTGCTTCTGCCCGAGCAAGAACAGGGAGGAGTATCGTTTCCGGATGAATCTCGCACGGCACATCTTTGCCACAGTGCAGGGCGAACGAGAGCTCTCCCCGTACGACCCCCTCTTCGAGCTCGTGAATCCACTCCCGCTTATCAGAAACCGCTGCCTCAGGAGTTCCCTGTTTCTTATCGCCAGTGGTTCGAACCACCTCAACGGCGACCTCATCTGAGGGAAAATGCTCACGGAAAGCTTCCTGAAAGAGTTCTACCTGCGCGAGGGCGAGTGCACTTCCCCGTGACCCGAGTACATACTTCATTGCCGTTTCCTGAGAGTTCCCCTTGAGATTCTGTATCTTTTCTCTCTAAAGGGATAGTATGAGGAGGAACTTTCTCGGTGCTGAGAGAAAGGAACGATCGAAGGGAGAAAACTCATGACAGGTGATGAGAACGCTCAGTGCAGTGGAGAGCCGAGGCCTGACGAAGACCTCCCCTATGACGCCATACTACTCGTGTCCTTCGGCGGTCCGGAGAAGCGAGAAGATGTCATGCCATTTCTCGAAAACGTCGTGAGGGGAAAGCCGGTTCCGAGAGAGCGACTCTTGGAAGTCGCCGAGCATTACTATGATTTTGGCGGGAAAAGCCCGATTAATGAGCAGAACCGCGAGTTGATCGCGGCTCTACGAGATGAGCTGGATAAGAGTGACATTGACCTTCCCGTCTATTGGGGAAATCGGAACTGGAGCCCCTTCCTCGGTGATGCTCTGGAAGAGATGAAGAGAGATGGAAAGAAGCGAGCCCTCGCCTTTTTTACCTCGATGTTTAGCTGCTATTCGGGATGTCGACAGTACCGTGAGAATATCGCTGCCGCTCAAGAAGAGGTCGGAGAAGGTGCTCCTCGGGTAGAAAAGGTGCGAATGGGCTTTAATCACCCTGGATTTATTGGAGCTGTTGCCGATGAGGTCGAAACAGCCCTGCAACTTCTGTCAGAGGGTGAGCGGAGTCGAGCCCAGCTCGTCTTTACCGCCCACAGCATCCCGCTCGGGATGAGCAAGAACGCCTCATACGAGCGACAACTCCACGAGGCGTCTCGGCTTGTTTCAGGACAGGTCGGGAAAGAAGACTTTATCCTCTGCTATCAGAGTCGGAGTGGGCCACCGAGCCAACCGTGGCTTGAGCCAGACATCCTGGATGTACTCCAAGATCTCTCTGCCCAGGAAAAGGATGTCGTCGTCATCGTTCCGATTGGCTTTGTCTCAGATCATATGGAGGTGATGCAGGACCTCGATATGGAGTGCGCCGAAGAAGCAGAGGAGCTCGGTATCAAACTCCTCCGAGCAAACACGGTGGGAACTCATCCAAAGTTTATCGGAATGATCCGCGATCTCGTCGTTGAACGGATGAACGGCTCTTCTAAAAAGGCAGCGCTCGGGGATCTCGGCCCCTGGCACGACGTCTGTCCAGCCGACTGCTGTCGGTACGACATGCCGAAGCGGCCAGCGGTCGAAAAGACTCCCGTTCCTCCAAAAATTTCTGCTCAAAATACCAACTGATAATGCGTACCTGCCTTTTTGCCGTAGCGCTGCAAAAACCCTTGGCTCAATAGGTTCTGTAAAGCGGCAACAACGGTAGGCCGTGGAATCCCAGTTGCCTCTACAATATCCTTTGTTTGTAGCCTGGTTTCTGGTTGGTCTTTAAAGCATTCAAGTACCCGTCTTGCTGACTTTGAAAGCTCCTGGATACGTCGGTAACGGTCTCGGTAGAGATCGAAATCTCCTAAAGCTGCCTCGATGACCTTGAGCATAAAGACGAGAAAATGTTCGTATTCGTAGGCTTTTGGATCTGGTGAGAACCTGCTACCTGAGCAGCGACTCAACACAAAATAATACTCTTCTCGATGACGTTCAATGTGTCTATCTATTGATAAGTATGGAGTCACAAAAGACAAGCTCTCATCTGGACTTTGAAGTAGGCAGAGATTAAATAATCCTCTTCCAATTCTGCCGTTCCCGTCTTGGAAAGGATGAATTGCCAGAAAGCGAAATACAAACTCCACTGCCACCGCTATCGTCCAGGGGTGCGACGCCAATGCTTCGTTATACCACTCGAGCAATGCCTTCATCGCCTCTTCGGTCTCAAGTCCAGGTTCAGCAGAGACCAGCACTGGCACTTGCTCTCCCGTTGAAATATCTCGTCTTATGACACTATTCGGGTGCTGCTTATACTGACCGCTGTAATAGTCTGCTTTGCTGTAATATCGGAGCACTTCTTTGTGAAGGCCAAGCAAAGTGGTTTTGCGAAATGGGACAAAAGTTCTTCCCTGCTCATAAATGAGCTGTAGCATCGATCTGCAACCGACTACTTCGTCAATGCTGCGTTCTTTATCCTTTGATAACTTATCAAGTACAAAATCACGGGCATCATAAAAAGCAGTGGTCTTCCCATCTTGGGAGAGCGTGGTATCAATCCAGCTTATTTCAGCATCAGTAAGGACTGCATTCTCAATGCGAGTAGATGCACCAATGTTACTGATTCGTACATTGCGGTGGATAAAATCCAACTCTCCACGCTCTAAGCCTTCGGCAATATGATGAATGCGAGCCAAGGCCTGCGCGAGCTCGCGTAATTGGTTCACGAACTTGGCATTGATGTTATACGAGATCATCGACCGTATTGGATAATAATAAATACTAATACATAGTATATACATATGCATTAATATGCAATCTCATACTTTCCTCTCCGATACTGATTATCCACGCCGGTGTATTTGCCAGTGAAGGCACGTTCGTTTTTTCTCTTGTAATATTAGTAAGTTAGGTGTTTGGTAACATTCTGAGAAATTGCCGCGGCCGCTTATTGCACACTTCTTGCAATGTTGTCAAGACAACCCCATGTTATGGGGAGTTTTTCGAGAAGGTGACCTATTTTTCACCTCTCCGAGGAGACGATGTATGAATAAGCAAGCGAGACACCCCCTTCAGAGCTCAGAATGTGGAGCGGTTATGGTGGAATCAGCCCTCGCGGTGCCGGTGCTCCTCGCCCTGACCCTCGCCACCCTCCTCACCTTTTCCATCCTCGTAAATATGATGGCGATGGAGTTTGCGACCCGTGAGGCTGCAAAATACGCATCCTATAACCTTCAGGGCAGCAACGGCCTCTCTCGAGAAGAGATTATGCGGGATCTGGCGCTCTCTACGGCGAACAGCTACAGCTTTGGACTCGATCTGACCGCAGCTGACTTTCAGGTCTGCCCTATTCGACGGTGTGGAGACCCAGATGCTCAGTTTGACGCCGGAAACACTGCTGAGGCCGCTAAGATGCACCTCACCAAAGACTTTCTCGTCCCTTTTACCAACTATCGCATCTCATACAGGACAACAAAAGTTTGGATTAACCAGGCGTAATCGCGGAGCTATGGGTGTTATGAAGATGCAATCAGAAGGTGGTGCGATATTTCTCGAACTCGCCCTCTCAGTGGGAATCTTAGTCACGGTGCTCTTCGGTATGGTTGAGTTTTTCGTGAACAGCCGAGTTCAACAAGATCTGATCGTCGTATCTGAAGAGATCGCTCTCGAGTCGTTGCGCTCTTGTAGCCATGAAACCGACTCAAATG
>JALEGQ010000016.1 GCA_022763385.1 bacterium
GAAAAAGGCTCTCATCTCAGATCAGGTCACCGCAGGTCTCTCCTCTCTGGGGGTGAGAGTTCCTCGCCACCCCATAGCAAGGGCCCTTCTGGAGGCATCCCAAGTACCAGTAGCTGCCCCCAGCGCCAATCGCTCTCTCTATATTAGCCCAACCACTGCGGCACATGTTCGTGAATGTCTCGGTGATGAGGTGTTCCTGATCGATGGAGGGCCATCTCAGGTCGGGTTAGAATCAACGATTGTTGAACTCAATGAAGAGGGGCCGGTCACGATCCTCCGATACGGAAGTGTCACCAAAGAGGTGCTAGAGGAATCCATCGGAGAAGAGGTCTCGTTGCCGCCTCAGAGGCAGACGAAATCCGATGCCGTTGCCCTTCGAGCGCCAGGCCAGCTAGAGAAACACTATAGCCCACGAACCCCTCTTCGATTTCTTCCGAAGGAACTTACCTCGCTCTCCTCAGAGGGAAAAAACGTAGCGATCGTCACCTTTACCACCGCTCTTCGAGAACACCTCGAGACCGCGCTCTCTTTTTCACCGGCGATTGTCCCTCTGAGCCAGGGAGGAGAGCCAGAGGAGAACGTTCGAAATCTCTACCACACCTTGCGATCGCTTGATACCGGTCGGTTCGACCTGATATGGATAGAGTCTCCCCCTGAGGGGAAATGGCACGACGCCGTCCTGGACCGACTCAACCGTGCTACACACTGACCCGAAAAGAGGACAGAGAGGAATGCAGATCGAGATTACCATTCATGATGTTGAGGTGAAGCAACAACGAACCTTTCCTGATAATCGAGGTTTCTTCCGGGAGGTCTTTCGCTCTGATGAACCGATATTTCAGAACGGGAACTTTGCTCAATGGAGCCACTCGAAGATGACAAAGAATGTCGTTAAGGCGTGGCACTTTCACCACCGACAAACGGACTGGTGGTATCTAGCCCTCGGGACTGCGCAGGTGGTCCTCTACGACAATCGATCATCAAGCCCCACTTACCAGAAGAAGATGGACTTTCTCCTCGGAGAAGAGAGCCATCTTGAGGATTCTTGCGTGGTCCGAATCCCCCCGGGGGTACTCCATGGAATAAAAGTCCTCAGTGAGGAGGCACACCTCTTCTATGTCACCTCTGAATCCTATGATCCGCAGGATGAGGGGCGTATCCCCTATAACTCCCTTGAGATCCCACACGATTGGGGGGAGGGAGTGATCACGGTAGAACGTGATAGAGTCCCTCACACCCCCCCATATGACCGTGAATAGAACAGCGTCAAACGAACTTTAAAAAATCTGGGGAGTTATCCACATTTTTTCTC
This sequence comes from bacterium, assembly GCA_022763385.1. Classification (GTDB taxonomy): domain Bacteria; phylum Bdellovibrionota_C; class UBA2361; order UBA2361; family RFPC01; genus RFPC01. The sequence continues at coordinate 1,313 of JALEGQ010000016.1, forward strand.
AATGTATCTTCACGATCTGTCGATTCCTCCTCCATCAGAAGCGAAATCACTGGAATGATTCGCCGACTCAAATTTCGAGGGGGAGTATATGAGTGCCGTTGCTAAACTCGATAAGGAGATGCCTGTCCTCGTCGTTGATGACTTTTCAACGATGCGCCGGATCGTGAAGAACTGTCTGAAACAGCTCGGATTTAGCAATCTCCACGAAGCTGCAGATGGTGAAATTGCTTGGGAGAAGATCCAACAACAAGAGTTCGCGCTGATCGTCTCTGACTGGAATATGCCGAACAAGATGGGGATCGATCTTCTCCGAGATGTTCGAGCTCACGACGACTACAAAGACATTCCTTTTCTGATGGTTACTGCGGAAGCTCAGAAAGAAAACATCCTTGAAGCAGCGAAAGCTGGGGTATCGAACTATATCATTAAACCTTTTACCGCGGATCTGCTCCTCCAGAAGTTGGAACTGATCTTCAAGAATCGAGTGTAGCGAGCGGATCATGAAAGGCATAAAAGACGGGAACGAAGGTGCCGTTCAGCAGCTCATCGATGGCCTCCAGAACGGCGACGAGCATTCCGTCACAACAGCGCTAAAGGAACTCGGATTAGAATCCAATAGCGATCTCTATCAGCAAGTTGGGGAGATGGCTCGCTCTCTCCACGAGTCTTTGGCGGAGTTTCAGTCAAGTCTCTCGCCCGAAAGCATCACCATGGAGTCGACAAACATTCCGGATGCAGCTTCAAAACTTGAAGAGGTCATCGCCATGACCTTTCAATCGGCGAATACTGTTCTCTCAATGTCGGAGAATGAAGAGAAGCTCTTTCAAGAAATGGAGCAAGAACTTGAAGAAGTAAAAGGGGTGCTCGATGCCGAAGCGACTATTCCGCTGAAAGTAATGACCGTCTTTAATGATTACTACGCCAAAGAAAAGGCCCTCATCGCCAACTGCCGAGAGTGCAATCAACAGATTCTTATCTCCCAGAACTTCCAAGATCTCTCTGGTCAGTCTATCCGAAAGGTCATCAAACTCGTTACCGGACTTGAAGAGAAGCTTATTTCTCTCTTACGCCTCTTTCGAGAGCCCAAGGATGGAGAAACAACGATCCATGAGCTTCACGGAGAGGACGCCTGCTCAAAGGCTGACCAAAGTAGCGGTGATGGGCGTCTCCAACAGGATGATGCAGATTCAATTTTAAAAGATCTTGGCTTTTAGGCGAGAGTACGTGAGACTAATGTAATTCTGTGTTCCCAAGCGTGTGTGGTAGAGTTTTATGCCTTACTGGATCTGGCTTACCATCGGTGTTTCTTGCTTCATCTTCGAACTCTTTCTTCCGTTTGATTTTTTCCTCTTTTTTATTGGAGCTGCGGCTCTCGTAACCGGTGGCGGGGTTGCGATTGGGCTCCTTGAGCCGCTGTCATGGCAAATGCTTTGCTTTGCTCTTCTCACTCCACTCTTTCTCTTTTCTCTACGCTCTCCGCTCAAGAATAAATTGCTGCAAGGAGCCCCCTCACTGGAGTCAGATCTTGAAAATGCCTTGGTTGAGGTTCTCGATGAGATCCCTCCTGGAGCTCGAGGGAAAGGGAGCCTTCGGGGAACTCAGTGGACGGTTGAAAATAGATCGGGAGAAATACTCCGTGCTGGAGAGCACTATCAGGTGCACTCTTCGCATGGCACACGACTCGTAGTACAGACAGAAAAAGGAGAAATATGAACTTCGTTGGGGTTGTTACGGTTGCACTCGTCATCCTTTCGATCGTTGCGGTTGTTAAAACCGCGACCATCGTGCCGCAACAAGCGGCTTATGTAATCGAACGACTGGGGAAGTACTCAAAGACCTTGGATGCTGGATTTCATATCCTGATACCCTTTATTGACCGGATCGCCTACCGACACTCCCTGAAGGAACACGCCTACGATACCGCTCACCAGGTGTGCATTACGAAGGATAATGTCCAGGTACATGTTGACGGGGTGCTCTACCTTCAGGTCCTCCACGCAGAGCGAGCCAGCTATGGGATCGACAACTATGTGTTCGCTATCACGCAGCTTGCCCAAACAACGCTTCGTTCTGAAATCGGAAAGCTCGACCTCGACCGAACCTTTGAGGAACGGGCGATGATTAACACCGCTATTGTCGACGAGATCGATAAGGCCGCAGACCCGTGGGGCGTCAAAGTGCTCCGGTACGAGATAAAGGACATCACTCCTCCACAGGATGTCCTCACCGCCATGGAAAAGCAGATGCGAGCGGAGCGAGAGAAGCGCGCTTCGGTGCTCGAATCAGAAGCGATCCGAGATGCCGAAATCAATAAGGCCGAAGGAGAGAAGCAGTCCGTCATCAAGGCCTCAGAGGCGAACCGTGAACAGCAGGTAAACGAAGCACGTGGTGAAGCAGAAGCGATTCGCGCTGTTGCTGAGGCAACTGCTGAGGGAATCGAGAAGGTTGCCCATTCTCTCAACAGTAGTGGGGGCGAAAAAGCCATGGAGCTCCGGATTGCGGAACAGTATTTGGCAGAGTTCGGGAAACTCGCAAAATCTGGAAATACCATTATCCTTCCGGCAAATCTGAGCGATATCGGCTCGATGATCACCCTTGCGAAGGGTGTTATCGGCTCCCAGAAAGAGAGGTAGCCCCAGCGTTGCATAAAAATATGCCCGTAAACTGCTATTGCGGCTCTACGAACAAATTTTTATGCAACGCTGGGGGCAACTCTCACCTTCAGAAAAAATGGTGTTTTGTCGATTCTTTCATCTCAGAGAGGAGAACGATGATACAGATACTCGTGGTAGATGATGACGAAGACACCTTGATGTTAATGTCTCTCTATTTTCAGCAGACCGGCGCTCAGGTGGTCTCAGAGGTGGACTCACAGATAGCCTACAAGCGAGTGCTTGCAGGGGAAAAAGCTCCATTTGACCTCATCGTCACCGATATTTTCATGCCAAACCTCAATGGCTATCAATTTGCTGAGCAGGTTCGAGGAAGCGGATTCACCGGTGCCCTCATCGCTCTCACCTGCAATTTTTCGGAAGAAGGACGCGAACAGGGACTGGCTATTGGTTTCGATGACTATTTCGACAAGACCACCCTCTCGCCACAACTCGTCCGAGAGATCTATCAAAAGCACTGTCCAACAACATAAGCTTTCCTAAGAGCGAGCATTCTCAACCAGTTCAACATTTGCTCGAGGAACGGTCACTTCTTGGCCATCTTCAAGACGAGCACGGAGAACTCGGGTTTTTGCGCCAGTTGGGATGTACTCCTCCGCTATCGGGAGCGCTGTGATCTCAGCAAATTTGCCGAAGTACGGAACACGTAAGAGTCGTATTCGAGCCCCAACTTCCAGTTGGAGAGGCTCTACTCGTGGTGAATGTTCTCGTCGCTCCTTTTCTTCAACGAGCAGTTCAGGGCGGACCGCTCCCGCTCGAACCTGAGTCTTTCCATTCATGGAGGCAGAGACCCCCTCTCGTCCCTCCAGCGCTCGGTATACCCGCTCCGAAAGCGGAAGTACACCAAACCCTTCAGTAATCATGATACTAAAGGGAATATCTTCATCGCCAGTAAGGGCTATCCCGAGCTCATAACCGAGAAAAGTAGCGAGTACTTCGTCATCGAGAGAACCGCAGATGAGACCGGCGATACCAACCTCTTCAGCACGTCGTAACGCTGAAAAAGTTGGTCGACTCCCCCCAATACAGATCGCTCCCCGATGTTGATCCGAAAAAAGCTCTTCTCCAATCTCTTCATCTGGCTCAATGGGCAAGAACGTTACTCTCCCCTTTCGCTCCCCTCCCACGCCAAAGATTCCCTGAACAAAGGCAAGATCGCTCTCGATGGTAACAGACTTCTCTGGGTCAACCTCCGCTACGCTTCCGGAGATATAGGCATCAACTGTTATTTGGTTCGGAGGAAGTCGAAGCCCTAAATGCCCTGTTCCCCGAGCGATAAACTCTACCACACCTTGCTCAGGCGCTTTGGCTTCGGTGGAGAGGAGACCAAAGAGGCCTGATTTCGAGCAGAGCAGGTCTCCTGGTTCAACGGCATCTCCCTCCTTCACCTGAAGACCTTCAAGCACCTCTGAGACCTCAAGCCCCATTCGCTCAGGAAGGCGAAGGATATACAGCTCTCCTGCAAGCTCAGCTCGAGCGACGACCTGATCTGCCCTCACCTGCTCACCAATCTCAACAAGGATCTCTCCCGGAACTGGGAGCTCTCGAGTGCGAGATATCCGAGCATGAGCAGTAGCGATCAGCCCAGGAGTCAGTGCTCGAGACCTCATGGAGCCTCCGAGGAGTAGAGTTGAAGTGATTCAAAGAGTTTTTGCTGCTGAATATGAGAGTCCTCTGTCCATTCTTGAGGACGGTTCCTCCCATCGAGGATCAGACCGAAGCCCCCAAGTGTAACATGCTTTTGAACAGCTCTTCCGGGACCGTTTCCAACATCCACGCTTGGAGAAAGCGGCTCTACTTCAAGGATCCCTTCCTGGTGAGCAAATTCCTGGTGAAGAGAGAATTCTCCCCGGAGAAGCTCTTTGACCTCTTTCTTCTCAAAGGTGACACGACACAGCTTCCGAATGGATTTTTTGGGAGGAAAGATCGGAACGATGCTGTGAGCAATATTCACGAGGCAATCTCGTGAAAAAATCTCCGTAGCGGCTTCGGGATGAACAGAAGAAAAAACCCCAAGATGCGGCATCATAAAAATTGAATCAACAGTAAGCTGCGTTATGCCCTGGAGCCCAAATCCTTCAAGCATCATAAGGGCTGCCTGAAGACGATTAGGGGCGTGACTCAATACCCCTCCCGAACCGATCACCACATCAAGTTTCAGCAGGTCCACCAATTCGTAGCGGCTCGCTGACTGAGAGAAAATATCAGCGATTCCGCGCTGTCGTTGTGCTCCCGAAAGTCCAACAGCAAGTGAGCGGTGGTGATCGAGCGAAAGTCGGAGCGCCTCCCGACAGACGGCTTGCTCCAAGATGAGATCATCGACCGTTTGCGGAATTGATGTCGGACGGATCATCTTGTTCCGTAAACGGTCACGTACTTCATGCTCGGTCAGGGGATCAGCCAGCCAACGAGAGATGTTCGCAGCTCCAGCCTCAACAAGCACATTCGCGATCGAATAGCTCATTCCAAGATTCGCACTCACCGTGCGATTAAAGATCTGCTCTCCCTCCTCATTCGAGAATACGCTGAAGACATCAGTTGTTGCTCCACCGATATCTGCACAGAGCACCGAGAGCTTGTTCTGCTCTGCATACTCTTGGACAATATCTCCAACCGCTGCCGGCGTCGGCATCACCGGAACAGGGGTCCAGGAGAGCAATTTATCGTATCCCGGGGAGTGACTCATTACATGCTTGAGAAAAAAGTCGTGAATCGCCTCTCTTGCCGGTCTCAGGTTCTCTTCAGAAAGGGTCTGCCGCACATTTGGAACCACGGAGATCTGTGCTCGATCACGAAATATCTCTTCCACACTTTCTGCCGCCGCACTATTCCCCGCAAAGATCAGGGGAAGTCGAAGCGTTTTTCCGAATCGTGGTCTCGGATCGGCAGCAACGATCATCTCGGCCATCTCAGTCACGTGTTCTGAAGCTCCTCCATCCGTACCACCCGCCATCAGAACGATGTCAGGGCGAAGGTGCCGAATCCGTTCGATAATCTCGTGCTCATCACGCTCATCATCCGCAGAAAAAGCTTCAAGCACGATCGCCCCAGCTCCAAGCGCGGCACGCTCTGCGGACTCAACGCTCATCTCATGCACGATCCCACTTACCATCATCTGGAGTCCACCACCGGCAGAGCTGGTCGAAAGATACAGATCAGAGCCAACTTCTCCTTCTTCTCTGACAAGAAAAGGAGGAGCCTCCGCTTCATTCAGAATTCGTCTCCCACTGACCTCTTGAATCTCAGAGAATGCGTTCAAAACTCCCACCGTCACATCAGCAACAGGCTCCTCAACGGTAGTAGGAGCTTCCCCCCGAAAGCTCTGATGCCATCCATCATCTCGACGCTCAAAGGCAAGCGCCTTGGTGGTCGTAGACCCACAATCCGTTACGAGAACGAACGTCAGAGACTCCAGGTCTCCCTGAAAGAGCGTTTTTTTTGCCTCCACTGCTATACCACCAAAGAACCCATCGCTTCAGACCAATCGAGAATAAGAAACTGTAACCGCTCTACCAAAAGGGCCATCCGAGCCATTACCGTAGAGCCGAAGAACGCTCCAAAACAGATCATCATCAGCCACCGACCGGTAACCGAGACTCCTTTCGCACTCTCACTCGCGAACCGGAAAGTGAAAAAGAAGTAGTACATGACGGAAAGGAGTGTGATAAGAAAGATCCAGTTCTCTACCGTAGCAAAGAGTTGGAAACTCCCGTCAGCAAAAACAGCCAACGAGCGAAAACTTCCTGTTAACTGCGGCACCATCTCTGCAAAGAAGCCTTTAAAGGCGAGCCCTCCGCTATAACCAAGCGAAAAACCGATCACCAACTTTGCTAGCCAGGAATACCGACGAGAATAGAGCGTGTAGTAGAGCATTCCAAATCCGATCGGAAGGAGGAACAGGAGATTCAAGGGCTCATAGGGTGCTGACGTTGTTCCATCGGGAAAGGTCACCACCGTAAAGCCGAACATCGGCTCAAAGACTTTTGGCCAGAGAAAGTTCTTAAACACGAGTATCGGAAAGAATCCAGCGGCGATTCCGATAAAGAGATGTTCGAAGAAGCGATAGAACGGGTTTTCTCGAACAAGAAAACTGTATATCGCAAGGGTAGCGAAGCCTCCAATGACGACCGTGGCGAGCTCCCAACTCATACCGCGTCCCCCCCATGACGGTGAGATTCAACAAACCAGCGGTATCCCTCTCGGATATTTCCAACAAAGATCAGGAATATGATCACCAGGTGCGCAACTCCAAGAGCGGTATTCGTCACGAGCGCATCATCATTCGGCCTCTTCGGGAATGCGTCTTTTAAGAGCTTTGAGTACCAGGCCGCTCCTGCGATTCCCTCTAACAATCCGTTCAGTTGCCCTGAGTCGAGATAGATATACGCCTCTGGAATCGTAATCGAGGTACATCCGTGTCCAAAAAGGGGAACGAAGCCATCTTGCTGGAAGAACTGAACATAGAAGTCAAAGATTCCAACAAGCCCAGTGAACTCAGCAAGAAAGTGAATCTGTCGAATGGTCTTAATATTTTGGAAAAGAGGAATATCCTTCAGGGGACTTCCGAAGACATCCTTTTTCAATTCACTCCTGAGATCTTTCGATTTTGCGAGGGTCTGAATAAAAAGAGCCTGCCCGGGCCGGTACCCGAGGTTCACCCAATCTCTACCGTACTCATACCGAACTCCCGGATCTTCTTTCTGAAGTCGTTCGATGACACGTTCGGGAATGGAGGTGAGAAACCCCTCTCCAGGGGCGTACAGGGTAAGCAAGGCGAAAGGGATTCGCTTCCGAAGGAGGTGCTCTATGACGACTTCAGCCTGAGGTTCGTTCTCGGCTTTTGTGTTCGGACCAAAATCAAGCGCTAGGAGCGCTATCTCCTCAGGTGCGCCGCCACTGTGGTCCACGGGCAACCCCTCAATCATCTGAAACAGGGTATCAGCAGACTTCATCTTTGCCGGCTTCATACTCTGTTTCATGACGATCGGGATACTCACGACGAGCATCACGAGAAGATAAATGATCTGACGTTCAAAGGAGTGCACGACTACTTGCCTCCCTGCTGCGAAAACGATTCGGATTCGATAGAAAACCACATCCGGAATGCCATCACCAATCCAGCAATAGCTGCACCGATCTTAATCGCCCGAAACGCGGCGGTATTCGGTACTTCGAGGAGCCACTGCCGAACGGCAGGAAGGTCGCCAGAGATGTACTCATAAAACGGTATCTGCCCCAACATGACGAGAAGTGCGGCCATCATCATGAGGAAGCTTTCAACTGTTTTAATCCGAAAGGCACGATAAGCAGCCGAGGCGATATACACTCCAAGGAGTGAGAACATCGCTGAGCCAAGCGAAACAAAAAGTCCTTCAAAGAAAAAGAGATACACCTTCTTGATCAAAGAAACGTCGTAATCCATGCGGAGCAGCTTTTCATAGAGCACCCCCGTTTCATTGAGATAACGCCCAAAGGAGAGGATCTCCTCATCCGAACTCAGCTCTTGAGGTGTCATTGCCACGATAGTGGTTATCCGACCTCGTAACTGGGAAGAGAACTGTTGAAAGAGCGCTCTCTTCTCCGGTTTGAGTTGGGATGGAAGGGCATCCGTCAAGACATCCAAGGAACTTCCGGTTTCCTGCGCAAGGCGGTGTGAGGCTTCTATCAGTTTCGCGAGACGAACCTGTTTCGGCGGAAGCACTCGTCCCTCTTCCGGTGATGAACCGGCATCAGAAACGATTGCCTCAGTAAAAAGACCGAGATTTCGGTACTCTGCATTCTTTTCCGTTACAGAGAGGCCACTGAGCCAATCAAGCCCCGTCACCGTCATCATACAGATCAGCCCCGTGAGGAGTGCAAAGCTAAAGGCCCAATCCTTGCGACGGAAGACGACCTTTGTGCCGTGAACCCGAAAGAGATTGATGATTCCGAGTCCAAAGGCCATCGTGCCAACCACGATAAACCCAGTTGAGATATGACTGTGTGCCGCGGAAACCCCAAGTGTCTGAAGGACTGACTCGGGAAGGAGGAATTCGAGAAAAAAGTAGAGTCCAGCCAAAAAAGTAACGGCGCGAATCGCCCTCTTTCGGTAGCTCTCATCAACTTCAGCACTCTTCATCTTATGGCACTCCCTCCCAAAGACTCGACCATGGATAGCGGATGAGAGTCCCAAGGTTGGAAAACGCCGCCTCTGGAAAGATACTGTTCCACGTGGCGATCAGGCTTCCGACTACGATCAGAAGAACAAAGAGAAGCTTTGCGATATCTTGGCCAGCGAGACTCCCGAGCTGAATGGGCTCTCGGCTGAGATAGGCAGAGGAGGCATAGAGCTCTTCTCCGATGAGCGTATAATCTGCAGTACAGATAAAGAATGGCACCTGTTCAGGACTGACACTCGCTGCCACCTGGAGGGCACCGACCTGTTGTCCCGCCTCCGCAAGAATCAGAGACTCAGCAGCAAAGTATCCGAAAAGGAAGGCCGATCCGACCTTTTCCCGGTGCATAAGCCCCATATATCCCGATGCAAAAGCAAACTGACTCTCGGAGAGAAAGACGATACTCTGCGGATCAAAGGCCGATATCCGTCGGGCATCCCGATAGCTATCTCGGACGACATCTTCGACTATCGCCATCGCTTCCGGGTTGTACTGAGGAACAATGAGTTTCGAACGGAAGCGAGCTGCCCGGTAGGCGACGTGAGAGAGAACTCCGAGGCAAGCATAGAGAACGGGACTGACCGAAGTGAGCCCGGTCGTAAACGAGACTGGCTTTCCAAGCTCTGCAGAACGCCCTATCGCCTCGTTTACCGCATCGACTCCAGCAATCCGCTTGACATAGATCTCTTCTCCCCGACACGCTCGACGGATCAGGAAAACAACCGGACCGAGAAATCCGAGAAGAAGAAGGAGTATTCCTGGAGTTGAGTGTTCAACACCCATACGTTATCCGACAGAGGCAGGGGAAGCTGTTCACGGCATGCGCTACCTGGCCGCACCCGATACTTTTCATCATGCACTGATGAGGATTGAAGATGCCACCCCCGAATTCTATTCCCGGCCTCTCCTGGCCTCAATCGCCGCTACCAGTCGCTCTACCGAGCGATCTGAAGAGAGCACCTTCTGAAGGAGCGTCAGATGCTTTGCTCCGAAAAAGGGCACCAGAAGCGGCACCGATATCAGTACCGCCTGAGACGCCACTCCTCGAAGGGGTCGGTGTGCCTCAAGAAAGAAGAGCGCCAGCTCTGAGAGACCCCGACGTTGGAGCTCGTCTACCAGCCCGCGACACTCCGAATCGGAGAGACTCTCAGGGGATTCACCACCTCCCCTTCCCTCCTCACTCGGCCTGGAGTGCCTGCAACTCATGAATATCCTTGGCAAGCTGTTGTTTTCTCTCTGAAATATCAGGCGGTGGAGTCCACTCCGCAATCGATCGGAGGCTCTCTTTGACCTGCTCGGTCTGGGCGACCAGCCGCTCCACCTCCCGCTCCTCAACGACCTGACGACGCGAGAGCTCCTGCAACTGCTCAACTCGACCGATCAGCTCAGCATCTCGTTGAAGCCGCTCAAGGGTCTTCTGAAGATTGAGGAGCTCTTCATCCGCTTCCCCTACCCCCTCTCGAAGAAGCGCTATCCTGGAGCGAATTTCATCAGCGTTTGCTTCTTCAAGAAAAAGAAATTCTCCTTCTGCGAAATCAAAGAACTGCCTCTCCCCATTCGAGAGCTCTGCAACAACGAGAAGTCGGGTCGGGTCGGATCCCGGTGGAAGAGAGGTTCCCCAAGCAAAGGTATTCTCTTCCGCACCAGGCACCATCTGAAACACTCCCTCTACCGGCACGAGTTGTGCGTCACTCTCAAAGAGATAGCCACCACCCTTCCGAACTTCCCCCTTCATCTCGAGAAATACCGCCGCGAAGGGATCAGCGCTTGCGACGGCAACACAAAAAAGGAGATAGCCAAAAATGAAAATCACGACCTGAATCGAAAAAAACGTCTTCTGAGATGCTCTCATCTTCACCGTATTCCGTCCTCTTCCCCTTCAACTTCTTCTCCCTCGGAGGGAGCTTCAGAGGGACCTTCGAAGGGAAGTGCCAACTGAAAAAGCCCACCATCATCGTGAGATCCAAGCGCTTCATCGAGGTGTTGAGCCTGTTTCGAGAGTCGGAGGAGCTCGCCAAACTTCGTTGAGCTCCTCGCCAATTCAAGCTGCTTTCCAAGCCTCTGCAACGCTGCCTGCTTCTCCCTCTTCTCGTCCCGAAGCTCAGCAAGACGAGTTTCAATCGCCTGAACGCTCTCATGAGCACGACGACGGATATGATCCTCATCAGTGAGCTGTTCCTCAAGGCCCTCGACTCTTTTTGCCAGTCGCTGCATCTCTATCTGATACCGCTCCAACTGTTCAGAGACGCTCTGTTCCTCTGCCAGCAGCGCGAGATGAAGGAGCTCAACACCGCCTCCGCTCTCTGACTCCCGCACAACGGCCTCCGCTGAGGATTCAGAAGGGTTGACCACTATACCTCTCGGAAGGGGTTGCACCTCCCAACTTCCGGTTTCCCCGCTCTCGAGCTCAACGATCGTTCCCGGAGAGGAAGCTCCAGCACTAAAAAGCAAGAACTGTCCCCGTTGAACCTGAAATTGCACCGGAGCATACGCGTCTCCCCGCTCTGTACTGTTCACGAAGGTACCGAGCACCGCCACTTGCTCCTTCTCTCGCAGATCCCCAGAAGGAAGAAGCAGCGAAAATCGCTCCCCCTCTTTGGAGAGGAAAAAAGAACGTGGAAGGGTGCTCGCCCCATCACTCACCCACGAGAGCTCTCCGAGATAGCTTCCGTCATCGAGTTTCGGAAAACTTCTCGCCGGAGCAATAAAGGTAATGTAGACAAGAGAAAGAGTGAGCGCAGAGAACGACCCTGCAAGAAACGCCAATACGATCGGAATTTTGCGCTGCAACGTCTTCATCGCCGGATAGTACTCCCCGTCAAAGGGGAGAGAGTACTGCTCCCGAAAGCGCTCGGCAAGCGACACAGTACATCTTCGTGATCTGAGATGGTGCTTGCCCTCAATCCCTCAGAGGTTCACAGTACGGAGATGAACTTTTCCACTCTGCCCAACGATGATAGCGGAACCCTCTTTCTCGGCGAAAACGACCTTGAATCCTCAAAGATCTTCGGCGCTTATACCGTAATCCGAAAAGAGTATGGGATCGTTCCGACCATATGGCAGAGCCCCTCGACGATGATACCGACTCTGCAGCTCCCCAATGGGAACCGCTACACCTCCTTTTGGAATATTTTGCTCGTACTGGACCGACAACTCCCAGATTCGCCGCTCACTCAGAGCTCTCCAGATGAGCTCTCCAAGCTGTTTGACGAGATGGAACGGTGTGAGCAGCGCTCCTTTCCGGTCCTTGAGGCGGCGCTCAATACCTCGAGAGGTGTTGCTCCTCGAGCAGTGGAGTCTCGCTTCACCGCCCTCCTTCAGTGGTGCTGGAGCTCCGCGAGACGGAGGGAAGCCATCCAACAGCGCGCCAGACTTGATTATCTCGGACTTCACGCGGCAAGCACCGAACAGGTGATACGGGATCTGGAGCACCGGATCGGCATACTTGAGAAAGAGAGCTCGTTCCCAAGTAAGATCGGATGTGGTGTGCTCTCAGAGGTGCTCGCCTGGTTTCAACGAGGCAAGGGAGCCCGTTAGCGTACTTACCAGCTTACGAACTCCCTGCGAGCAAGAGGATGTGCATGGATATATCACAGGTCATCGGAGACTTTTTTATTCTTCGAATCGATGAAAGCTCTCTCTCTGAGACCACCGCGAAAATTCTCCGCGAGCTGCAACCGATCGGAGTCCATTTTGGGAAGCAGGCCTTCCGTCACGATCTCGGATATGAAGGGTGGCTCGATGAATTCTTCCGTCTTCGGCAAGCGATCTGCCAGGCAACAGGAAGACGAGAGATGATCTGGGCACTTGATCACGAAGGCGGACGGGTTCACCGAGTCCCAGAGCCACTCACCAATTTTCCCTATCCTCTGAACTGGGAACACCGGTCCACAGAAGTTGGACGAGCTATCGGAAAGGAACTGAAATCCATCGGCATAAACCTCCTCTTTGGTCCGAGTCTGGACATCTATTCAGAGCCTTCCAACACGGTTATCGGCCCACGGAGCTTCGGGACCACCGCTGCAGCAGTTGATGAGTTCTCTTCGCAAGCCATAGCAGAGATAGAAAAATACGGCGTCATCACCGCGCCAAAGCACTTTCCCGGTCACGGAGATACCGTGGAAGACTCGCACTTCTCTCTTCCCGTGCTCCATCTCACCGAAGAGCAACTTGCCCAAAGAGAGCTCCTCCCATTTACTTATGCTATCAACGGGGGAACCGAAGCGATCATGCTCGCTCACATCCTCTTCCCCGAGATCGACAGCCAGTTTCCCGCAACACTTTCTCCTTCGATTTCTCGAGAACTCCTCCGAGAAAAGCTCCACTTTGACGGAGTAAGCCTGACCGATGATCTCGACATGAAGGCGATACACGGCTCATTTGATCCGAATGTTATCGCTGAACAGATACTCCGAGGAGAGGTCAATTTTCTCGTTTTTAACCATCACCCTGATCATGCAATGCAGGTGGCAGTTGAGCTACAACGGCTTCTTCCTCAACATACCTCACAACACGCAGCCATTACGCGGAGAACCGAAAGATTCCTGCAGCGGCTCTCGACACCAGAGGTAACTCCCCTTCCGCAAAAAACGCGAAGCCAACACCATTCACTCGCTCTTACCATCGGAGAAGGAAACGATATCGCTGTGGAGGAATTTACCGGTGCTTGAACCAAAACCACTGATCGTTCGCGCTACAGAGATCGACAAAGAAGAAATTCGAGTGGGCGTTGTCCTCGAAGAAGACGGAATCACGACACTCTCACTCACCCCAAAGCAGCGAGGGATTATACGGTGTAATGCTACGAGCAGCGAAGCCACTCTGAATGCCGAGACCACCTACACCCTTAAGGTCAACGATAGACGGCTCTCTCTCTTAGAAGGAGGAAAAGAGATTTTTTACGGTGAAGGGCCACTTTCTGCTCTCCTCACTCAAAACCCAACAACGCAAGCGCTGCTTCCTTCCGGCGACTTCACCCTCTTTCCGATTATTGCTGGCAGATCCTTCCACTGGAAAAAGGAGATCACTGCGACCTTTCCAGGAGCATTCGAATTCTCTCTCCGTCATAATACTATCGAAGTCGTAAACATCCTTCCCTATGAGCACTATATCGCCTGCGTTGTTGTTTCCGAGATGTCTGCGGGTACCCCTATAGAATTTGTAAAAACACAGACCATCGCGGCACGAAGTTGGGCGTGCTGTTTTTTAAACGAAAAACATCCCGACTCGCCCTATGAACTGTGTAACGATGACGACTGCCAACGGTATCACGGAGTGACCTTTGCCGATCCGACCTCCCTTCAGGCGTCGCTTGAGACCGCCGGAGAGTATCTCGTAGATGAGAAGCTTCACGTTGTCCCCGCATATTATTCGAAGTCATGCGGCGGTATAACAGAGAATGCAGAAGACACCTTCGGCTTTTCCCTGCACGGAATCTCTTCGGTCGTTGATGGAGTACCCGGGTGCACCGTAACCCTCCCCCTCACCGACATCAACGAGTGGGTTCGACGAGATCACGGCTCGGAGAAAGAGCTCTACTGCGGCGGGCCAAAAGAGAAGCTCGAGGAGATCCTCGGCGGTGTTGATGACGCTGGAGAGTATTTTCGGTGGGTCCACGAAGAGAGTGCCGCTTCACTTGCGACGTACCTCAACGAAAAAACAGATCATACTGAGGCTGAGAAGGTTACTGCTCTGATTCCGCTCAGAAGAGGGAACTCGGGGCGAATTCACGAACTCGAGATACACTACCAGACAACTGCTGGAGAACAGAAACAATACCAAGCACGCTCACAGTATGAGATCCGCTCCCTCCTCCATCCATCCTTCTTGTACAGCACCGCCATTGAGATTCAACAAGATGGCGAAAACTTCACCTTTCTCGGTGCCGGATGGGGACACGGGGTTGGGCTGTGTCAGATAGGCGCAACCTTTCGTGCTCTCGCTGGACAGGGATATGAAGAGATTCTCAGAGCCTACTTCCCCGAGGCCTCGCTCTTTCGAGTTCCTGATCAGGGCTAAAGGAGAACCCTTCACTTTCTGAACTTCATCCTCACAAGGGCACGATTGAGAGCTCGAGAGGATACCATGGCTCAGTGGAAGAAGAGCTTCTGTCTTATTAAAACGCTGTTTGCAATCTTCACCTTCGCCTCTACCGCCACGGCATCCCCCCTTGCTGTCGGGGATCTCGTGGTGATCTCACAATCACTCGACACGAACACCGTCCGAGTCCTCGCTCTCGCTGACCTTCAGAGTGGAACGACCGTGCACCTCACGGATCAGGGGCTCCGCTATGATGGAATACTCGTTGGTGCACCGTGGGAGGGGACCATCACGTGGACCGTTGGTACTCCGGTCGAAGCAGGAGAGACCTTTCAGTTCGATATCTCTGTCGGCACACCAAGTACCGTCACCCTCCTGGAAGTTGCCGCAAATATTGATCGGAGCTCAGAGATCACCGTCTCCGGGTGGAACGGCCTAGTCTTTGGGGAGACCGGAGATCAACTCCTCATCTATCAGGGAAGTGACACCGCTCCCCGTTTTATCACCGGACTTCACAACTCGGGGAATACCTCCGCCCACGCATCACCTGGAGAATGGCAAGATTCCGGCAGTACGAATACCGCCCAAAATCTTTCACACCTTCCACCAGAGCTCACCAACCAGGTCAATGCACTCGCCTTTAGTCGGCACGATGACCAAGAGTTCCTCCTCTTTCGTACTACTCACCAAGACAACCTCGCCTACAATGGACCGACTACGGCTGCCGACAAGGCGAGCTGGCTCGCCCGGATCTTTGACCGGGTGAACTGGACAGGCGATCAGGTCATTGAGGTCGTCGGCTCGATCTCATCGGTCCCGGGAAATTCTGGAGCCTCGGTAACCGTAAATGACTCCTCCGGCGGCGGTGGTGGTGGTGGCGGTGGAAATACTCCACCCGTCATCACACACTTCAGCGGCGACCGGTTCTCCTATGCTCCAGGAAGCGGGGAACATCTCCTCGACCAAGAAATCCCTCTCACGGTCACCGATAGCGATAGCCCCAACTTCGGAAATGGAAGTGTGATAGCAGTGTTTCAGAACGGAAGTGATAGCACCGAAGACCAGATCGGAATCCGAACAGGAGGAGCTATCTCACTCTCTGGAACGACCTCTGGAAGTACGGTTGCGGTGGGCTCAACCCTCATCGGAGTGCTCCGAACGGACATCATCGCGGGAAACTCACTCCGAGTGGATCTCACCGCAAACGCAACTCCTGCGCACGTTCAGGCTCTCCTCCGTGAGGTGACCTATGAGAATACGGACACGAACGCTCCGACTCCCGGAGTTCGAACCATCCGGGTAACCGTAGACGACGGAGATGGTGGAACGAGCCAAGGACAAGATATCTCCTTCCTCGTGACCTCTCAGAACAACCCACCGGAGATTACCTTCCTTGACGGAGACACTCTTACCTATACCGAAGGCGAAGAACCGCAGACCCTTGATCAGAACGAACCCGTCGAGGTCAGTGATGTGGACTCTCCAGACTTTGAAGGGGGAGAACTTCTCATCTCCATCGACGGTGGAGGAAACACCGGAGAAGACCTCCTCTCCCTCCAAGAGGCGCAAGGAGTCTCCCTGAACGGGACGACTGCGGGAAGTGAAGTCCTCGTCAACGGAACAATCGTTGGGCTCCTCGGCTCAGAGATTGCTCCCGGCAACGATCTCTCCATCGGATTGAATGCAAATGCCACCCCATCAACCGTCGCCCTCCTACTCCAAAGGTGCACATACGCAAACACTGAAACCACCGCTCCTACACTCGGCCCTCGAACCATCCAGATCCAGGTGAATGATGGCGATGGAGGTGGATCAGCCATTCAAGAGGTGAGTGTTACCGTCGTCGGGCAAAACAATAGTCCAGAGATCTTTGATCTTGATGGTGATTCCATCCTTTATACCGAAGGTGATGGGAAAAAAAGGCTCGATACCGACCTTCCAGCACGTCTCATCGATCCAGACTCACCAAACTTCTTCGGCGGATACCTCTCCCTCTCCCTTCTCTCCGGCAGTAACCCGCGAGAAGATCTCCTAACCCTTGATGATGTAATTACCGTCGCTGGAACTGCTCCAGGGAGTAATGTGATCATCGGAGGAAGTGTTGTCGGCACTCTCCGAAACCCTCTCCTCCCGGGGAATAATCTGACGATTGACTTTCAGAGTGGCACATCAATCGCTCACGTCCAAAGCCTCATATGGGCGCTCTCGTATGAGAACGTCAATGTCGATGATCCGACTCCTGGAACACGGATCTTTTCTCTCATAGTAACCGACGATCAGGGGGCAAGCACCTCCCTCCAACAGATGCAGGCCACCGTCCAAACGACCAATGATGACCCAGAACTCTCACTTCTCGACGGAGATGCGCTCTTCTATCAAGGAGGCGACGGTGCCGTTCTTCTCGACCGCGGAACTCCCCTGCTCCTCTCTGATATTGACTCACCAGATCTTGCCAACGGAATTATTACAGTGACCTTTTCCGCTGGACGAGTCTCGAGTGAAGATCAACTCCACTTCGCTGATGCTATTACCCTCTCTGGTGAAGCCGCCGGAAGTAATGTGCTCGTTGATGGAGCCGTGATCGGAACACTTACCTCCGCCATCTCCACCGGAGAGCCCCTTGCTATCACCCTCACCTCCGAAGCAACCGTCGCACGAGTGCAGACCCTACTCCGTGCCGTCACATATGAGAACCTCTCTTCCAACACTCCGACACCTGGTCTAAGGACCGTAGATTTTACGGCGACAGACGGAGACGGTGGAACCACCGGCGTACACCGCGTTGATGTTACGGTCAGAAACTCTAATGGCTCTCAACACCAGCCACCAATAATTGGAGCTTTCCACGGAGACTCAACCATCTCCGTTGAGGGGGAAACGGAGGCGATTCTCGACAGAGGACTCGAAGTTACAGTAACCGATGCGGATTCAAATCACTTCGGAGGAGGGCGGCTCACCGCCCGTATCATCTCAGGAGAACAGTCAAACGAAGATCTCCTCTCGTTCTCGACCGCTCGTGAAGTCTCACTCTCTGGTCAGGCCGCGGGAAGTACTGTTGCCGTCGGCACAACACTCATCGGAACCCTCAATTCCCCTCTCGAAACAGGCGAGCCCCTCTCTGTTCAGCTAAACGCCCAGGCAACACCATCAACCGTTCAGACACTCTTGAGAAACCTCGTCTACCGGAATACGAACGGCGATACCCCAACGGAGGGACTCCGTACCATTGAAGTCACCATCAGTGATGAAACGAACACCAACAGTTCACCGGTTCGATGCACGATCTTTATCGTTCCGGTAAACGATCGACCGCAACTGACCACGAGCCCAATAAACCCTGACTTCCGTGAAGGAGAAGAACCCGTTGAGCTCTTTCGAAACAGCGAGGTCAATACCGTCGAACCCTCCGACTCTATGATAGCGCTCACCCTCACTGTTTCTGGAGAAACAATAGCGCCGGGAGAACTCCTCCTGATCGACGGGAAGGCCGTTCCCCTCACTGATGGAGCTGGAGGAACCACGACCGATCACTCCCTCCACTTTGAGGTAACGAGCTCTTCAACAGAGTCGCTCATCACTCTCCAGGACTTCTCACTCTCGCCCCAGCACATCGAAGAGATCCTCAATGGCCTCTCGTATCACGTCCCGGGAGAGCTCTCCTCCGGAGGCACCCGAGAAATAGAGATCTCCTCGCTTACCGACTCAGGAGGAACTGAAAACGGTGGCATTGATACCACCGTCTTCACCTTTCTCTCTACCGTATCACTTCGGTCTCTCGGCCCCACCGGAGACGATAACACCCCACCGGACCCCGACTTCTTCATCGCTCCCGAACCAGACCAACTCGGGGGACGTATACTCGTTGATGAAATGCCTCAGCCCGGAGTCCTCCTCTACGTCCTCGGTCTCGGTCTCGCCAGAAGTGATGCCAAGGGCGTCTTTCAACTCGGTGGAGCAGAGCCGGACGCCTCCTACCTCGCGTTTCCCCAACGTTCCGGTATCATCTTTCCGGAGGAAGCTTACGAGCTTCGACCGAACACCGTGACGGAGATCTCTGGTTCCACCTATGAGCTAAATCCGCTCGGCTGCTTTGCAGAGGATATCACCACCGATCTCGTAGAGATCGGTGAATACGTCATGCAGATCCGCACCCTTCTTAAAAACCTTACCGACGGA
>JALEGQ010000142.1 GCA_022763385.1 bacterium
GAGAACACGCTGTTGAGGTAGACTTTGCTATCACCAATCCAGAGCTGGTGATTGGGGTGCTTCTCGGAGCAGCACTCCCCTGTGTTATCTCAGCACTGACGATGATCTCCGTTGGAAAGGCTGCGGGACAGATGGTGACAGAGATTCGTCGTCAATTTCGCGAGATTCCGGGCCTGCTCGAGGGAGACTCTTCTGCAAAGCCTGATGTTTCTCGTTGCGTAGAGATCTCTACCGACGCAGCGCTCGCCGAGATGAAATTGCCAGGAATTATCGCTATACTGGCGCCGGTGCTGGTTGGTTTCCTCCTTGGGGCTTCAAGCCTTGCTGGAATGCTCCTCGGCTCAACAACCGTTGGTGTGGTCTTGGCGCTCTTCATGGCAAACGCTGGTGGAGCTTGGGATAATGCGAAGAAGTATATTGAACAAGGGATGGTGGAAGGAGAGAGCAAGGGATCCGATGCGCATAAGGCGGCGGTTGTTGGTGATACCGTTGGAGACCCCTGTAAGGATACCTCTGGCCCAGCGCTCAATATTTTGATCAAGTTGATGTCTATTGTGGCATTGATGATTGCTCCCTTCCTGTAGGGCGGATTTTTAGAAGGAAAAAGAGAATGAGAAGGTACGAGACAATAGTAATATTCGATTCGGTTCTGACCGACGAGGAAGTTGCTCAACAGACAGAGGCGTTTAAGACGTTTCTTCTTGAGAACGGTGGTATTGATATCGTCGTTGATTCATGGGGGAAGCGGGAGTTCGCCTACCAGATGAAGAAGAAGAATTACGGGGCCTACGTGGTGTTTTACTATGCGAGCCAGGTTGGCGAGATAGGACAGAAAATTAACGAGCTTTTGCGAATTAATGAGTCTGTGTTGAAGTTTCAGACTCATCGGATCGCAGATAGCGTTCGGAAGTTTCAGGGGCGGCAGAGTGGACCGAACGCGGAAACGGCTGACAAGAAGAGCAAGGCAGCGTAGCACTCGGCGGAGAGCGTGAGGAGAAAAGGATGCAAGTATTACTTATTGAAGATTACCCTTCCATCGGGTACGTCGGGGAAACGGTTCAGGTAAAGCGGGGATACGCCCGTAATTTTCTGATTCCACGGGGATTTGCTGTTGATGTCGGTTCCCGACGGGCCAAAGAGTTTCAACACCTGCTCAAGGGAGTTGGAGCAAAGCGTGTTCGGCTTAAATCAGAAGCTGAGGAGTTGGGAAGAAGGGTGGCACACGACACGATGACCTTCTCTCTGAAAGTTGGCTCTTCTGGAAAGGCGTTTGGGTCGATTACGGCGAGGGACATTCTCAAGAAGCTCGAAGAACGTGGTTATGAGTTTGAGAAAAAGCAGGTGCGCCTCGAGGATTCCATCAAGGCGCCGGGGAAGTACACCGCGTCTCTCCAGCTTCATTCTGAAGTCGTAGTAGAATTGACGATCGTGGTGGAAGGCGAGAAGGGGGCTCCTGAAGCTGAGGAGGAGTTGATCGCCGCTCCAGGAGATCAGCCCTCCAGTGATGAGAATGCCGACGATTCTTCTGAAGAAGCCGGTGGTGACGATTCTGAGGAAGACACAGAGCCGTCGCTCGAATCGTAAAAATATGCCGAGTACACGTGCGCCTTCGATGATCTTGTCTCGTCTCGGTATTGTGCGTTCTCTCGGGCTTTTCTCTCTTTTCCTCGCGGTTTTTATCGGAACCCTGTTCCTCGGGCTTGAAGGGAGCTCTTTTCTGCGGGAGCAAAGCGCAGATTCGCTGCCGAAATCCGAAGAGATCGAAGAGTTTCATGCTTCTGCGCCGATACGTACCGCTGGAGACTTTATTTCTGTGTCGCATCACTCCGCCTTGGAGTCACGGTCGGGTCAGGATTTTTTTCTCTTTTCTTGGATAAAGCTTCGCCGCAACCTTAAGGATGGAGAGGAAGCGATCTTCTTGGCAAAGATCGAGGGGAACCGCTCTGCCGCTCACGGCTATTCTCTCGGCTTGGTGCGGCGGGGAAATATCGTACGTCCGACT
Source organism: bacterium (assembly GCA_022763385.1). Lineage (GTDB taxonomy): Bacteria > Bdellovibrionota_C > UBA2361 > UBA2361 > RFPC01 > RFPC01. Next base: position 2,003 of record JALEGQ010000142.1, read on the forward strand.
TTCTACTGGCGGGATAGCGCTGGCCGAGGTCAGAGCTTTCTCTTCTCTGAAATTGAAGTCTTTCCGAAGCGGTGGATTTTGCTTGCTGTGGAGATCCGGAAGAATCAACGGCTCTCGCTCTTTAGTGGTCAGATTGACCCACTTGGCGCAGTGCAGGAGATTTTTCACGGTTCGTACGAGCTAGAGGAGGAGGTAATTCCGTCAAATACTGCTCCGCTCTTCATTGGTTCTCGCCGTACCGGAAACTTTCGGGGCGAGATCGGCCCATTCGGTATCTTTCGAGGTGAGCAGCTCAGTGAGCGTTTCGTTCAACTTCGAAATCATCTTAAGAGCGTGGAACTCGCCCTTCCGGATGAACTTCCCCCTGAGGACGTGATGCTATTTGTGCCTGAAACGGAAGAAGATCTCTCTCCATTTCACCATCCGATTCGAATTCGAGGGATCGGAGAGTTTGTCTCGAAGAAGGAGAGAAAGTCTGAGGAGAATGTATGAGCCACCAGCTGTTCGTGACTTCAGTCTTTCAACAACGAATCCTTTCGGCACGTTCTCGTCTTTTTCAGGATATTGTTGAGGAGAGCTCTCAGATTCGTGACTTCGATGAAGAAGGTGAGGCGTGGAGCGAAGAGAACTATCCGGGAGGTTTCACGTCGTATGCCTCACGGAACGACCTCTTTTATATGAGCAGCACTTTTCGTGAGCTGGAACACCGGATACACCCCCATGCGACGACCTTTGCCGAGGAGCTTGGTTACGAGATGGAGGGAAGGGCGCTTGTTATTTCTGATATGTGGCTAAACATTATGGGAACCGGTTGTGTTCATACCGGTCACATCCATCCCAATTCCTTCATCAGCGGCACGTATTATGTCGCCATTCCACCTGGAGCAAGTGCTATTCGATTCGAAGACCCACGACTTGGGCTTCAGATGGCGTGCCCACCGCGTAGAGAGAATGCACCGCAGGAGCAGCAGTCTTTCGTGAGTTGTTCCCCGAAGGCTGGAGAGATAGTTCTTTTTGAGAGTTGGCTTCGCCACGAAGTTCCTCCGAATCTTTCGGAGAACGAACGAATTAGTGTGAGCTTTAACTATCACTGGGAAGAGGAGGTTTCGGAAGAAGAGATCGAATCTGACGAAGAGAGCGTTCCGAAAAGATAGTGCCCTCAGGGTCGTTGTGTGCCCGCCAATGACATTCCCGGACTGATTGATGGATTTTTTCTTCGCCCTCGTTATGCCCTTTCTCCCCTTTTTCGGTGGTGAGGTGCTGCTGTGCTGGGCAGTTGCATATCTCGGGACGCTCAGGTGGAGAGGATATCGAACCGGAGGCGTCTTTGGAGCGTCCTTCCTTCTCCTGCTCCTCATCTGGTGTATCGCAAACCTTGTGCAGGAGTATCCACTCCTGCTGGGATATCTCTCTTATCCAGAGGCGGTAGATGGACTCTTCTCCCTCGCAACGGTCCAACAATTCCTTTTTTTCTGCCAGGTCTCCCTTTCCTTTCAACTATTTCTCTTCTGGGCAAAGTTTCCGGAACTTCGTCGCCGGACCTTGTTCGGGATGAGCATCGGAGGTTTTGGGGCGATCCTGTGCTCAGGCCTGCAGGCGGTGGCATGGATGGGAGCGCTGGGAGATGCCCCTCGGAGGTGGGCGAACCTTCTTCCACATCAGACCGAGCTCTGGAATGAACTTGCGAGACCAGTCGGGATCTTCTCTGACCCGAATGCGATGGGGATATTCTGTGGACTGTATCTTGTTGTTCTTGCGGTTCAGTACGGTACTTTTCAAAACCTACTGGAGGGAAGAGTACCCCGCTGGTTCTTCTGCACGGGGTACTTTCTCCTCGTAGCCGTCACCGTTGGTGTTGGCCTTGTTTCGGGAAGTCGGAGTTTTCTCCTCTTCGTCTGTTCCTTTGTGACGACATCCTTCTTCCTCTACGGTTGGAATCAGCGCAAGCGCGGCGCGCTTCTTCTGCCGAGGAGGTCGTGGTTCTGGATGGTTGTGGCCACCTTCTTGTTCACCGGGGGGCTTGTCGTCCTTTTCACCGATACGCTCTCTTCGTTTCGTGCTGTTGAGCGCGTCTCGCTCACTCTTCAGTTCGCACTCGAAGGGGATTTTTCTCGTTTTGCGAATCGGTTTTACTTTTCGATCCTCTGTTGGGAGATGTTCCTCGACTTTCCGCTGGTAGGAATCGGGCCACTTCAGTTCCCCTCTCTCATGACGAGTTATGCGGCGTTGCTCGATCTTCCGATCGGTCTCTGGCGTGACAACGTCAACAATAGCTATCTCGGTTTTCTTGCAGAGTACGGAGTGTACGGGCTGCTGCTTTTGATCCTGGCGCTTCGCCGATCTGGCTCTTCCTCCTCTCTTCGCTGGCGATCTCAAGAAGGCGACGGGGTGTTGCTCACCGGTGCCGGGGTGGCATTTTTGATGATTCTTTTTTTTGGACCTCACTATTATTTTGGAGAGGTCGCCTTTCTTCTCGCGCTGCTGGCCGCCGGTGTTATGACGCCTCTCAGGCGAGATCTCTCAACGGAGTGCTCTCGGCCCTCTGTCGGAAGGAGTGAGATCGTCTTGCTCTGCTGCAGCACGGTACTTATTTTTCAGGTGACCAATACCCAGGAGTACGGTTTGTATCCGTGGGAGCGGGGAGCGGAAGAGCACGTGTACCGATGGAGCCAGCAGCACTTTCGGACCTGGGTACTGTGTCGAGAAGGGAAAGCCGTTCTCCGGTTGAGAAACCCTCAGCCGCGCTCACTAACGGTTCAGCCGGCGGTAGGGAGTTGGCCGTTTCAACACCGGGTTCCGTCCAAGGTGCTGTCTTCCGGTGAGTCGCGAGATTTTGTCTTTACGTGTGGGCAGGACGTCGCCTATCGCGGTGTGCCAATAGAGGTGTCACTTTCTCACGTTTGGAGGCCCGAGAACGGGGATCTGAGGGTACTTGGGGTTCAGGTTTTCACCGGCCAGGTGCAGGAGCCAGTTCTCGCGCGCAGAATCGACAAGGGCTGGTGAAGTGGCTATCATTCGGTATGCCAAGGACTTTTTGCATTCCAGAGAGATATAGCTCAGACCTCCTCGGGTATCTGAAGCAGCGCCGGGGAGAGCTTGATCCTCGCAAGAAAGATAAGTCTCCCACCGTACTTCCGCTCGGAGAGCTCACGCTGAAATTTGCGCGCCATTTCGGATTCTGTTTTGGGGTGGAGAACGCCATTGAGATCGCATACCGGGCGGTCTCTGAGAATCCAGGAAAACGAATTTTTCTGCTCTCTGAAATGATTCATAACCCCCACGTGAATGATGATCTGAGAAGTCGGGGAGTTGAGTTTCTCTTTACGACTTACGGCGAGGAGTGCATACCGCTGGAAGAGGTGACCGCAAATGATGTGGTGATTATTCCCGCATTCGGAACGACCCGAGAGATGTTCCAGAAACTTGAGGAGAAGGGGGTTGATATCGTTCGGTACAACACCACTTGTCCCTTTGTTGAGAAGGTATGGAAGCGAGGGGCACAACTTGGGGCCAAAGGGTTTGCCATCATTATTCATGGAAAGGCGCGGCATGAGGAAACAAGAGCGACTTTCTCTCATATCTCAAAAAATGCCCCGAGTCTTATTATCGCTGATACTGAAGAGGCTCATTGGTTAAGCCGTTTTATTCGAGGCCAGGAAACCCTGTCGGCATTTCATGAGAAGTTCTCTGGTCGGTTCTCTGAGAGCTTCGTCCCAGAGAGAGATCTCTTACGGCTCGGAGTAGTAAATCAAACGACGATGCTCGCCTCTGAAACTCGCGATATAAGTCGAATTCTCCGGGATGCGCTTCTCGAGCGCTTCGGTGAATCTTCAATCCAGGAGCACTTTTCTGATACGAGAGACACGCTCTGCTATGCGACCTCCGAAAATCAAGAGGCGACGCAGGCGCTCATTCAGTCTGGAGGGGACGTCTCGTTGGTTGTGGGGGGATATAATTCTTCGAACACTTCCCATCTCGTTGAGCTGTGTGAGGAACACTTCCCGAGTTACTTTGTTAAAGGCCCGGAGGATCTGTTGAGTGTTGATACTATCCGACATCTGTCTCTGGACCGATGGGAATTGTCGGAGAGCTCCCCGTGGTTCCCTGAGCCGTCTTCTTACCGTCCCGTGGAGGTGGTGATCACCTCCGGTGCGAGCTGTCCGGATGCTCTGGTCCAGGCAGTAGTGCAAAGACTTTTGGAGCTCCGCAAGATTCCATTTCAGCGATTTGTTGAGGGAGTTGAGCGTTCTCTCCAGCAGCTTGAGAGAGTACATGACTCAGGTGTTCCCTCGGTTCCTTCTCCGTTCTTGACGCAAATTGGTGGTGAGTGACGTTTTTTGTCACTGCGTCCTCCTTTTTCGAGCTCTTTTCCCATACAGATGGAAAAGGGGATGTGGGAATGCATTTTGCTAGTTTATACTGGCTCGGCCGGAGATGCGGTTGAAGTTTTGGAATGGAGACGGGGGTTATGGAGCAGTCCTTACAGATGACGAAGTTTGAGATGGGCGGCCAGAGCTCGGAAGCAGGCTTCACCCTTATTGAGCTTCTTACGGTTATCGGAATTGTTTCAGTCCTCTCGAGTCTCGCGCTTACGAGTTATTACTACTATAAGTCTTCTGCCGCGTATGCCGTTACTGAGATCGGAATCCACGATGCGCAGACCGCTTTTGAGGCTGGAATTAGCGATCCGGATAATCTGCCTGCCTCCTTTGGGGTTACTTCACAGAGTTCTCAGGGATCAATTCAGGATGCCTCAGCCTCGGCTCTGCTCCCGGGATATCGAGTGCCTCGGCAATCTCGATTTCAGGTGTCGTTTGATAGTACTTGCGCTGTCGGCACGGACTCCATGGGGTATATGCAGCTCAATCATTGTCTCGGAGACCGATATGTGACCTGGGAGAGGTTCTGCGACGGGGTCACCGTAAAACTTGTGGTCGAAGGTGAGGGGTGCTGATACCGCCCTTTCCTTTTTCGAGTGAAGCTCATACCATCTCTGCACACGAAATAGAGAGCGAAGTTCTCCCTCTCTGAAGAATTCTCACCAGCATACGGCTGAAAAGGATACGGTGCATGAAATCAAGAGATGTCTATGGCCTCGGAAACGGAATTGTTGATGTCCTCGTAGAGGTGACCGAAGAGGAGTTTTCTGATCTTCAATTTGAGAAAGGGACCATGGGTCTCCTCGAAGGTGGGCCGCAAGCAGAACTTCTTGAAAGGTTTTCAGATCGAAAGCGGCAGATGGTCAGTGGGGGGTCAGTGGCAAACTCCCTTGTGCTTCTCGGGCAACTTGGAGCGAAGGCGGCTTTTTCGTGCAAATTGGCTGACGATCCCTATGGCTTGCACTATAAGTCTGAGTTCGAGGCGCTGGAGATCGAGCTTCCGAACCCACTTCATGTCGGCGAGAAGAGCGGGACTTCGGCGATCCTCATCACGCCGGATGCTGAACGGACGATGCGTACCTGTCTCGGAGTATCTGGAACTTTCTCTGCTGAAGATATCGATGAGGGAGTGCTTCGGGATTCGAAGTGGGTGTTCCTAGAGGGATATCTCTTTTGCAATCCAGAACAGGGGCAATCTGCTATTCGGAGAGCTATCCAACTGGCAAAAGAGCACGGGACGAAGATCGCCGTAACGTTGTCAGATGCATGGATCGTTGCTGAGTTTCGAGATGCCGTTGAGGCTGCCGTGAAAGATGCGGATCTGGTCTTTGCGAATGAGGAGGAGGCGAAGGCCCTCGCCGAAGCCGCAAGTGGAGCGGACGCCGTAGAGAAGCTCTCCTCTCGAGCAGGAACTTTTGCGATAACGATGGGAGCACAAGGAGCGACACTCCTCTCAGACGGAGAGGCCGTTCATGTTCCAGCACGCTCGGTAACGCCCGTTGATCTCACCGGAGCGGGAGATGCTTTTGCTGGCTCGCTGCTCTATAGCCTCCTTCAAGAGCTTCCACCTCAGCAGGGCCTCGCTGGGTCCAATGCTCTTGCGTCAGAGGTGATACAACGAATCGGAGCGCGTCTCTCAGGGAACGTTCAGGAGCTCTGGAACGCCTCGGTATCGTAGTGGTTCGTTATACCGCTGTCCTTCCACTAACCTACAGGTGCCGCAGCGCGCTCCGAAGCCGATTTTATGACTCTTGAAAGCTTTGCCCACTCATAACGTGTGCTGAGGGGCCGAAAAGCGGACTCCTTCGTATCAATCACCTGCTGGAGCACGGTCTGCGGCAGTAGAGTAGAGTGCTGCAAATGAGTCAATCTCTAAACTTGCCCCGCCGACGAGAGCGCCGTCCACTTCACGGATCTCGGCTATCGCATCGATGTTCGTCGGTTTTACGCTTCCCCCGTACAGCACTGGCAGCCATTTCGCGCCAGCTTCCTCCAGGGCGAAGGCCTTTATCACCCGATGAGCCGAGCGAATCTCATCGACACCAGCAACTCGGCCAGTGCCGATAGCCCATACTGGTTCATAGGCAACGATAATTCGAGCAGGAAAGAGTGGAGAACCGTCCCCATAGTGCGCCTCACTCTTTGCGTATTCCTGAATACTCTCGCGAACGCTCTCAAGTTGTCCTCGAAGAACGCGCTCCGTGATCCCTGATTCTCGCTCCGAGAGGGTTTCGCCTACGCAATACACCACTGACAGCCCTTGTTCGAGCGCTCCCCGAGCTCTTTTCTGGAGGAGCTCCTCTCCCTCAGAGAAAAGCTGCCTTCGCTCTGAGTGTCCGATAAGGGAGAACGTTGCGCCACACTCCTGAGCCATCGGAACTGAGATCTCCCCGGTAAAGGCGCCTGCTCGCTCGTGGTGGACATTCTGTACTCCAAGATAAAGAGAGGAACCTTCCGCTCCCGGAGCCTCAGTTCTCCCCTGCGGAGGGCTCTTCCGAGCCAGCTCCGCAAGATAGAGGGAAGGAACGGCCGCCCCAACGTACACGCTGGAGTCTGTTCCACCATCTCTTATGAGCGCGTGATATCCTTCACAGAGCCGGAGTGCCTCTTCCCTAAGAAGATTCATCTTCCAGTTTGCAAAGAGAAAAAAAGGGTTCTTCGTGTCCATATCTTCGTTACGCAGCCTGTGCCATCAAGGTGCTCACGTCCAGCATTCTCACTGAAAATCCCATCTCATTATCGTACCAGGCGACCACCTTCACGAGAGAGTCTCCGATCACCATCGTTGAGAGTCCATCAACGATTGAGGAGTGCGGGTTCCCGATGTAGTCCACACTGACGAGTGGCTCATCAGAATATCCAAGAACGCCCTTGAGGGATCCATTCGCTGCCTCGCGAAGAGCACTGTTTACCGTTTCGCTGGTGGTTTCCTTGGAGACTTCGACCACGAAGTCGACGAGGCTCGCATCTGGGGTTGGCACGCGGATAGCGAAACCATCGACCTTGCCCTTGAGCTGCGGGAGCACGAGCCCTACCGCCTTGGCGGCTCCCGTTGTTGTTGGGATAAGCGAGAGCGCAGCGGCCCGGGCTCGGCGGAGGTCTGAGTGAGGAAGATCGAGAATCATCTGATCGTTCGTGTAGGCGTGTACGGTCGTCATCGTTCCACGAACGATGCCGAAGTGTTCATCGAGAACCTTTGCCACCGGAGCGAGGCAGTTCGTCGTACACGAAGCACAGCTTACGATATGGTGTTCTCCAGAGCGGTAGTCTTCGCTGTTCACTCCAAAGGCGAGGGTAAGGTCTGGATCTGGGGAGGGAGCAGAGATGAGAACTTTCTGCGCGCCAGCCGAGAGGTGCTTTGAGGCAGCTTCATGTTTTCGGAATATCCCAGTGCACTCGAGAACGAGGTCCACTCCGTGTTCCGACCACGGCAATTTCTCCGGATCGCGTTCCGCTATCACCTGAACCTCTATCGGGTTCCCGGACTCCGGCTCTACTCGGAGCAGTTTGTCCTCAAACGAAACCTTTGCCGGAAGTTTTCCGTGGACGGAATCGTACTTGAGCAGGTGTGCCAACGTCTCTGCACTGGTGAGGTCATTAATGGCGACGATTTCGAGGAGCGGGTAGGCCTCTTGGTGGGTCACAAAGTGACGGAAAACATTTCGACCGATTCTTCCAAATCCATTTATTGCAATCTTCATCTGCTGCACTCCCATGAGCTGTCCACCCCTCGATACTAGCGACTTCTGCCCTGAAAACAAGAGCGCTCACGTCGCCTTTTTTCCTCGCACGAGGATGCTCCCTCTGGTGTATCGAGATCTCCTATGTGTATGCTATGGGTCGCTAGCGATGTGATGCCGAAGGCGTATTTGAGAGGAACGAAAGCGATGGAAAGTGAAGCGGGACTTCTGCAAGGGGGTGTCTTTGAGATGGTGGCCGCCTCCGGGCCGGTCGTAAAGGCGGTGTTGTTTGTTCTCATCTTTCAGTCTCTCCTCAGCTGGGCCATTACGATCGCAAAGGTTCTTCAGTTTCGAAGAACCGGGGAGCAGTCTGAGCAATTCCAGTCTGTCTTTTGGGAGACGAGGAACTTGGCCCGAGCTGATGATTCTGCCGAACGACTCTCTGGAGGGTTCGTTGTTCATCTTTTTCGCTCTGGATACCGAGAACTTTCGCATCTCGCGCAGGATTTTCAATCGAATGGTCGGGTAATTTCTGATTCCGACCTTGGAACCGTTCGGCGAGCCCTTGAGCGCGCGGCCCTTGAGCAGAGCCACCGCCTTGAGAAGGGGGTCACCTTTCTCGCAACAACGGCGAGCTCCGCTCCGTTTATCGGGCTCTTCGGAACGGTGTGGGGGATTCTGAATGCCTTTCACGGTCTCGGTACGGCGCAACTGACAACGATTCAGGCAGTGGCTCCGGGGATCTCAGAGGCGCTGGTGGCAACAGCTATTGGGTTGGCCGCAGCGATTCCGGCTGCCATCGCATACAACTACTTCGCGGTCGCTCTGCGACGTGCGCGAGAGACGATGGACCAGTTTGAAGAGGAATTTTTAACGGTAGCGAAGGGAGAGATCGCTGGGTAGCGGTAGGCCTCGTGGGGTGAGATATGGCATTTTCAGGTTCAGGGTCTGATGGCCCCGTCGCAAATATTAACGTCACTCCTCTCGTTGATGTGATGTTGGTACTGCTCATCATCTTTATGGTGACGGCTCCGATGCTCCAACAGGGAGTAGAAGTAAACCTCCCGAAGGCGACAACGGCACCACTGCAGGGGGACTCGGAGCAGGTAGTGCTCTCAATCGATAAGGAGGGGCGAGCGTATCTTGGAAAGGGAAACGAGGTCGCTCTGGATGAGCTTGGGGAGAAGGTGCGAGCCGTTTTTGCGGCGAGAAAAGATGGCGAGCAGAAGATCTATATTCAGGCTGACACCGAGCTCGATTACGGTGTGGTGATGGAGGTGATGGGCCAGCTACATCGGAGTGGCATCACCCAGATCGGACTTATCTCTGATCCGGTGGAGAGTAAGAAGAAGGGCACGAAGTGAGGTCGTCTGGTCCAGGTGAGTGATAGTCGGATCTACTTGTGGGGAGTGATCGCCTCCCTCATCGGTCATACGGTGATGCTCGTTCTTTTCGGAGTTCTCTCCGGTGGATACGGAGATTTTGGGGCACCCATCGTGTACTCCGTCTCCTTAGAGAGCGGAGAGCGAGTTGGAGGCAGTGCTCAAGTCGCGAAAGATCCAGAAAAGAAGAGCGTTCCCACGCCGCAGGCACCGCAAGAAACTCCTGAGAAGAAGACGGAAGAGCCAGAGGAGCGTGTACAGGAACGTGATGCTGAGGTGGTATTACCCGAGGAGAAGAGCACTCCTGCTCCAACCGTAGCTCCAACGCCGAAACCAACGCCGAAGCCGAAACCGACACCAAAGCCGAAACCGACACCAGAAGCAAAACCGAAGCCAACTCCCGCAAAGAAGCCGACTCCGAAAGCGACCCCGAAGTCGAAGGCTACCCCTCGGAAGAGCGCTGCGAAGAAGCCAAAATCTCTGGATGATATCAACGAAGCGCTTGAGCGAGCAGTGAAGAAGTACACCGGAGAGTCCACTGATGCTGGCGGAAGTGGATACGGCTCAACCGGAGCAGGCGGAACAGGCTTCGGTGGGGGAGTCCAGCGCCCCCCCGCGTTCTTTCAGTACCAGCAGGTGCTAGAACGGTTCGTGAAGCGGGGATGGAGGTGGCACGACTCCTCTGCTCCTCTCCGCGCAAGCGTCTGTTTCGCACTTTCTGCTCGGGGTGATCTCAGCAGGATTCAGCTGTGCAGCTCTTCTGGCGACGCAAAGTTTGATAGCTCGGTAGTGCGGGCGGTGCAGAAGGCAAACCCGGTTCCCGAGCCGCCGGAAGAGGTGTATCAGTACTTCCGCGAGGTGCGAATCACCTTTACCCCGCAGGCGTATTGAGGCTTCAGCTCTTGTTCACTGGAGAATCTTGCCGTATCGTCCCCACAAGCTCGTCTTGAAATCAGAGGCCCCTTTATGACGTCGACTTTCATATCTCGCTCCCTTCCGCTGACCCTTGCGGCGCTTTTGGGTGTCATCTTTTCCTTCATCTCGGAAGTGTCCGCTCAGACTGATATATTCGTTCGTGGGTCCGGAAAGAAGTATCCGATCGCACTGCCTCAACTCTGTCGCGAAAGCGGGGATACCGGCGGCAATAGAACCATACCAGCAAGGATCGCACGAAACCTTTCGGTCTCTGGATATTTTGAGGTGCTCAATCCCAACGCGTATATTGAGACTCCTGGCAAGTGTCACTCTTCTCCCTCTGCTTTTGCCTACTCTGATTGGTCGGTCATCGGAGCTGAGGGGCTCGTAAGAGGGGTTATTCGGGGAGATGATGACGAGACAATCCTTCAACTCTACCTCTTCGATGTGCAGCGTCAGAAGCTCGTTCTCGGAAAGGAGTATGAAGGAGATTCCTCGCAGCACAACCTGATGGCGGATCGCTTTTCGAATGAAGTTTTGAAGTTTTTCACGGGAACTGCTGGAGTCTTTGGAAGCTCGATTGTCTACACTTCCCGCGTCGGGCGGTTCAAAGAGCTATTCATTATGGACGTAGATGGAAGTGGGATCCGTCAGCTCACGGACGAACGAGGTTTGACGATCGCTCCCGCTTTTCACCCGGATGGTTCTCAGGTGCTGTACACCTCATATCAGAGGCGAGTTCCAGAACTCTTCGTCCACGATATTTTACGGCGCCGAACCCGAATATTGACGAATGGCAAGGAGCTTGAAATCGGTGGGAGCTTTTCTCCGGATGGCCGAAGCCTTCTCACCGCTGTTTCCCTTGGGAAGCAATCTAACATCGTGCTGATGAAGGTTGACGGAACACCCGTTCGGAAATTGACCGCACAGTATGGGGTCATTGACGTCTCGCCGAAATGGTCTCCTGATGGCAATAGCGTGGTTTTCTGTTCTAATCGGGCAGGAGGCCCGCAGATCTACGTGATGAGCTCCGATGGAGGTTCGCCGCGTCGGGTGAGTTTTGTCGGGTCTTCTTACTGTACCTCCCCAGATTGGTCTCCCACAGGGCAGAGGATCGCCTTCGTCTGTCGTGCAGATGGCGGATACCAGCTCTTTACGGCTCGGCCGGATGGGACCGATCCATTGCAGCTGACGAGCTCGAAGAATAACGAAGACCCAGAATGGTCCCCGAACGGAAAGGAGATCGTGTTTGCCACCACTTACGGCAAGACCGGTTCGTACAATATTGCGGTCATCCGCGAAGATGGCACCGGTTTTCGTCTATTAACAGAGTCTCGGACTGATGACGCTGATCCCACGTGGGGGCCGGTGCCCGGAAGCTAGGCTCTGTCGGAAAAGCGGGCTAATAAGGTCTTTATACCCTTGAGCTTTTTAGATATGGTGGTGTATACAGGCTAGGGTGGCGGCCTTCTGACGGGGCTACTTGCCAAAACTTGAATCTTCCGCCCTCGCGGCTGGCTCTATTATCGTTGTCGAGCGGTAGTGGTGTTGGATCGAGAGAAGAGAATTTTTTTATTCGTGAAAGACATATATTAACGATTATTTGGAGAGTTACAGAATGAAAGCTTTTCGGTCAGTTGTCCTCTGCTTGAGTGTCCTTTTGGTTACGGCATGTACGTGCAAAACCCGACCACAGTCGATAGACAATGTCCCCGTGGCGGTTGCTGGGGATGTGTTGAAGGACGTTTACTTTGAGTTTGACAAGTCCGAGCTCACGGCGAGTGCAAAGGCAACACTGCAGGATAACGCTGCGTGGTTGAAAGATAATATGGAAACAGCGGTCACGATTGAAGGGCACTGTGACGAGCGAGGAACGAGAGAGTATAACCTCGCCCTTGGCCAACGCCGAGCTCAATCCGTATATGATTACCTCCGTGGTCTTGGGGTTGGTGAGGCTCGAATGAGCACCGTCAGCTACGGTGAAGATCAGCCACTGGATCCCGGTCATAATGAAGCCGCTTGGTCGATGAATCGTCGGGCTCACTTCAGAATGCAGATGGGTCAGTAGAGAAGAGACCTGGAGAAAGAAGGCTTCTGCAGTGTGCCATCGTGAAGGATGGCCTCGCAGGAGCCTTCTCTGTATTCCACCAAGACAGGTGGATAGTATCGTAGAATTTGATTAGGCCATATGTTCCCCCGCCATTTACTGCAGCTCGGACTCGCTCTTCTTCTCCTTAACCTGCATGGGTGTGCTGTGCCAAAGCGTTTTCAGCAGCGAGTGGAGCGGTTGGAGCGCGGGATTGAGGATGTGAGAGTTGTTCAGGCCGAGCTCATTGCTCGGGTTGATGGAGTAGAGAACCAGGCCCGAAAATTTTCTGGAAAGGTGCAGGAACTCGAGTATTCGCAGAGCTATCAGATCGGTGGGGATGTCGATACCTTGAAGCAGGATATCTCAAGACTGCAACGGCGGATCCCACCACCACCGCTTGTCCCTCAGGTCGCGTTGGAAAATGATGAGATCGCCTCTGAGAAATTCCCACCTGAGCTAGAGAGAATATTTCAAAACTCTCTTCGCAGAGTGCGAACCGGGAGCTACCGAGAAGCGATCCCTGGATTTATGAGAATTACCGATTCTGGCGCTGCTGATGATATTCGAGCTCGTGCTTACTTTTGGCTCGGCATATCGGAAGAAGGAGCCGGAAACAACCCGAATGCACTACGGGCCTACCACCTCCTGTCGCAGAATTTCCCCTCTCATTCGCGGGTTCCTTTGGCATTACTCCGCCAGGCCTCAGTTTTTATTCGTCTCAAGGATACTGAAACGGGACGGCTGACGCTGCAAAAGATTATTTCTCAGTTTCCATCAAGCCCAGAAGCGGCGGATGCGCGTTCGCGATTAAAGAAGTTGCGATAGGTGGCACGAGCTTATAGACGGTTGGCTTTTCGGCAGGTGCCTGGCAGGAGAATTGGAAAGGAATGACGAGAGAAGGGAGCCTACATGACCTCCACTAAGCTCCTTCGCGCTCCTTCTTCGTATCCTCATGATTGCCTCTGTACCATCGGAAATTTTGATGGCATACATCAGGGGCACCGTGCCGTTCTTCAACAGCTGGAACAGTGTTGTCGATCTCAGGGGAAGCGATCCGTCGTGATCTCCTTTTCTCCCCATCCGGCAAAAGTACTCCGTGCCGGAGATGGCCCTCTAACGATAACACCACTGAGAACAACCCTTCACCTTCTTTCGGAGCTTGGGATTGATCTCCTGTATCTTGTTCGATTTTCCCAGCAACTCGCAGAGCTTTCGCCGAGAGAGTTCTTGGATCGGGTGGTAGAGCAACATCTGGCATGTAGTGGCCTCTTGATCGGCCCTGACCTAAGAATCGGAAAGGATCGAGCAGGAACTCCCGAAGTGATACGAGAAATTGTTCTGGAAAAAGGATGGTGGTGCGAACAGGCAGAGGTTTTTGTCGGAGAGGATGGGGAGAAGACTAGTTCCCGAACGATTCGGGAGCTCCTTTTACGGGGTGATGTAGCAGCAGCACGAGTGCTCCTCGGTCGTCCGTATGAGATATGGGGAAAGATAGTAGCAGGTGACGCTCGCGGAAGGACGCTTGGCTTTCCAACAGCGAACATTCATCTCAAAGAGTCATTACCGCTTCGGAAGGGAGTCTATATTGCAGAAGCTCATTTTTCTGAAAGAGCGAACTCACCGAAGTATCGCACGGTAGTGAATGTCGGTTGTCGACCAACCTTCGCAGGAGAGTCTAAACTCTCCGTTGAAGCACATCTCTTTGGGAGTAAGGAGTGTCCAGACGGCCCCATATCTGAGGACTGTTACGGAGAGCGATTACGACTCCGCATTCACCAGTTTCTTCGTGAAGAACAGCAGTTCCCATCGGTAAAAGAGCTTGTTTCTCAGATTAAAGCTGATATTTCTGATGCGAAGGATTTTTTCTCGTAAAGAGTTACGTCATGGGGAACCGGGTATCTTTCGTCCAGGTGAAAAGTAGCGGACGGCTCGATGTGGTGCTCACCGACCTCCTGGCTCAAAGCTCTCTGGAGGACTCTCACCTGAGTCGCTCACAGGTAAAGAAGAAGATAGAAGGTGGACTGGTAACCATAAACGGAATCATTGCCACAAAGGCAGGATTGGAGGTCGAAGAAGGTGATGAGATACATATTGAAGAGCTCACACCTACCGGGAGTTTCTTCGAGCCGTATGAGCTTCCTCTTTCGTTCCTTTTTGAAGATGAAGAGATGCTCGTTGTCGATAAGCCGGCGCCGCTGACGGTTCATCCCGGAGCAGGAACGGGGAAGGAGACACTTCTTAACGCCCTGATTGCCAGTGGGAAAGTTGATCCAGAGAGATTTACTCGCAATCACCGACCGGGAATAGTCCACCGACTCGACAAGGAGACTTCAGGAGTCATTTTGGTGGCGAAACATTCGAGGGCACTTGCGGCACTTTCGGAACAGTTCCAGCAGCGTCGTGTGTATAAAGAGTACCTTGCGCTTGCCCTCCGGAAACCTCGTGGGGGGCTTCCCTTCGACCATTCCTCTGAGGGAACCATTACGACTGCAATTGGGAGGCATCCTCATGAGAGCACGAAGATGTGTGTGCGCCAGGATGGGAAGGCCGCTCACTCAAGTTGGCGGATCATAGAAAGGACGTCCTGTGCGGTTCTCTTGCAAATTGTCATCGCCACTGGGAGGACACATCAGATCCGAGTTCACCTCGAATCCATAGGAAGTGGGGTTTTGGGCGATCGTACTTACGGAAATTTTGATGCTCTTCCACAAGCAGCGCTTTCAGTGGTGAACAAGTTGGATCGTCAAGCCCTCCATGCTCATCGGATTAAATGCCTTCACCCGAAAACACAACGCCCTCTAGAATTCGTCTCAGACTTCCCTCAAGAGCTTTCCCAGTGTTTTGAAGAGCTTCAATCCCTTGAGGCAGGTACCGATCCTTACCGCCTCAGCCAAAAGAAGTAGAAGAGATGTCTCAGCACGAAGATTTTTTCTCCTCACACCACTACAGAACAGTCTTGAGCAAAACCTATCCGATGCCCGTGCCAAAAGTCGTATTTGGTGGAAAGGAGAGTTCAAGCCGATCCGTACTTTCGCAAATGGGAGTACGAAGCGTTGGCGTGTTGACTCAGGTGCACGGCGCCGAGCTGCTGTGTATTGAGGCCGGGGAGATCGCCGAGAGAATCTTTCGGCATAACGCCGAACCTCGGGAAGCGGAACCGAGCGGCGGTATATTTGAGACAGAAAAAAAGTATGATGGGTGGTTTCTCAACATCAGAGCTCTTCAGCGTGAGCACCGCTTACGCGGAGTAGCGTTCGGAATAAAGACCGCCGATTGCCTTCCGGTGCTGCTCATTGGAGACACCCATATCGCCCTGCTCCACGCTGGATGGCGAGGGCTCGAAAAGGGGATTCTCCACCGCGCCGAGGAACATTTTTCAGCGCAACATGATACCATCCGCCACGTCACCCTCGGCCCAGCCGCGGACCCCGCCGAGTATGAAGTTGGAGAGGAGTTCCGCACCCACTTCCCAAACTCTGGCGCCGTCACCGCAGTGTCCAACAACAAACACCTCTTCAACATCTACACCGAAGCCACCCACCAACTCCGCCTCCTCAACTACCACGGCCCCATAGAGATCCCCCTCCAGCACACCATCACATCCCCCCACCTCCACTCCCACCGAAAAGCCCGCACTCCCAACCGCAACCTCACCCTCCTCCAGCTCACCTAACCCCCGTCCCCTGGTACCCGGCACCTTTTGGTTGGTACGGGGTACCAACCGAGGTGCGAGCGCTGCAATTTTTTTCGAGTAATCCTGGCGAGTTA
>JALEGQ010000143.1 GCA_022763385.1 bacterium
AGGTGATCGCCCACTGGATTCACGAACGGTACAAGACGAGAAACTTCGTTTCGAAGGGGCTCTCCGGCCTCGGTGCCGTGGTCGGTGCCACGGACCCGGAGGAAGCAAGAGCGATGCGAGAGCTCCTCCCGAACAGCCTCTTCCTCGTGCCCGGCTACGGTTCCCAAGGAGCTTCTGCCGCCGACGCCCTCGCCGGCATCCGCCCCGGCAAATCAAAAGAGCTCGCCGGCGTCCTCGTCAACAGCTCCCGCGCCATCTTCGAGATCACCGACTCCGCCATGCTCGCCAAAGACGGCCTCACGAGAGATGACTTCTGCGAACTGATCAGATCACGGGTAAAAGCCGCAAACGCGGAGCTACTTGAGGCTTTTGAGGGGGTGCGGTCGTAGGGAGGGGGTCAAGCCTTAGCCAAGAAAATCGTCCACTGACCGCCGGTCTCGCTTTCTCTGCCGATGAGATCTGTCTTGCTTCTTCCTTCTCACATGAGAGCGGACCGCATCTCGGATATCACCTGAATCGGTGACTCTTGTGTTACCATCTTTCCCTTTTGCTCCACCAGGCTCGGCCATACCATCTCGAACACTGTCCCCCATGGTGCGAGCTGCGTCCGATCCCTCTCCGGAAACGCGATACTCTTCGGGATTTCCTCGTCGAGCTTCGCGCGCAAACATGGCAATCACAAGAAATGCCTCGTAGGGAAAGACCTGCTCTGAAAATCCGATCGGGCCTCGTTCACCTTGGGGTTTTTCTTGTCGTTTTCCGGCTTGGACCAACGGATCATCAGGGCCAAAGGCCTCATACATCCCAAGCCGCTTAAAGAGCGCCCGCTCTGTTTCCTTTAACCTTTCGTAATCAAACCCCTCTGCCGTAACGATGAGCTGTTCGAGGGAATCCCCTTGCTCGGTCGTCTGAGAACGAGCATAGTTAATGGTCTTTCCGAGGATCGTGACACTTCCTCTCGTGACCCCATTGGCATCGGTCGTGTGGGTAAACGGGTACTCCAGAAAGAGCGGGGAGTTTTCGAGCTCCTTCTTGAGATCAGCGGCATTCTTAATACTCGACCGTGAAGGAAGTGGACCATCTTTCTCTCTCGAGATCTCAAAGAGGAGCACCCGGAGCTCCGGGTCCATCGGCGTACCCTCTGACCACACCACGTCCTTGAAAATATTGTAGAGGAGATTCCGCATCTGCTTCTGCTGCTTCTCCGTTCCCGCATCGTACCGGTCAAGGAAGTCTTTTGCCGATATCGCCGTGCTCTCTCCCGGAAGGAGGAACTTCAGATGCCGCATATCAGTGTTCGTGAGGAGCAACCCTCGTAGCGTCGTCCCCGGTCCGAGAATGGTTCCCTTCAGACTCCCATCAACGAGCGTCCCAAGACCTCCGAGATCGCATCCGATAAGAAGTGATTTTGTAATGTGCATTCCGGATCCACTGCACCCCTTCTCAAAGGTCACCCCTCTCCAGTCAGCGGATCGCACCATCGTTCCGTTCGCATTCACGTTGCGATATACGGTGTCCCGAATTTCAGTAGCAAAGAGCTGAGCACCAGAGATCGATGTATCTCGGCGGGACAACCGTTCCCATCGCCTCCCGTTTCTCGTGTGCGCCATCGGAGAGCGCGAGCCGTCCGACCCACGATATTTCGAGTCGTACTCTGTTCCTATCCGTCTGCATAACTCCTTCTGGGTACGGGTAGGAGAGGCTCCCGTCGGGTGTGGCACATCAGCAGCGACCGCTGCGGTATGGTCTGCACTTGCAAGAGGAGGAAGTTTCCCTTCCCGCAGATCTCGCTTGGCGCGCTCCCAGGGAGGCTCATTATCTAAGTATGCATCGCGTCCTGTCGAGACTTTCTCAAATGTTGTCGCCGTATCTGCCATTGAAGTCTTCCCTATCTTTCCTTTTTCCTACCCTGCCGAACGAGACCGTCTCGCAAGAAGATCCTGCAGGTAACGCTCAAGAATCTGATCGTACTCTTCGAACCACTGTGAACTCGCCTCATTCTCTGCCACCTCTTGTCGTAGGGATTGGCATACCTTCCTTGCTCGACTTCTAAGATTCTCTGCCTGTTCACCGTCCCTACCATCAAAAACCGTACTCTGCAGATCATCAAACAGGTCATCAATATCGACGGATCCCGATGAAAACTGCTGACGTCCAGTCTTAATATGCGTTAGGAGTTCAACTCCTATCGGTCCGAGCTCTTGTCTCAATCCAATCTGTAGGGCTTCTGTGATTGATTTTTCGAGCTCCTCAACTAGCTCTACATGATATGCGGGCCGCGGCACATCCGGCCTCGCCTCTTCGGTAGCTTTCACCTCACGATAAAAATCCTTCAGCTCGCTGAGCACGGGCATCAGGTCTTCATAACGAATACTCCCGGTCCCAGTCTGATAATCTTCAAGGAGCGATACCGCGGTATCAAAGAGTGATGCCTCTCGTCCGTCATCAAGAGTCACTTTCGGTCCATTCTTTTCTCCAAACGACTGGTGCAGCCGATCCCTGAGTGTTCGCAACCGAACCTCCTCGCGCTGCTCTACCCGAGTACCAAGGAACTCGCGGTATGAATCGAGGGTGGTCTCAACCTCTTCCCCTTCCACACCAAACTCTTGCAGCACATCCTGAACCGCTCCTACAAGGCCAGACAGGCTCGGTTCTTCTCCTGGTCCCACCCGGAGTTCGGAGGCGGTTGCTCGGTTGGAATAAAACAAATAGAGGAGTCGCTCTCTGCACCGTTGATGAGACCGTTCACTCTCCGCCCCTTCGCGGCGCTTTTTATCGAGGTGGTCATACACCTCCACGAGCAACTCCTGTTCGGATCCATCAAAAAGCCCCGCCTGGGTGAAGAATTCATCTTTTAACTTTTCGATCGCCCCGACTGCTGCCGTCCCACCATCAAGCAGCTCTCTTGCAGCACCATTGACGAACGATCCGGTAAGACGCCCGATCTCTAGAGCTGTGGCCTGGGGATGATCTTCCCCCCCTCGATTTTTGTCATACTGCCGAAGAATAGTCAGAACATCCTCAAGCTGAGCATGAAAGTTGTGCGCGTACGGGAAACGTTCATCAGAACTGTTTCTCTCATAGACCCTTCGGACGAAGGGCTGAGCATGCGGCGGAAGTGCCTCAATACCATTTGCGAGCTGTCTCCGCATAGCCGCCACTGTTTCAGCGCTTGCGTTTGGAACCACCTGTGGCGCTTCGTTCGCCCCCACTTCGTCGCGAACCGCTGCCGTCTCCGATCCGAAGAACGCCTCTCTCCACGAACCGGCACCCGGCTGGGGCGAAGCTCCCGGCGTGGGCTCGTGATGTGTTTCTCCGGCGTTACTCATACTCTCTCTACACAGATAGACATGTAGGTTATGCCCCCTCCTCACCAAAATGCATCCTAAGAATTCTCTTTTCTCCCCGAAAGCTCCCCCCACCGTTGACTGTTCGGCACTGCTTTGCTCAAATCTGCAATGATCTCAGATATTTCGGTGGAGGAAGGCATCAGCAGCAGTGAAGGGATTCAGGAAGGGGCGATCGTGGTCTACGAACAGGACGGTCACGGTATCGTTGGGGTGGTCATCGCCGCTCACGCCAAGAAGCCGCGGGTGCTCACCATGCGGGGCCGTGAGGTGGATATCGCCGGAGCACGGCTCGATCGGGTTCCAGGAGCCCTCCCCGGAGACCGAAGCACCGCCGAGCAACGGGCCGAGTTTCTCCTCTCGCTTTATGATCGAGCCTCCGAAGCGGCTGGCGGTGTTCCGATCGAGGAGCTCTGGTCGTTTGTGGCTGAGGAAGATCGTGAGTTCTCGCTCGGTGAGCTCGTCCCGCTCTACTACGGGGAGCAGTTTTCACCAGAAGAGCACCTCACCCTCCGCTTCGCGCTCTACCGTGACCCCCTCTATTTTCGGCGGAAGAAGTACGGCTTTACCCCTCGGAGGCCGGAGACGGTGGAAGAGCTTCGCCGAGCACAGGAGGCACAGCTTGAGAAGGAGCAACAGTTTGCAACGGCCCGAGAAGAGCTGCTCCAGATCCGGGAGGCGGTAGAGAACAAGACGACCTCCCGCTCAGAACTGCGATCCACCCTCTCTGCACCAACCGCCGCCCTTCTCTCCACCCTCGAACGGCTCGCGGCAGCAGCACTCGATATCGAACAGGGCACAAAAAAGGAGGCCGAACGATTTCTCGACAGTATCGCGGAGAGTGGGTGTGAAGCGCTCTCGAAGGTTCCCACTCGAGGGAATCTCGAGCTCCGTGCCCTCGCCCTCCTCGAGGCGCTCCACTGGATTCACCGCAATACGAACCTTGCCCCTCTCCGCTACGGGAATGGACAGCCGTTCTCGGCAGAGCTCTCTTCGGCGGCAGAAGACCTCGCCGCTGAGGGGCTCCCCGGTGATGAGAGAACCCGGGAAGATCTGAAAGGGATTCCGTCGGTAACGATCGATGACACCTCAACCCAAGATATGGATGATGCGCTCTCGGTGACCCGACGGGAGGGGAATCTCGAGGTTGCCATTCATATCGCTGATGTTGCCTCCCTCGTCGCGATCGACTCTCCCTTGGATCGAGAAGCGCGCCACCGAGCAACCTCGCTCTACTTTCCAGAGGGAGACCTTCACATGTTTCCCAAGGCGATCTCGCAAGAGCTCTGTAGCCTCCAACCGAAGAAGACGCGCGCGACGGTCAGCGGTATCTTTACCTTCTCTCCACTCCACGAGCTGTTGCACTCCCGGTTTGCCCTCACGGAGATCGTGGTGGAAGAAAAGCTCTCCTATGAAGGAGTTGATCCTCTCCTCGATCCCCCCTCCGGCGACCTCGGAACGCTCTACGAGATCGCCATGTCCTACTCCTCTTCACGGATGTCCCGTGGTGGGGTCACCATCCCGAACCGCCGAGCACGGATTCACCTCACCGACCCCGAACACCTCGAAGCGAGCGCCGTTGAGATCTCAGATTTTGACGAGCGGACTCCAGCCCGGGAGTTGGTGGGAGAGATGATGATCCTTATGAATGAGGAGGCAGCTCGCTTTGCGCACGAACACGGCATTCCTTTTATCTACCGTTCACAAGAGCCTTCAGATCCGAATGTTGTTGAGAAGCGGTTGGAGGGGATTCCCCCAGGCCCTGCCTATGACGCAACCCTGCGGACGACCTTAAAACGGTCGGTAACGAACACGACGGCTGCTCCCCACGCCACGCTCGGCCTCTCCTGTTACGCTCAGGTAACCTCTCCGATTCGGCGGTACGCTGACCTCGTAAACCAACGACAACTCGTGGCGTTTCTCTCTGATGAGCCCCTCCCGTACACCGAGGACTCTCTCACCGCACTGCTCCACGAGATCTCAGAACCCCTCCATCGCGCACGGATGAGCTCGCGGGAAACCACCCGCTTTTGGTTGCTCCGGTATCTTGAGCGCCGGGCAAAAGAAGGAACACCCCTGCTCGGAACCGTGCTTCGCACTGATGGGCCACAGTATCAGGTGGAGCTCGACGAGGTGTATCTGATCACCCTCGCCAAATCGAAGGAACAGCTCTCCGTCGGAACTCGGGTCGAAGTCGTCTTGCAGAAGGTTGATGCCCGAAACAATACCCTCAAGGTACAGATCTCGCGACAGTAGCGATTACTAATGGATAACAGGAAGTTCCTCTTCCTCGGAAAGGATCGGCTCGGGATGTTCGATGTGGTTACACACCTCCGCGATGAGATCAAAGGCCTTGGCGAGCTCATCGAGGCCGCTCGTCGCCAGTTCGATGATTTCAAGACTCTCTTGCTTCTCGGTAGGCTTTGACATGGTTGATCCTCTTGAAAGATGGTGTTGCGATCTCGACTCTCCGAAAGAGGAGCAGAAATCGCGCCAAGAGGAAGGTCGACCAGGCGACAGGAGGACTTAAGCTCTCTTCCCGAAAAAGTCGTTGGGAAGAAGAAAAAAATAGCTCTTAACCCTTTGATATCATTGTGAGGTAAGAGGTATTCGTACCCCTTCAGACGATTTTCTTGACCAGGTGACTCGAGAGAGAGCGCGCAACCCAAACGTCAGAAACGGTGTGTTTCCAGGGAACGCGGTGGCAATGCAGTGACACTTCTTGCCGGGGCAGAGGAGCTTCTTCACCCCTCCTGCCGGACCTCGAGGATAAGAATTATCCCGCGGTCACCCTCCACCTCGAAACCGGTGAGCAGCGGTTCCTGGGCGGTGAAGTGGAGCCGACTATCGAGAATCTCCATTCCGTCTCCCCCCGTCCACTTCAGCCACATACCGACCCGTTGTTCACTGACGTGCACCGTTCGGACCGCAAGCGAGTGCCCATGCGCGAGCGGAAGCTCCGTTCGCTTGGCGACCGGCACCGTGGTGAGCTTTCGATCGATCAGGCGGAAATCACGATACGGAAAGCGGAGCAGCTTTTCCTGAAGATCCGAGATCTCCGGTGAAAAGCGAGCTCCCTCTTCACGCTGGCGGATCCCATGGGCACCAACGAATCGTATTCGGAGCTGTACCTGGCGATTCCCCACCGACTGAGCGAAAGCTGGGGATACACCGAAGGAGAGACCTCCATACCCAGAGAGGAAGAGGAGGAGCAGTGAAAAAAAGGGAGTAGTGTACGAGTTCTTCATCACCTCAACGCTCTACTTCGCAAACGCGGCGGCAGGAAGAGTGCGCTCCTGCAACACGATCCCACTCGGATTTGATCTTGCGGAACTTGATCCCGGAGAAGAGACCTTTCCCACCTGAGAGGCCTCCCTCCTCATCAACACTCTCTTCTTCACGAAGAGAGTTGGTGCCCCCGTGAGAGAGTTCCCGAGCATTCGCACCCTCCCGTCACTTCGAATCCAGTCGACCTCTACCGGTGCCTGAACCTCTCGTTGTGCGGTTATCCGTTGAGGACGAGAGCCTCTATAGACGGAAGCAGGGGCTCTCCGAAGGGAGGAGAAGGAGGGGTTCGGAGCCGGTGAAAAGAGGGCGTCGAATGAATTCGAATCGAAATTCTCTGAAGTCAGTGGCGCCCCGACTCGCCCCGAAATCGGCACTGAGGATACGAGATCTACCGGCACAATTGACGAAGGTTGAAGCTCCGGAGTTCGACGCACCTCAGCAACCTGCCGTTGGGGCACCTGTTGTTGAACCCTTCTCACTTCCCCAGCTTGCGTATCGACAAACTGCTGTGCATCGATAGACTGATCTCCGCGAAAGAGGTATGGAAGTGAGGCTTGCGCTCCCACAATGACGATCGCAGAACAGGCAAAGGCCCCCATAAACTCGCGGCTGAGGAGCGTCGGCAGGTGAAAAAATCGCCAGAAGACACTCTCCTCCCCTCTCCCATCCGCATCAAGCACACGGTTTCCCAGAAACTGCGAAGCACGCTCTTCTTCCTCAATACGCCGGACAACCTCTTCCCACCGTCCTTCTTCCGGAACACGTTCTTCCACACGGGAGGATAAGAGCTCTCCATACTGCCGACTTCCTTCTCCGAGCACCTCGAGAAACTCCCCGGCTGCTCGCTTCTTCTTGAGGAGCGAACGCACCTGCCACCGCTCAAAAAATGAGCACTCGCCGTCGTAGAACTTCGAGAGAAGTAACTCTTCGAGCTCTCGAAGGACACATCCACTCTTCCTGTCAGTCGTGGTATCTTTCCTTCTCATAACATCACCGTACTATCTTTCGCTCAGGCTTTCTCTCAGCCTTCCTCTCAGACGAAATCTCGCTCACCCTTCAGCCACCTCACGAAGCGCCTTCCGGGCATAGTGCAATCGACTCATGACCGTGCCCTTAGAAACTCCCACCACATCAGCAATCTCCTCATATCGCAGCCCATCTCGCTCCCGAAGCAAGATCACGGCTCGTTGCTCTTCGGAGAGCTGCTGTAACGCGCGCTCCAGGACCACCAACGATTCGTGATTTTCAAGCCGTTTGTAGGGATCGTCTCCCGAGGTTCGTCTCCCCTCGTAAGACGTCGAGATCGACTCAGAATTCAATATCTCTTCTTGGAACTCGACGGGAGTCCCTCCGCGCCGCTTTACGCGCCGCTTCTGATCGATCGCCATGTTGTAGACGATTCGGTACAACCAGGTATAGAAGGCTGAGTCCCCACGATACTTCGAGAGCGCAAGGTAGGCCTTTACGAATGACTCCTGCACCACATCTTCTGCGTCTTCCCGAGAGCCGAGAATCTCTCTCGCAAGGGCGAGCACCTTCGGCTCGTAGTGTGAAAAGAGCTCCTGAAAGGCACTTTTGTCTCCGTCCTGCGTCCTCTTCACGAGCTCCGCATCACGGTGCCGGCGAGATTCTCGCTCTTCTCCGATTCCACGATCGATCGCCCCCCTCTTGCGAGCGGTTTCGTCGACGACCGCTCTATCGGCCACCTGAAGAGGCTTATCCACCATACGGAGAGAATCTGTCATGAACATGCAATTCCGGCCCTCTGTCCGCCTAAGAGACGAAACAGAGGGGCTATTTATTCACCAAAACTCAAAATTTCTACGAATGGGCCTCTTCCCAGTTCTTTCCGACGGAGACATCTACCCGGAGCGGGACATCGAGCGCCATCGCTGATTCCATCTCGTGCGCGATCTTGCCGGTCAGCGATCGGAGTCGCTCCGACTCCTCCTCCGTGACATCTGCCTCAAAGAGGAGCTCATCGTGCACCTGGAGCACCGGTCGAAGCGGAAGAGATTCCTCTCGGATCACCCGTTCCATCCGGAGCATCGCGAGCTTGATGAGGTCGGCGGCACTTCCCTGAAGCGGAGCATTCAGCGCCGCCCGCTTCACAAAGTTTCGATCGCGAGCTCCCTGCTGGATCTCTCCGAGTAACCGTCGGCGACCGAGGATAGTACGTACCTCACCACGCTCCTCCATCTGACGCTCTAGCGAGTCAAAGTACTCCCGTACCCGTGGATACCGGGCGAAGTACCGCTCGATGTAGTCCGTGCCAGCGCTCACTGGGATCCCCAGTTCACGGGCGAGCCGAAAACCACTCATCCCGTAGACGATCCCAAAGTTCATCGTCTTGCCCAGCCGCCGCTCCTCTCCCGACACCGGTGCATCCGGAGCGAGATCGAGCACCTCGCGAGCAGTTCGTTCGTGGATATCGATCTCTTGCTGGAAAGATTCAATGAGCGATTCATCTCCACTCAGGTGCGCGAGGAAGCGGAGCTCAACCTGAGAGTAGTCAGCGGCGATAAAGAGACTCCCCTCCGGTGGGACGAAGGCCTTCCGCACCTTTCTCCCCAACGCAGTCTGAATCGGGATATTCTGGAGATTCGGCTCTGAACTCGAGAGACGACCAGTGGCTGCAACGGTCTGATTCAAGCGGGTATGAAGTCGCCCCGTATGAGGCGAGACCTCTTTTGGCAAGCTATCGAGATAGGTCGACTTGAGCTTGTGAAGAATCCGATACTCCACGAGCAATGCCGGAACCTCATGAACTCCCTTTAACTTTTCCAGCACCGCTTGATTCGTGGAAAATCCCGTTTTTGTCTTTTTTACCCCGGCCGTTGGAAGCCCAAGCTTTTCGAAGAGGATCTCTCCGATCTGCTTCGGAGAGTTCATATTGAATTCTTCTCCGGCGGCTCGGTAGACCTCTCGCTCAAGCCGTTGGAGCTTACCATCGAGCTCAACGGACATCTCTTTCAGAACTGAGCTCTCAAGCACGATTCCACGGTGCTCGATCTCGGCGAGTACTCGCACGAGCGGGTTCTCGACTTCGAACGAAACCCTCGTTAATCCCGCTTCTTCGATCAGTGGAAGGAGCTTCTCCGAGAGGAGCCAGGTAATGTGCGCATCCTCTGCGGCGTAGTGCAACGCCGCCTCGAGGGGCACCGCTGCGAAGTCCGCTCCATCAGCAACCACACTCTCATACTCGGTCATCTCGTATCCGAGGTAGCTCTTGGCCAGCTGGCTCAAGCCGTACCCACTGAGATCTGGGTGAAGGAGGTAGGCGGCGATCATCGTATCGAACAACACCCCGCTGACCTCGATCCCCGCCGTGAGGAGCACCCCGATATCGTATTTGAGGTTCTGTCCCCGCTTTTCTGTGCTCGCGTCGGAGAGGCGTGGTGCAATCACCTCACAGAGCTCAGGGAATGAAGCCTGTTCATCGGCTCGCTCCTCATGCCCGCACGGAATGTAATAGGCCTTTTCGTCATCCCAGCAACAGGCAAAACCCACGATCTTTGCCTCGTGAACGTCGAGCGAGGTGGTCTCGAGGTCAAAGCAGAACCGCTCTTGCTGTTGAAACTTTTCGGCCCAGGCCGAGAAATCTTTGCGGAGGATCAGCTCGTATTCCTGCGAGAACTCGGTGGATGAGGCCGAAGGCGCGCTGAGATCGTACTCTTCGATCAGCGACTGAAAAGAGAACTGCTCCGCGATCTCGGCGAGTGCGTCTTCTACTGGACCTCGGTAGCGCAGGCTTTCGAGGAGCTCTCTATCCTCCATCTCACCGAACTCAAGAGAGAGATCGGTCTTGATGGTCACGAGCGCTTTGCTCACTTTGAGCAGCTCGGGATCACTTTCGAGCTGTTCGGCGATCTTCTTTCTCCCCCGGATTCCCTTCTCTTCCCGGATCTCTTCCGTCGCAGCGAGGATCTTTTCTACCGTTCCAAATCGCTCAATGAGTTGCACTGCTGTCTTCGGCCCCGCCCCCTTCAACCCCGGAATATTGTCAGAGGAGTCTCCAGCAATTGCGAGATACTCAATCACCTGATCTGGAAGCACTCCGAGCTTCTCCTGTACGGCAGAGGGGTCGTACCACTTGTCACGCATGGTATCCCACATCACGACCTGATCCGTAACGAGCTGCATGAGGTCTTTATCGGCAGAGACGATCACCACTTCATGATCATGCTCTCGGAGCTCGTGGCACAACGTTCCGATAATATCATCAGCCTCGTAGCCGGGGGTCTCGATCACCTGAAATCCGAGCGCTCGTGAGAGGGTTCGAAAGTGCGGCATCTGCACCGAGAGATCCTCGGGACACTCGGCACGATTCGCCTTGTAGTCGGGATAGAGGTCGTTGCGAAAGGTCTTCTGACCAGCATCAAACACCATAATGGCGTACTGTGGAGCACTCTCACGGAGAAACTTCAGACACATCCGAGCAAAGCCGTAGAGGGCATTGGTTGGAAACCCTTCCGAATTCGTCAGTCGGGGAGTCGCGTAAAAGGCACGGAAGATGTAGGCAGAGCCGTCAAAGAGGTAGATCTTTTCTTTCATGCCCGGAAGTCTATACTTCAGCGGGCAAATCCCAAAGGGCTATTGAAAAGTCTGCTCTACGAAAGACGGAGCCCGAGGGAGGCATTGAGCCGTTGGTGCAGACGCTTCTTCACCTCATCTGGCATAGCGGACGGTTCTTTTTGCCGCTCCTTCCCTATGAGGCGAGCGATATCGATAACCTGTTCATAGAGCTCATACCCGTCGTGACACTCCTGACATTCCTCGCAGTGATGGTGAAGCTTCTCAGCGACCGTGGGCGAAAGCTCTCCCTCGACGAGCTCACCGAGCAGCCCCTCAAAGTCCTCGCACGAGACCGTCCCCTTCTCAAGAATGAGGAGTTCTTCTTCGCTCATTTTTTCCATTCACTGCCCCCTCTGCTCTCTCGTTCGTGCCCTATCTATGATTCGGCTGAGCAGAAAAGGATGCAACTTTGTGACACGGACGGTACATTTTTGGGACAATTTTTTCGAAATCGTAGTTCCTGAAGTATTTCGAGGAGTTAGGCGACGAACTTGTACCCGACCCCGTGAACCGTAATGATGTGCCGCGGCTGGGCGACATCTCGTTCTATTTTCTGGCGGAGCCGTGCGATGTGGTTATCGACCGTTCGGGTCGAAGGATACGAGTTATACCCCCACACCTCATCAAGGAGCTCGTCCCGGGTGACTACGGAGCCGTTCTTCGCGACGAGATACCGCAGGAGCCGGTATTCTCGTGCTGAAAGCTCGACCGGTTCCTGATCTCGCTCCGCCTTGTATGCTCGAAAATCGACGACCACATCGTCGAACTCGACCCGATCCACCTCGGCTGACTCCTGTGTCCTCCGAAGCAAGGCCTTCACCCGCGCCACGAGCTCTCTCATCCCAAACGGTTTCGCGAGGTAGTCGTCTGCGCCGAGCTCAAGCCCGAGCACCTTATCGACCTCCGCGCTCCGAGCGGTCAGGAGAATCAGTGGTGTGGATACTCCCTGCGTTCGCAACTCTTTGCAGGTCTGAAGCCCGTCCTTTTTCGGCATCATCACATCGAGGATCAGGAGGTCCGGGGCGTGCTCCCGAACGAGATCGAGCCCCTCTTCGCCATCGCATGCGGTAACCACCGCATACCCCTCCAGCTCAAGATTCAGCTGCAGGCTCCGTCGCACGGATTCGTCATCCTCGATCACACCGATGGTGAGACCAGTGGTTGGACCAGCAATGGGAAACGACTGGGACAAGCGGCACTTCTCCAAATATCTGTGGCAAATTCTACAGGGTTTGGTGCCTCTTCACCGACACCTCCCCACTACCATAGCACCCCCAGAACAGCCCGAAAAGTATAAGAGTTTCCCCGGGATACGAAGACTCTCGACGCTCAACTGAATCGGCTACCCCGCCAGGATACCAGATTTTCTGGAGTGTTTTCCAAAATTTATCACCACCGCTCATTCGGTCGCATTTCGAGCCGGCAAATGGTTGATTTGAAAAGCAAATCTCGGTACCCTCATCCATTCGTCAGCACGCTCAGCGCTGTCGAAAAAGAGCAGAATAAGACATCGAAGTCGTGAGAGGAAAGAATATGTCAGAGGAAGGGATGTCTGAAGAAAAGGCGGCTCCGTACGCAGTATTTCAGGTTGGAAATCACCACCACAAGGTGCGTGTCGGAGATCGGGTAGCGATAGAGTGGGGCTCCGAGAAAGAGCTCGAAAAGGAGAGCGAGATCACCTTTAACGAGGTTCTTCTCCAAAAAGGCGCAGATACCGCTGCGGTGATCGGGACCCCATTGGTCGATGGTGCCACGGTCACTGGAAAGGTGATCGGTGAGGCACACGGAGACAAGGTGACGAGCTACAAGAAGACTCGGCGACACGGGTACCACAAGAAGAAGGGGCACCGTCAACAGTTTCTCGAGATAGAGGTAACGGGAGTCTAGAACACCCGAATGGCCTGAGAAGGCCCGGATTGCCTGAGAAGGCATGGGGTGTAGGGGAAAAGTATTGTTTCGGAGAGAAAGGCATGGCTCATAAGAAAGCAGGTGGGAGTTCGAAGAACGGACGTGATTCCATTGGAAAACGGCTCGGCATCAAGAAATTTGGTGGAGAGCAGGTTCGTGCGGGAAATATTTTGGTGCGGCAACGCGGGACCACCTATCACGCGGGCGAAAACGTCGGTGTTGGAAGTGACTACACCCTTTTCGCTCTGAAAGATGGGGTGGTTGAGTTTCGAAAGAACAACAAGAAGACCAAGATCTCCGTCACAGAAGTAGCGGCAGCGTAGTTCCGTTGACGAAATCAGGTGAAATTTGTTGACGAAGTCACGGTTGCCGTAAAGGCGGGAGATGGCGGGGCAGGAGCCTCTCACTTTCGGCGTGAAAAGTTTGTTCCTCGGGGGGGACCCGATGGAGGAGATGGCGGTCGAGGCGGTTCCGTCATCGTGGAGGCCACTCATTCGAAGCGCACCCTCCTCGACTTTCGATATCAATCTCGGTGGGAAGCCGAGAACGGAGAATCGGGCTCCAAGAACCGAAAGTTTGGCAAGGATGGGGCTGATCTCATCCTCTCGGTTCCGGTCGGCACCGAGATCTTCCGACAAGACGAAAACGGACGCGAAGAGCCAGTAGGAGACCTCGCCGAGGATGGGGCTCGGTCTATCATTGCTCGGGGTGGCATTGGCGGACGAGGAAACGCCCGCTTCAAGAGCGCCACCAATCAGGCTCCGAGACATGCCCAGTCAGGACGCAAAGGGGAGTCGGGAAACTTTCGTCTCTCTCTGAAACTCCTGGCGGATGTCGGATTGCTCGGGCTACCGAACGCGGGGAAATCGACCCTCCTTTCACGAATCTCTGCGGCGAAACCGAAGATCGGAGATTATCCTTTTACCACCCGAGAACCCCAACTCGGAATCGTCAAGACGGATTCCGGAAAAAGTTTTGTCGTCGCGGACATCCCCGGGCTTATCGAGGGAGCACACCTGGGAAAGGGGCTCGGATTACAGTTCCTCAAGCACGTCGAACGGACGAAGGTCCTCTTGCACCTCGTTGACCTCTCGCCACTGCTGCAGGAAGGCGGAGAAGAGGTGCTGCGACGCGACCTGCGCACGATAGACGAAGAGCTCCAACAGTTCTCTGAGGAAGTAGCAGCCAAGCCGCGGTTTCTGCTCTTTTCTAAGAGTGATCTTCTCAGTGAAGCACACCGTGCAGAGGTACTCGAAAAGGTCTCCGAGATCGCCGCCTCTGAGTTTCCTTCCGCTCCATTTGCGGTAATCTCAAGTGTGAGCGGGAACGGGATCTCTCCCTGTCTCCAGTGGATCAGCGATATCCTAAAAGACTATTCCAACGAAATACTAGAATGACTGCTCGGAATTTTTCCTTATGAATTTCAGCGAGTTAACAAACCACCTGACGAACCGCGCTTGTTTTTTGATTGAACAGAACGAGCCCCTTTCGTACAATAGAAGAATGAAGGCAGAAGATCGCCTTCGCTTGTGAAAGGAGACTCTATCTTAGAAGGCTTTGGCATAGGGGATGCCGGTATGGCTCCTCTTTCTCGCATCTCCATAGATTCTGGGCCCCTTTGGCCCACTGAGTGTCTCGCTCACCTACTCCCCCGCTTCACCCCACATCTTTGCTTATCTGTTTGTGTCTCTGTACATGAGGAAGACTTGCTCTATGAAGACCCTTAATCAGGAATCGATCCAGACGGTCGCGAACTTTGTTCCCGATGTTGTTGAGGAGATTCCCCACGATTCGCTTGCACTGGCCCGAGAGATATCGGAGGCGTGTCATGAAGCGAAGGGCCGAGAGGTAACGATTCTCGACGTACGAGAGGTTTTCGATATTGCAGATTATTTCGT
Organism: bacterium; assembly: GCA_022763385.1. Classification (GTDB taxonomy): domain Bacteria; phylum Bdellovibrionota_C; class UBA2361; order UBA2361; family RFPC01; genus RFPC01. The sequence continues at coordinate 15,017 of JALEGQ010000143.1, forward strand.
GATTGCCAGTGGGCGCTCTGATCGCCAGGCGCAGGGGATTACGAATAAGATCCGCGAGGCGCTTGATCGCCACGGCGTTCGACCAGAGTTTGTCGAAGGATACGACGAAGGGCACTGGATCATCATCGACTGCATCGATGTCGTCGTTCACGTCTTCTACGAGCCGATGAGGGAACAGTATGACCTCGAAGGACTGTGGGTAAGGGCGAAAAAGGTCTGAACAGACCCCCTATTCTTTACAATCAGCGGCCCCTCTTCCATAGTACCGAAGCGGTGAGGAGCAAGTCATGCACTGGACCTCCCGCCGTACGTACTGTGAGTTCACTTTGTCACGAAGGTTTCCCGAGAGATGGTCGCGAAGTTTACCCGAATTCTCCTGATTACCCTGATCGTTGCACTCTGTATCGCGGTGGTCTACCTCAATGCCCATGAGGGGATCCTCTTTTACGGCCCCCAGAGAGAGGTTCGCGCCATGGCGGGGATCCTCTACCTCGGACTCTTCGCCGCCGGGTTGCTCTGCTCAGTCACTCTCTGGGTGGTCTCCGGAGTGAAAGTGTATTGGAGAGAACGGAGTTTTCGGGTCCGTGAGCAGCAGCAGAAACAGTTCTACGACTCATTCCTTCAGGCGCGAGCACTCCAGTCCGCGGGAGAATACGTGCGAGCTCAGGCACTGTGGGAACGGCTGATCAAGAAGGATCCAACCGATATCGTCGCTCGAGTGGAGCTCTCGAAAACGCTGGCGCTCAATGGCGAACTTCGAAAGGCGCTATCTGCCCTTGATCGAGCCCGAGAGAGTGACCCGAACAACGTGGAAGTTCTGCTCCAAGCAGCCCACCTCAACGAGCAGCTCGGAAACAAGACCGCAGCCCTCGACAACCTCGCCCTCGCGCTCTACCAAGAGCCCGGTGCCTACGCCGCCGGAAAAGCGAGAGACCTCTCTCTCCAACTCGGCAGAATTCCAGATGCCATTGAGTACCAACGGCAGTATGAAAGCACCGGTGGAGACCCCTCCAGCGAGGCATCAATCGAGCTCGCGTTCCTCGCCCTCAAGAGCGAACATCTCCCTTCTGCGGAGTCATCCCGCCCTCTCGAAGGCGCCGCTGGAACTGCTGGCAACTCCAGTGGGGAGGGGAAACAGGAACTCCGGGAATGGGCCAAAGCGCTTCGGAAATTTACCAAACACCACCCCAAGTATATCCCGGCCTCCCTCGCCCTTGCCGAGTGCGAACTGGAACTGGGAGAACCGAAAGAGGCGGCTGATGTCCTCCTCAAGGCGGCGAAAGAGACCCAATCCTCAGAGCTCTGGCGACGAGCGATCGAACTGTGGCTTCGGCAGAACGATGGAGAACGGGCGCTGTCCGCGGCGAAAACAGCGCTCAGAAATACAGAAACACCGCGACAGCAGTTCCTTGCACAACTCGATATTGCTCGGGTGCACCTCTACCTCGGGCAGTCAGAAGAGGCACTCAAAACTCTCGAAGGAGTGGCGTCCCTTCACGACGCTCACGATCCCGCTCTTCGGAGGGATTACCTGGCCCTGACCGGATACTCTCTCAATCGTGAGAGTCGTTTTCAGGACGCTGCCAAGGTGTGGAAGAGGCTTTTCGAAGGAGAACGACCCCAAGTGCTCTCGAACGGAGAAGACGGAAACAACCCGGAGGTCGCTCGACTACCCCGCGATATTTTCCACCGTCCCGCCGGCGAAGATGCTCCGTTCTACCCAGCCCTCCAGTACGAGAAAGGGAATTCATGAGCGCTGCAGCCGATCACACCCCGCTGGTCCTCTGCATCCTTGATGGCATCGGCCTGAATCCAGAACGTGAGGGAAACGCCGTCTCCGCTGCTCACACCCCCAATCTTGATCGACTCTTGCGAGAGTATCCTCACGAAACCCTCCTCACCTCGGGAGAAGCGGTCGGCCTCCCTGCCGGTCAAATGGGGAACTCCGAGGTCGGCCACCTCAACATCGGAGCGGGACGGGTCGTCAAGCAATCATTGCTCCGAATCACTGATGGGTTTCGAGACGGATCCGTTTCCCAGCTCCCAGCGCTGAGTGAACTTGTTGAACAATCGAAGGCCGACGAGGCTCCACTCCGGGTGCTCCACCTCGTTGGGTTGTGGAGTCGAGGCGGAGTTCACTCTCATCTCGAGCACCTCTCTTCACTTCTCCCCCTGCTCTGCCGAGCGATGCCGGAAGTAACGCTCGTCCTCCACTTAGTGAGCGACGGCAGGGACGTTTCGCCACATGCTTTTCTCGGTGATATCGATCGATTAGAGGAGGTCATAACCCCTCTTCGCGATCGAGTGGAGATCGGCTCTCTCTCCGGTCGGTTTTATGCGATGGACCGAGACAACCGGTGGGAACGAACAGCGCTCGCCTATGAAGCGATCGTTGGTCCCAACACACACGAATCGTTCGCGACCGAGAACGAGCAGAGTGAGATCTTTTCTCAACTGAGAGCAGAGGTACAGCGCAGTTACGATCGTGGAGTGACCGATGAGTTTCTGGAGCCCATTCGTTTTACCCGCAGAACTTGGGGCAGAGAGGACGGTGTGCTCTTCTGGAACTTTCGTGCTGATCGGATGAGACAGATCGTCAAGGCGTTCACCCAAGCAGATCTCCCAGAGATTTCAGAGCACCTCTCTTCCCCAAACCGCACGGTAGCACCGCCAGGTCGGACTCTCTGCTTTACGGAGTACGACGAAACCTTCTCTCTCCCCATCCTCTTCCCGCCAGAAGAGATCTCGCACCACCTCGGAGAGGTGCTCTCCCAGGCTGGCCTTACCCAGCTCCGAGTCGCTGAGACCGAGAAATACCCGCACGTGACCTACTTCTTTAATGGAGGAGAAGAACAGCTCTTTGAGGGGGAAGAGCGGATCGTCGTTCCCTCCCCCCGCGATGTAAAAACCTACGATGAGAAACCCTCCATGAGCGCACGAGGGGTCACAGAGGTCGTCTGCAAAAGTCTGAAAGCGGGATCTCACCACTGCATCATCGTGAACTTTGCCAACGGTGATATGGTGGGACATACCGGAAACTTCTCTGCCGCGGTCGAAGCCGTTGAGGTCGTCGACAGGTGTCTCGGCGAGATACTCGGGGAGCTCGAAAGGCAACGAGGCACGGCACTGATCATCGCCGATCACGGAAATGCCGAGCAGATGATTGATCCCACCACCGGTGCCCCGCATACCGCTCACACGACATTTCCTGTGCCGGTCATACTCGTAACGCCCAGTGCCTCTGAGCGAAAGCTCCGCCAAGGCGGGGCGCTGTGTGATGTTGCACCAACAATTCTTGAGCTGTTGAAGATCGCTCAACCTCCCGCAATGACGGGAAGATCTCTTGTTTTTTCAGAAAGTTAGAACAGTGGCTCACAGATTAAGGTATTAAGCTCCAGATCCTCCCCGCCGATAGCCAACCAGTGATGGATGTCAGCGAAGGAGATCCGGTAGCTCATGGGAAGGAATTGGAAAGAACGGGTCGGTCTCTCGCCGGTACTCGCTGACGGCACCGTTGGTGAAGTGGTTCACCGCAAACAGATTCAGCTCTTCTGTCGCCACAACTGTTCCGCCGCTGTGGGAAATCTCCTCTGTGCGATGCTTCTCGTCAGCTCGGCGTGGAGCCCAGAACTCTCGCTCTCCCTGACCTTTTGGCTGGTTGCTTCGGTCGTTGTCTCCTCGGTGCGACTTCTGGTTCAACGAAACGTTCTTCGAAACTCAAGAACCGTTCAGAGCACTGAACACGCCGTTCAACTTGCCTTTGGGGTACTTCTTTCAGGGCTTCTCTGGTCGGCCTTTGCGCTGCTCTTTGTCCCAATGATGAGTGCGACCGCTCTTGCCACACAGCTCGTTATCTTCGCGGGGGTAGCTGCCGGTGCTGCCGTCTCCACCTCGGTGATCCTTGCGGCCGGACTTTCACTCACGATCCTTCCCCTCGGCTCACTCCTGGTCTCGTTGCTCTTCATCAGTCCCTCTTTCGGGAACGCTCCCCCGTGGCACCTCACTCTCTCACTCGGCCTCTTCCTTCCATTTATCGCCAGTTGCGCTGGACGGCTTGCCAAAAGCTACCGAAGAAACGCCTATGCAGCAGCAGAGAACGAGGAGCTCCTCCGAGAACGATCCCAGGCCCTTCAAGAAGTCCAGGCAGCGAATAAGGCCAAAGGACGGTTCTTGGCCAACATTAGCCATGAGGTTCGAACACCGATGAACGGCATCATCGGGATGATCTCTCTTGCCCTCTCCACAGAAGACCGGACAGAACAGGAAAAGTACCTTGAAATCGCCCGAAGCTCTGGAGACGCCCTGCTCGCCCTCCTCAACGACTTTATCGACGCTTCAAAAATCGAATCCGGAAAGCTCACCTTCTCCTCTGAGCCATTTCAACTCGACCACCTCGTTCAACATACCCTGCAGCTCTTTACCGAACGAATCGTTTCAAAGAAGCTCGATACTTCCGTCTCTCTCCAGGAGGATCTCGAGGTCACCGTCGTCGGAGACGAGATTCGCCTCCGGCAGGTACTCTTTAACCTACTCGGCAACGCCATTAAGTTCACCGAGGAGGGCGGTTCCATTGCGCTCCGCGTCAGTCGGAGCGAACACGAGCCAGACTACCTCTTTGAAGTAGAGGATACCGGAATCGGGATCGCAGAAGAGAACTTAGAACTCATCTTTGAAGAGTTTCAACAGGCCGACACCTCTACCACGAGAAAGTATGGCGGAACCGGTCTCGGCCTCGCGATCTGCCGCAAACTCGTCAGGGGCATGGGGGGAGAGATCTCTGTTGAGAGCACACCCGGAAAGGGATCTCTCTTTCAAGTGAAGATTCCACTCGCTCCCGCCGTCGAAAAACGCGCCCTGATCGCGGAAGACCACCCGACAAACCAAAAGACAGCGGAACGACTCCTTGAAAAACTCGGGTACCAGGTCACCATCACCAAGAACGGTAAAATGACCCTGCAAGCAGTCAAGGACTCAGGCCGCTTCGACCTGATCCTGCTCGACTGCCAGATGCCAAAAATCGATGGATATGAAGCCGCCCAAGCGATCCGAGAGCTCGATTCCCCCTCCGCCGACACCGTGATCATCGCCTGCAGCGCCACGAATGAAGAGCACCCCACCAATACCTACCAAGAGATCGACCGAAATGGCTCCCTCTCACAACCCTCCACCGAACTCGAACACCTCATCCCCCAAAAACCTTAAGGGTGTCTGACACCCGTCTGTTTTGCTCAGGGCCTGTGATTTCAGTAGCTTACGCAAACCTTAAGGGTCTCTGACACCCGTTTGTTTTGCTCGAAGCCTGTGATTTCAGTAGCTTACGCTGAAAATGGAAATTTTTTGAGAAAGGAGGAAACAAATTCCCTCTCGAAACGATAGTTAGGGCATGGCGAGATCTTTCTTTCAGGTGGGGGCCTGTCCGCGGTGTGGGGCTTCCCGTCATGGCGAGCGGTGGCTCTGTGCTCGGTGCCAGGAGGAGCTTTCTCCTCGGTGTACGGCACCGCATGCGCTGGCCGAGAGCGAGATCTCTGTGGTGTACTCGCCATACCGGTACCGAGACGAGCTGGGAGAACTCCTCCGAGAGGCGAAGAGAGCGCGGTGTTTTCCGCCGCTGAAGACGATGAGAGCTCTGGTGGGACACTACGCGGAATCGACCCTTGGAGACCTCTCTGTTGATGACGTTGTTCCGATTCCACCCCGGTGGCGGTCTGTCCGTGAGCGAGGTTTTCATATTCCCCTCCTCTTTGCTCGCACCATCGCAGAAGCCGCCCTCAGAAGGAGGCTCTCCCGATCAGAGCTCGGTCTCCTCCGGTGGCGAAGCCTTCGCGCAGCACGGGTACAGAAGTTTCTCTCCGCAGAGGAGCGGGCAGAGAATATGCACGGGTGTTTTACTTCCCCACACCGGGCGCTCTCTGGTCGGGCCGTGCTGCTCGTGGATGATGTGGTGAGTAGTGGTGCCACCCTCCGTGCGGCGGCGAAGTCCCTCGCAGAGCGTTCTCCAGCACGAATCGAGGCATTTGCCCTCTTCCACGGTTCTTCCTCTGTCGGTGAAAAAAATCAGTGAATGGGACGACCGGCTGGTGATTCACTGCTCGCTTCGATAGATTCGAGGCAACCATTCTGGCTGTGACGAGGAGCTGCTATGACGACCCGTGAAAATCCCCTCTCCCGCCTCGCATCGGTGATCGCGGCGCTGCGTGATCCGGACGGTGGATGCCCGTGGGATCTCGAGCAGACCCATGAGAGTCTTCGGAGGTATGTCATCGAAGAAGCCTACGAAGTGGTGGAGGCGATTGAAGAGGCCCCCGAGCATCTCGAGGAAGAACTCGGCGACCTCCTCCTCCAGATCTACCTCCATGCCGAGATCGCCTCAGAGCAACAACGGTTTTCGGTCCATTCTATTGCGGAGAAGCTCGTTGAAAAACTGATCCGTCGCCACCCACACGTTTTCGGGGCTCAACAGCTCTCAACCAGCGAAGAGGTACGAGAGCAGTGGGAGGAGATAAAGAGTGCGGAACGAAGTGAGGTGATGGCTTCTGCCAGCGTTCTTGATGGGGTTCCCAAGGGACTCCCTGCTCTTCTGGAGTCTTTTCAGATCGGGAAGAAGGTTGCCAAGAGGAACTTTGATTGGGAGAGCCCAGGGGAGATCCTTGAGAAGGTGAATGAGGAATGCGAGGAGGTCTTGGCAGAGATCGAGACTTCAGACGCCATCGCCATAGAAGAGGAAGTCGGAGATCTCCTCTTTACCGTTGCCCAACTGGCACGAAAACTCGGCGTTGAACCGGAGGGTGCACTCAAAAAGGCGAACCGAAAATTCTCCCGACGCTACCGGCGGCTGGAAGAACTTGAAAAGGGGCACGGCCCATCATCCAAAAACGAACTCTCCAGAAACGAGAAAGAAGAGCTCTGGCAGAGAGTCAAAAACGAAGAACGTGACCAATAGGAGCTACACTTCTCCAGCTCGAGGTGATTTCCGCTTGATCTCTGGGACTACTTGAGATCGATCGATTCTTACTACGCGCATGGAACAATTCTGACAATATTGGAGCTGAGAATATCTCCCTTTGGAAGCTTGTGGGGGCCGACGTATATTCGGGCAGCATCAACAGGATCTGCTTCCAAGACAAGCTTGTTAAACTCCTTCCTGGTTGGCGCAGAGAGCCTCACTCGGCCTGAGGCAGGCCTGGGCTCCCCTTCCGGCCAATCGAAGTCAACAAGCTGCACCCACTGCTCATGGTACTTTTTCTCTATCTCCTGCCAGCTTAACTTTTTCTCCATACCGCAACTTTACCGGGTGGTTGCTCCGACCACAATGTGGGGGTGAATTATTGAACAGAGCCTAACGTCCTACGACTCGTTCCAGTCGAGTATCCCTTTTCTCCACTCGTACACGAGTCCGAGTGAAACAACGACGATAAAGACCATCATTGCCCAGAAGCCATTCCATCCTAGGAACTCCAGGTTGACGACCCACGGATAGAGGAAGATGACCTCAATATCAAAGAGAATAAATGACATCGCCACGAGATAGAATCGAACATTAAATCGCTGATCGCGAACATTTCCGACAGAAACAGACCCACACTCAAAGGGAAGCTGCTTGGTCTTGTTCGCGTTCTTTGGCCCAAGTACCGTCGAGAGCACCAACATGGTCACGAGAAAGCCAGCCGTCAGTACTGCCAGTACGACCACTCCAATATACGGGTCTACATCCATCTCTCTTCTCCTGGAGGGCTCTCTTGTCTTAGAACTCTGCTCTCGGCATATCGTACACTGCAAAGCGAAAGAACGCACCAGGGAGGATTCGAACCTCCGACCATCCGCTTAGAAGGCGGGTGCTCTATCCAGCTGAGCTACTGGTGCAGACTCCAAAGACCCAGTTCATCAGCACCACGAAGGTCCCCGCTGGGTCCTTCAGGTGTCGCACAGTTCCGAAGCTGAGGCAACACAGAGGAGCGTACCGAAGGGGCACACTGAACTCATCGAAAAAGATGTTCAGCGTGCCTTGATTCGGTGCAGGTATCCGGTATCGTGTATCTCTTCTGCTTTCTGGCGCACCAGGAATTATTGAGGGAGTTCTCCTTATGGAGCTCCCCAAGGGGATTTCTACGAAAATTTCGGAGAAGCAGGACAATTTTCGGGCCCACACCTCGATTTTTCTCCTCATCTCCCGATTTTTGTCTGGCTTTTCAGTTTTGTCTGGCTTTTCAGGCCACGGGTGTTCAGGGATCGGTCATAACACTGGTGCACACCACTCGGAGGTGCGCCAACACATGCGATGGAGACGCACGCCTCATACCGGGTGAAGCAGGTGAGGCTGAAGGACAGAGTAAGCGATAGATGGCAGTTGCGAACAAGAAAAAGAAGATCTTCGACAAGCGCTACGAGATCCTCTCGATACTCGGCCGTGGATCGAGAAGTGTCGTCTATCACGCAAAGTACATCGATGGTGAGCGAGAAGAGGTCGCACTCAAAGTTCTTCTCGATAAGAGAGATGAGGTGTTTCCAAGTGACCTCCTGCGAAAGGAAGCACTGGCGATGGTCTCTTCACGCCACAAGTACGTTATCCGCCTCGATGATTTTCACTCACTCGGCGATCTCTGCTACCTCACCATGGAACTCGCCAATGGCGGCGACCTGAGACGGTATCTCGAACGCAAGGGGGGAAAGCTTTCTGCAACACAGACAGAGCTCTTCCTCCTGCAGGCGGCAGAGGCCCTCGACTTTATCCATAAAGCAGGAATCCTCCACCGCGATCTGAAACCGGAGAACATCCTCGTGGTGGACGACCAGAGTATTCGGATCGGAGATTTCGGGGTGGCGATACTCCCCGGAGAGAAATCCTCTCTTGAAGAGCTGAGGACCGGTGTCGGGACGCTCGAATACCTCTCTCCGGAAGTACTCAATGGGGAGCCGTTCGATAAGCGCGCAGACCTCTACGCGCTCGGAATCACCTTTTACGAGCTTCTCGCTGGTGTTCATCCGTTCGCGGGGGCAACCCTTGCAGAGCAAGCAGGTTCTCAGATCCCCCCCTCGTATGTGCCGCTTTCCGAGCGGGAGCCCGATGCTCCAGCCCACCTCTTGAGCGCGATCACGACGTTGATGAGTGTGGACCCGAATGAACGGTTCCAAAGTGCACGAGACCTCATTCAGGCCCTTGTCTCCTTTGATGTAAGCGGACTGGAAAAAGAGGCTGCCGGAAGTAAGGGCACGGCGAAGGAGAACGCCGCTCAACGCGGAACGTCCTCTTCAGCCAAAGCAGAGAGCGCCACCCCTCCAAAGGCGGAACGTGCCTCTTCTCCCGGCGATAAAGATGTTGCCCCAAAGACGCCAGAGAAAGCTGCTCCCAAACCACCAGAAAAGGCAGTAACCGCACCGAGCGATCCTCCGCTGATGGGAGACGATGGAAATATTCTCTCATCCCCCTCTCCTTCTGCACCACCAGCGGCTCAAGAAGCAGCCCTTCGTCGAAAGGAGGAGGCTGCTCCTCACCCCCAGAAGGCGACTCAGGAGAAGGCGAAAGAGCCTGCCCGGCCAACGGGGAAAGGTGAAGCGTCCCGTCAGAAGTCCCCATTCCCGAAGCAGAGTTCTCAGGACGAGAAGACAACATCCAAAGGCTCCACGGCTGCAAAGGCTTCCACAACAGGAAGCACTACAACAGGAAGCACTGCTGCCGGAACGACTGCTGCGGAAACCACGCCCGCGGAACCTGCTGCTACCGGGAAGGGTTCTTCACAAGACTCCTCATCAGAGAACCCCACACGGAAGAACTCGAAGAACCGTGGCGAGGGTAAACCTTCACAGGCCATCCGACCATCATCGCCATCTTCACCGAGTACTGTTCCGTCAAAGGCAGACCTCTTCAAGCCCCGCTCTGAGCTCTCTCCAAAGGAGACCAAGCCGACTCCCCTCAAGAAGGCACCGAAGCCGCAGGCGGAAAAAGAGGCTAAGGGAGCCTCGACGACCGCCTCGAGCCCCGCTTCTGATCACGGCAAAACTTCGCCAAAAAGCCCTTCATCCTCCTCAAAAAAATCAGGTGGAGAGGGTCTTTCCGGCGGGAAGCTCTTGTTTGGAGTCGTAGTGCTCGCTGGGATTGCCTACGGAGCAGCTTCCTTTCTCGGCGGCACTCCTGAAGAGGGAACCGCGAGTGAAGAGAAGGTCCCTGCCCTCGTTTCACAGACGGTCGACCAAGATCTTCCTCAAAACCCAGCTTCTGACGGGGGATCTTTCGCCGCACCGTCCGGCAGCACTCAGAACCCCCCTCTTTTTGGCATACCGCAGGGTCCACTCACTCAGGGAGAAGTGCTCCCCGGAGGGGTCTACTCTGGGGAACTCGTTCTTGGAAAGTCAAAAGAGAAGGTGCCGTTTTCCGTTATCTCACTCGAGACATCGAAACAGCTCATTATCGCCATCGGGATTCACGGATTCACCCCGATCGTTGTTGATACAGCCGGGGCCACCTTCACCGGTGACGACAGTGGTGGTGGAGAACTTCGGGTCGCTTCAAAGGGCTTTCTCTTCACCCTCTCTTCGACCATCGAAGGTGATAATGTCACGGGAACGCTCTATAACGAGATCACCGGGGAGCGCTCCACCTGGAGGGCGGCGCCGTGATGCTGAACACCGTGATGCCAACCACCGTCAAGCGAAGTGATCCCCGAAGAAGTTTGTCTCAACGTGTGCTACTGGGCCTTCTCGTCGCCATGGTATCGCTCTTCCAGCTAGCAGCAGAAGAGAACTGTCTGGCGGAGATACGGTTTGTGCACGACTCCCGAGAGGTTCAACTCGGTGCACAGGGAACGGAAACGGACTTTACGGTGATCGTGACCGGCTTACACCGAAAAGATCTTCCACTCGATGTAGAAATGGTCCGAGACGGCGAACTCTTCCCGCTGATCGCGCTGCCAAAGGGATATACCTCACAGGAAGAACCGATCTATTCGTTCTCTACCTCAGCCCCCCGAGCGGGCTTTGTCTACCGATTCTCGGTTGAGAACGATGCGGGAGAAGTGGTGACTTCGGAATACTACTGGAGATTGCAACACTGCCAAGATCGACCGGGAGCACTCCACAAAGAGGAGATCGCCTCCAACGGAGAAGAACTCACCGTCGGAGAACTCGCCAAGCGTGCCCAAGATCTCGAAGAACAGCTCCTTCGACAAACCCTCGCTGAGAAGAGACTCCGCGCACTCAGCACCTTGCTAAGGAGGGGATCGTGAGTCCTGTGCACGCACTTCACCGCAGTCACGCCCGCTTGCTTACCGGTCTTGTTGCTCTGATCGGTGTCCTGTTTGCGCCACTCCCTGGCATACGTGAGGCCTCTGCAGAGCATATCTCGCACATTTTTTTTGCGGGGGAGAAAGAGGTTCAAGCAGCCTACGGACTGCTCTATGTGGGAAAAACGACCCGGGAAGTACCAGCCACCTGGAGCTACGACGAAGACCGGGATGGAGTCCTCCTCTCTATCGAGATCCCTGAAGATCTCCCCCTCCAAAAGACTCTGGTCTCGGGGGTGATGATTGACGGCTCTTCCCAACTTCAACTCAGCCCTCTCACCATTGCGGATCTCAGTACCCCCACCGCCGTGGTACCGATATGCGAGAGAAGCACCCCTCTCGATCTTCCAGAGTCTCAACGAGGACTCTTTGAGCAACTGGTAGAGATTCGGCAGCGTCGGGTCCAGGTATCTCGCCATAAACTCGAACGGATGTTTTCCGCTCCGCTCTTCGAACGGCTCCATGAACTTGAGAAGGGGTTTGACATCGGCAACGAAAAGCCGCTCTCCTTAGAGCTTCCGATGTCAGAACTCTCGGAACGGCTCGATACCCTTTTCCACGCCATTACCCGATATGAAATGTATACCAGCAACAAGCAGGAGCAGTGAAGAGTCATTGCATCCATGTTCCCCGCCCCCCTCGGCAACTCCCCTCCCCCTCCTCTCTCATCCATCTCACGTCCCTGCCCTCGACCGTACGCGGGTAGAGCACTCCCTCTACAGCAAGAGACACCACTTCCGATACGATCTTGATCCGGCCGATAATGAGAAGACTCTTTTCGAGTACCTTTCGGAGAAACTTCCTCACATCTCCAAAGAGAGCTGGGAGGAACGTGCCGACTTCGGCGGGCTCTATCTCAATGGGATCCGAGTCTCAAGCGATCGACGACTCCCATCGAGGGGAAAGATCGAATACTACGAACCGAAGTACGACTACCAAAACCCAGAAGAGGTATACGCTCCCTTCCACTCCGACTTCATTCTGTGGGAAGACTCACATCTCGCCTTTGTCTACAAGCCCCCGCAGCTCCCCACCCAGCCGAATCGTGAACAACGCCGCTTTTCGCTCCGAACGGCGTTAGAACAACACTACGGCCGGGCGGTACACATTCCCTCGCGGCTCGATACGGCCACAGCAGGGATCGTTCCGGTCAGTATCCACCGAGAGATGAATGAACCCCTCCAACGACTCTTCGAACGTCGGCTCGTATCCAAACGGTATCTCTGCGCCGTGGCCAACTCAGATTCTCTCACCGCGGCCTTTTCGTCTTCTTCGTCAGTGCAGGTCGCAGCCCCCATCGGGCAGAGCCCGTGCCACCCCGTTCTCCGCGAAGTATCTCCCGAAGATGGAGTAGAAGCACTCACCGAGTTTACCCTGCTCCCCTCGCCACCTCCCTCAGCGCCCTCCCGACTCTTACTCGCAAAACCGATCACTGGGAGAACCCATCAGATCCGGGTGCATTGCGCCGCGTTCTTTGGCCCTATCATCGGGGATAGTTTTTACGGGGGGAGGGCTCACCCCTCCCTGCACCTGGCGTGCGTTCAGCTCTCACTGTTTCACCCGATCTCACCGGGCAAACTCACGGTCTCCCTCCCCGAGCACCTCACTCCGCCGTGGGCGCGCACCTGATTGTTCGAGGGTCATAAGCGTGATATATCTCCCTCAGTTCGGTGCCGAGTGCACTATAAGACTTTTCAAGAAGGGAGACACCTCACCATGGCATCAGAGAAGAAGGATCTCATTGTACTCGGTTCGGGACCGGGTGGTTATGTAGCGGCTATTCGAGCGGCGCAGCTCGGGCGCTCGGTGTCGATTATCGAGAAGGAAGATCTCGGTGGGGTCTGCCTCAACTGGGGATGCATCCCATCCAAGTCTCTTCTCAGGGCAGCCCAACTCTATCACGACATGGATCGAGCAGATGAGTTCGGCTTCACCACCTCGGAGGTCAAGGTCGACTTCCCAAAGGTGATTAACCGCTCTCGTGATGTGGCCGGCAAGCTCTCGGGCGGGGTGAGTTACCTCATGAAGAAGAACAAGGTGGAGGTCATCAAGGGAACTGGGACACTCGACAGCGGAAACCGTATTCACGTTCGTGATGAGGCGGGGAAGAGCATGACCTATCAGTATGCGGATATCATTATCGCAACGGGCGCGAGAGCTCGGACTCTCCCGGGAGTCGAGATTGACGGCGATGTCCTTCACACCTACCGCACCGCGCTCGAATACCGGCGGCAACCACAAAAGCTCCTCGTGATCGGTGCCGGTGCGATCGGAATCGAATTCGCCTACTTTTTCTCAACTCTCGGCACCCAAGTCACCGTGGTTGAGATGGCTCCCCAAATTCTCCCCGTTGAGGATGGAGAGATCTCGAAAGGCCTCGAGAAAGTCCTCACCAAACGGGGGATGACCATCAAAACCGGTTGCTCGGTGGAAGACCTCAAGGTATCGGGCAAAACCCTTACGGCAACTCTCCGGAGCGGAGACAAGAGTGAGCGGTGGAGCGGGGACTGCGGACTCCTCGCGATCGGAGTTGTCCCGAACACTGATGGAATTGGATTAGAAAACGTCGGCATCACCCCTGAGCGGGGATTTCTGATGGTTGATGAGTACATGCGAACGAGTGTCCCGAACCACTTTGCGATCGGTGACATCGTTCCCGGACCACAACTCGCTCACAAGGCGAGTCATGAGGGAATCATCGCGGCAGAGGCCGCCTGTGACCAGGCCCATACGGCGATGGACTACAGCAACATCCCGAGCTGTACCTACTGTCAACCGCAGGTCGCTTCGGTAGGCCTCACAGAGCAGGCGTGCAAAGAAAAGGGGATAGAGTACCGCATCGGGAAGATTCCGTTCTCCGCCATCGGAAAGGCGATCGCTATCGGAGAACCGGAGGGGATGATTAAGGTGATTATCGACAAGGATATCGGAGAAGTTCTCGGGGTCCATATCTTACACAGTGAAGCGACGGAGCTTATCGCTGAGGCAGCCATAATCCGTTCTCACGAAGGGATCGCAGCGAGTGTGAAGGAAACGATTCACCCTCACCCAACCCTCTCAGAATCAGTCATGGAGGCGATGGCGGCAGCACTCGGTGAACCGATCAACTTTTAACGGGGAGACCCCCTCAGAGAGCCTCCCGCTGCTTCCCCTTCACCTCATCCGGAAATACGGGCTGGAGTACGGAGAGGCACTTGAACTCCAACACCAGTGGTGCTCAGAGATTCAGGCGGGCAATCGCCCACAGACCCTCCTGCTGTGTGAACACCCACCGGTGATCACCTACGGCAAGAGCGCTTCACCGAAGAGCTTGCTCTCTTCGAAGGAGACCCTTTCGGAAGAAGGGATCGCCCTCTGTCAGATCGGAAGAGGGGGAGACTTTACCTACCACGGACCAGGACAACTGATCGCCTACCCCCTGCTCGATCTCCGAACCCGAAAACGTGACGTGGGATGGTATATGCGAGGTCTGGAACAGGCAGTGATTCAAACCCTGGCACCGTACACAGACCGGGCCGTACGGATACCTGATCGAACCGGGGTCTTTCTCAGTGCGGCTCCCACTCAAAAGGGAGAGGCCACTCCTCGCTACCAGAAAATCTGCTCTATCGGTGTTCGATTCTCACGGTGGTGCAGCACCCACGGACTTGCCCTGTACCTCACTGACCAGAGTCACGGATTTCGTCACCTCCTCCCGTGCGGATACGAAGATATTGACGTTGTTTCTTGCGAAGATCTCGAAGAGATACCTCGTCGCACTGACCTCGAACGAGAACTTATCGAGCAATTCTGTCATGTTTTCCACTACGCCCCAGAGAGCGACCTTCGCTCATCGTGAACGCCTTTTTGTTTGCGCGAACATAAGGATCTGTGATGGAATCGGCGAGGTTTTTTTGAGACGGCATCTTGAGGAGTAGTGTGTATGGCATCCCCCGCCCGTAGGCAGCAGTCAGGAAAAACTCGATCTCCTAAAGCGAGCAAAGCTCGGTCTCCCAAAGCGAGCAAAGCTCGACCTTCTCGAGCGAGCAAAGCTCGACCAGCGAAAGCGAGCAAAGCTCGACCAGCGAAGACATCCAAAGCTCGGTCTTCCCAAACGAGCTCGACTCGGAGCAAAAAGGCTGCCAAGGAGAAGAAGGGGGTGACGAAGAGGACAGCGAAGAAGGTTGCTCCAAAAAAGAAGGTTTCGACCAAGAAGCGCACGGCGAAGACAACCGCAGCGAAGAAGACCGCGGGAAAGAAAACCTCAGCAAAGACGCGGTCGTCGCGAACTCCATCTCGGAAGAAGCTCGCCAAGGAGATGCTGATTCACTCCTACCACGAGATGTTCCGTTCACGTGCCGTCGACGAGAAGATTATCGTGTTGTACAAGCAAAACAAGTGCCACTTTCAGATCGGTTGTGCTGGCCATGAGGCAGTCCAGGTCGCGACGGCTCAGGCCTTTCGACCGGGACGGGATTGGTTCTATCCCTACTACCGCGATATGGCGCTGTGCGCCACCCTCGGCATGCCGAATGCCGACTTCATGCTGAATGCCCTCAACAAGGATGATGATCCGAACTCTCACGGACGACAGATGCCGATGCACTGGGGCTCTAAAGAACTCCGGATCGTCAATCAGAGCTCTCCGACCGGAACACAGTTTCTCCAGGCAGTCGGGTGCGCGCTCGCTATCCGCAAGCTCGGTCTCGAGGAAGTCGTGTACGTCTCCGCTGGCGAAGGGACCTGTTCCCAGGGCGATTTTCATGAGGCGCTCAATTGGGCGGCTCGAGAAAAGCTCCCCGTCGTCTTCCTGATCCAGAATAACAAGTACGCGATCTCTGTTCCCGTCTCAGAACAGCTCGCCGGAGAAAGTGTCTTCAAGATCGCCCACGGCTACGAAAACCTCGAACTCCATTCGATTGACGGCACCGATCTCGAAGAGAGCTTTCACACGGCAGCTGCGGCTCACTCCAGGGCCCTTCGCGGAGACGGCCCCTCTCTGATCGAGGCTCACGTGCCGCGCCTTCAGTCACACTCTATCTCCGATAACCACCTCAAGTATCGAACAGACGAGGATCTCGAAGCAGAGCGTGCTCAGGATCCCAACGCCATCCTCCGCCACCGATTGCTCAAGCAAAAGCTCCTCTCTGAGGATGAGCTGACAGAACTTGAGCAACGAATTCGTCGTGAGATCGATGAGGCCGCAGAATTCGCGGAAACCCAACCGGATCCCGACCCCGCTCAGGTGGAAAGCCATACCTATTCCGAAGAACCCCGAGATCCGTTCGCTTCTGATCAGACAGAACAAGAGCCTGAACGGCGAAAAACCGGCTCAGAAGAGGATGAAGTATACCTCGTGGATGCCCTCAACCACGCCCTGGATGAAGAGCTCTCACGAGATGAGAGCGTGTATCTCTTTGGGCAGGATGTGGCTCACGGGAAGGGAGGTGTGTTCACCGTGACCAGCGGCTTGACCGAGAAGCACGGAAGAGAACGGGTCTTTAACGGACCTCTTGCAGAGAGCTCCATCGTCGGGGTAGGAGTCGGAATGGCGACCCTGGGGTTGAAGCCGGTTGTTGAGATCCAGTTCGGTGACTACATCTGGACTGCTATGATGCAGATCCGAAACGAGGTGGCGATGCTCCGCTATCGCTCCAAGGGGGACTTCTCTTGCCCTCTCGTGATCCGCGTCCCCGTTGGTGGTTATATTCATGGAGCGGCGTACCACTCGCAGAACATCGAAGCCACCTTTGCTCATTTTCCTGGACTTCGAATCGTTCACCCCTCGAATGCAACCGACGCGAAGGGCCTCTTGAAGTCTGCCATCCGGAGTGATGATCCAGTGCTCTTCCTCGAACACAAGGGACTCTATCGACAGGTCTATGCGAAGGGAGCCGAAGGTGGAGCTGATGCCCTCACCCCTATCGGAAAGGCCGCGATAGCCCGTGAGGGGAGCGACCTCACGATCGTGACCTACGGGGCGCTCGTGCAGAAGGCGCTCCTCACGGCGGAACACCTTGAGAAAGAAGATGGGGTCTCTGTGGAGGTGATCGATCTCCGCACCATTGCCCCCCTCGATACCGAGACGATTTTTGCGAGTGTACGAAAAACGAACCGTGTGCTCATCGCCCACGAAGATGTGGTGTTTATGGGATTTGGAGCTGAAGTTACCTCGCAGATAGCAACACACTGTTTCGAGCACCTCGACGCTCCCCCCCACCGCGTTGGGATGAAATCAGTTGCAGCGGTTCCGCATGCTCCGTCATCAGAGAGTGTGGTACTTCCACAAACCGACGACTTGGTGGTAGCCTCAAGGCGTGTACTGCAATTTTAAACGGTCTCTACAGATAAAGAACGGAATCGGGAGGAGGAGATTCTCATGACGGTTGATATGGTGATGCCTCAGATGGGCGAGTCCATTGCGGAAGCTACGATCTCGCGGTGGTTAAAGAGCCCCGGAGATACGGTAGAGAAAGACGAGCTGATCCTCGAGATATCAACCGATAAAGTTGACTCAGAGATCCCAGCTCCAGCATCAGGCGTCCTGAAAGAAGTTCTCTTCCAAGAAGGAGACGTCGTACCGGTAAAGGAGAAGATCGCTGTCATCGATACCGAGGGAGGTGCCGCTGCAAAGGGTGCCGCTTCGACTCCTGCACCCCAAGAGAAGAGCACCGAACCAGAGACAGCCAAAGGAGATACGAGGGA
>JALEGQ010000144.1 GCA_022763385.1 bacterium
CAGGGGATGACAAGAAAGGTTCTGTTCTTCTATCGGTCAAACTACCCCGAAATAGTGTAATTATCGCCTCCTACTCCATATTCGCTGAATGGTTACCCGATACATTTGCACTTCTCACTGAAGCAGGAGGAGGTGTTTGTCGGAAAAGGGGGTGTGACTTGCCCTGACGGAAGGAAATCTCAGGGCAAAAGGATTTTTTCATGGTTTTTTTGCGTTCTTCGGTTCCCCGCTTTTCTTCGTATTCTGCGTTCTTCGGCTGGGTTCGCACCTGGCGGACTCTTCCGGTGTACTCCTGGATTCGGGCTGCTGAGCACTATCGAAAGGGACAGTTCCCGGAGGCAATTCGCCTCTATCGAAATGGATTGAGAAAGCATCCCAATCATCCAGCACGGCATTGCGTAACGGTTGACCTCGCTCGGTGTCTCTTCGCCGAAGGGGAGATGGAGGAGGCAGAACAGTGTCTCCGGCGTCTTGTCGCGAAGATTCCCGGTTCTCGAACTGCCCATCGAACGCTCTTTCTCTTCCAACAACGAGCAGGCCAATCACTTGATGCTGCTTGGACCCTTCGGCGGGCTTTCCGAGAGATCGCAGCCGATCCAGAGATGATCGGTCTCTACCTCTTCTGTGTCGTTGAGAACGGAGGTCCACAGTTCCTCCTCGACGAAGCGATGCGGCTGGTAGGCCGTGCAGAGCAAGATGGGGAAAAGACGCCCCTGATGGAGGCAGCTGTGCTCCGACACGAGTTAGAGAGTAAGGGGTATGCAAACGACACGCTGAAGAAGCTAGAGCTTGTCTCGGATGCACACCCTGAGAGCGTCGAAATCGCCTTGCTCGCCGGGGAGGCACTTCTTCGGGCGGGAAAGATCGCTTCAACGAGAAGAGTGCTCCGCCGAGCACTTCCCCTCGACTCGAGCCATCCGCGAATCCTTTCCCTCCTTGCCGAGACCTATCTTCGGGCGGGATCCTTCTACAACCCGACATTTGCAGAACAACTGGCAACCGAGGGGTGTAAGCGAACTGCGTGGCGAAGCCCACGCGAGATGCACGTGCTCGCCGAGGTGTTTTTTCACCTGCAAGACCCCCTTTCGGCACTCGTCACCGCGGAGCGAGCTCAAGAAGAGGGGAATCGATTGCTCGGAACCTACCGAGATTCAGCAGCCCTTCGGCGCCTTATCGAACAGCTCCACGAAGATCTCGAGAAAATCAGCCCGATTGCTGCTTAGGCGTATTGGTCCTACGATAGTGCCATGGTGCAGGAGCAGATCCCAAATTCAAAAGCCGTTATTCGGCTGCTTTCCCAGCTCTCTTCATCGTTGTCCGTTCATCCAGCAGGGGGGGTGGCAGAAGACCTTCCAGTAGGACCTCGTGTTGGCCGAATCTTTCTGCTGCTCGGGGAGACGGGGGGATGGTCAGTCGTTCCCGGCCAGGCAGCGGAGGAGCTTCCCCCCAATGCTTTTCCATCGCTGACCGATAGCCTTCGTCGAGAGGGAGAGGTCGTCCTTTTTTTTCGTTCCTCGGGCTCATTCACCGAGTTTCTCGGCGGAGAGCGTGGATTACAGGAGATCGTCCACCGCGGAGAGCTCGTTATGTCAGGGAAGAGGGAGCTCTGTTGGTTCGTTTCGGAAGCGATCTGGAGAGCGGTGCAGGTGGCATCACCGGTTTCAGTGGCTCAGGTGACAAAATGATCCACACCCTGGAGGTTTCTGTGGGACAAGAGGTTCGGCTCGTCGAGAAGGAGGCCCGGAAGTTGGCGATGACGGGTGGGTATGAGGTTCAACTCGCAGAAGGGCTCACTCAGGAGGAGCTGGAAGAGATCTTCGTTCGGTGGTCAGGGCGGTGGCGTGAACAGGGGACCAAGTACGGCCAGGGGTCTGCCTCTCACCGGGCTACCATATCAGCTCGGATACTCGCTCTCTTGGAGAGCTCGCCCAATATCTCGCCAAAGCTCCGAGATCAGGTGGCTGCCCTCACCGATATCTGATAGCGTTTCAGGAGAGAAATATCTTTTATGTGTTGCACACTATGTCTGACGAAGCGAATGCTCTGACCGAGCTCCCTGGAAATCCGTTGATACTGTACATCGATGACGAGGCGCTCCTCCGGGAAGTCGCCTCGATGATGATTGAAGATTATGGGGGGAGGTGTATTGCAGCCGTTGATGGAAATGATGCCATCGAGAAGTTTGCAGAACACGCTGATGAGATCGATTTCGTCTATGTCGATTACTCGATGCCAGAGTTAAATGGGTATGAGACCATCGTCGAGCTCCGAAAGATCCGAGCTGACGTGCCGATCTGTGTCGTTTCAGGACTTGATATCACTCCGGAAGTAGAAGAGCTGCACCGAAAGGGAGAGGTCGGCTTTCTCAGCAAGCCATTTCGAGAGGTGGACCTCCTCTCCTCTTATTCGCGTTACTGCCGGAAATGAGGGTAGAATAGAGAACGGAAGCTCTCTGATGAAGAGGGCATACGGAGTGAGGTTGCTGTTTTGAGTTCTGAAGAGCTCTATCAAGAGCTAATTATTGATCACTACAAGAATCCACGGAGCTACGGAGTGCTCGACACTCCCGACGCCGAGTGCTCTCTCCTGAATCCACTCTGTGGTGACGAGATTACGGTGACGATGTCAGCTGACGGAAAGGCCATAGAGAGTATCCGTTTTTCGGGAAAGGGGTGTTCCATCAGTCAAGCTTCAGCTTCAATGATGACGGAGCTCTGTCGCGGAAGAAGTTGTGAGGAGGCCCTTGAGCGGCTCAATCTCTTTTCAAAGATGATGAAGAAAGAGATCACCGAAAAAGAGCTTGAAGAGCTCGGTGACGCCGCCGCGTTGCAGGGGGTCGCGAAGTTCGCTGCCCGCATCAAGTGCGCCATGCTCCCGTGGGATGCACTCGCGCAGTGTATCAAAAAGGTGCATCAAAAAGTTAGTCCTTGAAGAATCGGTCTCTTAACCCCAACATCGGTGGTAAGCCTACTGTGACTTGAGCGAGCGCCAGCAGAGCTCGGCGATGGTTTCGGCAACCTCACTCGGCAGGGCTTCGTTGTATCCATCGAGCCAGTCGCGCACGTATCCGACCGGAACACCGAAGAGGACGCTCCAGATGATATTTGCCTTGAGATCGCGAATCTCGCCATCGCGAACCCCCTTGCGGATGATCCGGGTCAACTTTCGGCCGAGCGGATCGAATCCAACCCGAGTAGGGTGGTGGATGATTCCTGAGAGAAACTCATTGTGGCGTGAGAGCCAGAGATATCTTGAGAGCTGATGGTTCATCTCTGAGAACTGAAGGAAGGCGATAACGATCTTTTTCACAAAAGGCTCTGCCTCATTCACAGAAGAAAGTGACTGAAAAAGGGCCTGTCGAAAAGCAATGATCCCCTCGGTATAGAGCGCTCGAGCGACTTCCTCCTTATTCTTGAAATTGTGATAGATCGAACCGACGCTACACTGACTCTCCCGACTGAGGTCGGGAACATTGGTCCGGAAGTATCCCTGCTCAACAAAGAGCTTTAACGCAGCAGCAAGAATCCGCTGCTTGGGGGTAAATTGGGAGATATCTCGGGCGTTCTCCTTTGGCTCTCCCGCAAGCGGTTGAGTCGGAAGAAGCTCCGGATTCTCTCCTAATTGCTGGGAAACCCTCCCTGCTGAGGACTCATCGCTCTTTGCCATCCCTACGGTTGTACCGAAGGCCTTCCGAAGGGGCAAGGGAGCACTATTAAATGCTAATCAGATTGTGGGTAATAGCGAGCTTCACAAGCTCCGCATTCGTTTTCTTCTTGAGTTTCTTGAGGATATTGCTCCGGTGGGTATCAACGGTCCGGGTGCTGATAAACAGCATCTCTCCGATCTCGCGATTTGGTTTCCCATCGGCGAGGTGGGTGAGGATTTCAAGCTCTCTCTTCGTCAACACCGAGAGGGGGTTTTCCAGCGGGGATTCCGTCGGAGACTCGTCCATAAGGGGTGCCGTTATCGATGGGCTGAGATAGGTCTTCCCCTGAAGAATGGAGCTAATGGCAAATTCGAGCTCTTCAAGACTCGCATTCTTCGGCAGGTACCCCTTTGCTCCGGCCTTCAGAGCGGCTCGGATCTTGTTCTGAGCTTCATTTGCTGAGAGGACCAGCACCGGTGGAACCTTCCCCTCGCTCGCCAAACGTTCCAACGCCACGAGCCCATCAACCTGAGGCATAGTAACGTCAAGAATCACGAGGTCAGGACTTTTTTCGCCGGAGTTGAGGAGTTTGAGGAGCTCGCCACCGTCAGAGGCCTGAGCAAGGACGTTGTATTTTCCTCGGGTTTCGAGGAGCTCACAGAGCGCTTCTCGAAGGATGACGTGGTCGTCAGCGATAATGAGATCTATCATGATAAGCTTCCTTGTTTGTAGGAGAAATTACGTGTGGGCATTCCACTTAATCCATTTCTCGTCTATCCATCCTTGGACATCTCACGGCGCGAGCACCGCATTACCTTTCTATACGTCGTTCTCTTACGAAAACTTAAGAGCTAGTTCTGAAAATTTTGGAGATGGCCGGCATTCACCCACGGCCCGTACTCTACTGAACAGCGAGAGCAATATCGCGGAATGACTCCAAAGGTAAGCCGTGGGGGGACATTTCAGCCCCCAAACCGAGTATTGCCAATAACCGGTTTACGACCAATAACCAGCCAAAACCTCCCAATAATCCGGTCGGCAAAATTCTGACCTCAGAAAAACACGTGTGTTTCCAACAATATATCCCACCTTTTGCATAGCCGGATTATTGGGGTGAGAATACGGGCTTAGAAGGGTCACTATCTAAGTTCCCAACTATTGCAACCCCCTCCTCTCCAAACAAATCACTCCTCAATCCAGCTAACTCTACAAAAACGCCACCTTTTTCCTTAAGCTACTTTTTTGTGCTTAAAGCCCATATCACAACCAGAGAAAAGCGGATGAGGACGTAGCTTATGTTTACTGATCCAAAAGCAGCGATTTTATCTGGAGAAGAGGCGTGTCCTTCGGACACATCCCCGCTCCACTGTGCCGGGATGACCGGTCCCGCAACCGCAGATGAGACTTTTCAAGCCGTCGTTCAGCTTGCGGGTGCGGGTGATCTTGAGGGGCTCGAGCGTCTCCGGACAGAAGGTGCCAGTAGTCAGCCTCCAGAAGGAGAGATTTCTTTCTTGAGGCAAACACTTCGGTGGAATCCACCGGATAATGTCGAAGAGATAGTAAGCTTTCTTCGAGACTGGGAGTTTACGGATCTCGGAATAGAAGAATTCGATCGTGGTGCCATTCGTCTTAGCTCGTGGCGAGGACTCGTAGCTTTTTTTGAACCGGACATAGAAGTCGCAGTGATTTCTATTCCCATTGCTGGTATTGAAGCAGCACTAGAGGATTTTGCTGCTCAGCATGGAGGCGGAGTAGCCTTTCCAAGAACCCACCCAGGCATAGTCTATCCTGGCGAAGGAGTTGGCTTTGTCATTCCGAATGATCCAGATGACGCGCATAGACGTTTGAATGAGTACCTACCAGCAGAGAATCTCAGGCAAGTTGATAGCGAAGGAACACGTGATGCGCTCATGGCGAAGTGTCTTCGATTATCTCAGTTCTGGGAGCAAGACTGTGGATTCGGTCCTTCGAAAGATCGTTTGCTACGCATTACAGCAGCGAACAACGTTGTGAATGGAAACGATCATACGCATAGTGAACCGACAATTATCTGGAATATCACTGGTCCCGGCGTAGGGTATAGAGTTAACGAGAATGAACATCGTGCGAGATGTGCTGAGATTACCTTTCTCAAGCCAAATGTGTACCATCATGCCACTAAAGAACGGAGAAATACCGATTTGCGCTGCGTCGCGATTTGGGCAGCCTCAAGCCTAAGGACTCTTCAGAGACAGGATCTCTCAAGAATTTGGCAAGCAAGCATGGCACTTGAGTCAGATCCCCTTCTCGGCATTAAGAATACCGCATCAACAAGACCGGAGTAGCAGCAACGCTTACCAGTTTCTCGAGCCAGGAAGGGTCTCTTTCTCTGAGAGAATCCTCAGAAGCGGGAAGATAACAAACAGCACCAGTAGTAATCTCGCGCTCAAGGGTGACCGTTCCACAGTAATGCCCCCGGCGAACCCATGCTTGACAGAACGTTGATATGAAGAAGTAGCGAGGTGTTCGCCTCTCAGGCGGAGGACTTTTCTTCGACGTCCTCGCCGAGGAGGTGGGCAATGGTGAGAACGGAGAGAGTTGGCTCGTCTGCGGAGTGTCTCTGAAAAGCCCTCCGCCTGATGTGCTCGATACTCGTCTTACGCTTTTTCCCAATCGAGCGGAGTAAGCCCATCGAGCGAGGTAGTCTTCTGACTTGCGAGCCGTGGGAGCACGTCGGTGGGATAGGCATGGGGATTTATCCCCCTCAGCTTACAGGTCTGAATGATGGTCATCATTACCGCCGTCATCTTTGCTCCCTCATGCGAACCTGCGAACATCCAGTGTGCGACAGGAAAGCCTGAGAGAGGAGGAAGAAATGGATACATCATGAACTGAA
>JALEGQ010000145.1 GCA_022763385.1 bacterium
ATACTGCTGAAGCAACACCCGGTGCAGCAACGGAGTACCGTCAAGCCGGATAACTGCTGTCCCTTTGAGGTACGTTGCAGCGTAGTCGATTTTAGCGCAGTCGATTTTAGTGCCCCCCTTCTCTCTCTTCATGAGAGGAGGGGGGCACTCTTCATTTAGACCCACGAAATTCGGGGCCCTCATGGGGAGGAACATCCCTTTCGCCCCCTTTATCCCAGTGATACAATGAGAAGAGAGAAAAGTGGTGGGCTGGAGCTCCCCTTTGCTCGGTGCTACTGATTATTGTTCGTGTATTTTGGAGAGCTTTCTATGAATGCATCGTCGTCGAAAGGGAATCAACCTGAGCTGTGGGAGAAGTTCCTCGCGGCCCTCGATGACAAGCTCCAACTCGGTCTCCTGGACCACATGAAGCGGGTCTCTACCTATCACTTTGAAGATGATGTGCTCTACATCGAGCCAGCAGACGAGAGAGACTACGAGTACCTCGTTGAAGATACCCACTTCCAACAGCTCGAAATCCTCGCCAAGGCTTCCCTTCACGTCGACCGGGTGAAGCTCACAAACCCAGAAAATAAAGAGTAGCTATTCAGCATATAAAGAATCCTAACGCTACCGATCGTGAGTGAGCGAGAAGCGGAAGAGCAGTCCGCAGAATACTGACATTCCGCCAAAGAGCACAGCGAGGGCAATTACGAGGGCGAGCAACGGCGAAAGGCCTAAGAGAAGGCTCCCGCCACCGATGCCGAAGACACTTGCGACGACGAACACCGTGGCTGCTCGTTGTGCGAAGTGTAGCCGACGGGCAAAAACATATAACCGGAGAACCGGGAAGAGATCTCTTCTCAGGAGAAGGACGCCGGGAAACGAAACGTTCCAGAGGCTCTCCCGAAACCAGGTCAGGGCAAGCCCCCTCCCCTCTTGCGGAGCGAGGGAGTGCTCCTCCTCCGGTGAAAGAAGCACCGTAAAGGTGTCTTCTTCCCCTGCCCCCCGTTTGACTGCCCCCCGTTCGACCCCACTCGCCTCACGAATATCCGCAAGCTCAAAGCCGAGCTCTTTACCGAGATAGTCGAGCTCTTCTCGATCGATACCGATCCCTTCGAGAATCGGGCGGAGGTGATATCGCCGGATAGCGCTCACCAGTCGTGGCATCTCTCCGTAGAAGGGAGGCTCAACGGTAAAGGAACCGACGACTTCCTGGCCGAGGGCAACGTAGTACCGGAGGAAACGAGCCCGCTGGGCGTGATAGGCCTCTGAGACTTCGAGGTGCACCCCACGAGCGATCAGCGCTTCTTCTGTTCCGACCAGGAAGGGGGCTCCCTGCACGCATCCGCTGACGTAGCTCTGCCCGTCGCTATCTTCGGCGGTAACGGGGTAGAGGTCTGCTTTGGGACAGTTTTCGTAGCAGTATTCCCGTATGGAGACGTGCGCAGGATTATCCGCGTTGCGGAGCAGCGCAAAGACAACTCCGAAAAAGCTATCCCGATCAACCCGCTCGTCAACAAGCTGAAACCCTGTGGTCCTCGCTGCTCCCACGAAGGGAGTCTGGGTCCCGATCCGAAAGACGATCTTGTTCATCCGCTGGAGTCGCTCAAACAGCGCAAAGTCCTGAAAGACAACACCGAACTGAAAAAATCTCTCGATCACCCCACTCCGAAAGAATCGCACAAAGAGAAGCAGCTCGATCGGAAGGAGGGCAATGAGCAGGGTGGCGGTCAGGTCCAAATATCCGAAGGGATAGAGAGGAAGAACAGCTCCTCGTGCGAGCCCAGCAAGGACGAGGGTGATGGCGATAGCGGCGACGGAAACGGTACTTACGGTGCGAGCAAGCTGCCGGTTGGCCTCTGACTCGGACTGCAAGAGGGCCTTTCGTTGCTCGTCGGCCCATCCGGTACGCACGAAAAAATCATCGAAGGTATTTGACGAGCAGGGGGCGGCATCCACCTTTCCCCGGACGATCAGACTTCCTCGCTGTAAGAGGTCTCCGGCCTGTCGGAGGAGCGGTGTCTCATCAGGCCCACCTCCGCGGTTCTTCACGAGGGCGACCCCCCGAATGACGGTGAGCGGAGCTGGCGCCAACTTCCCCTCGGTGAGGTGGAACACCTCTCCTCCATCTTGTTCGCCGGTCGGAGCGAGAATAGCGGCGCTCTCTTCGGGAGCCTTCTGGCGGAGAAAGCTCTCGGCGTCTCGTTGAAAGAGTTCGGCAAAGCGGCTTCGCAATGGAATCCACCACGCGATCCCAAAGAACATCCAGGTGGCGATCTCGGCGACTCCCTCCCCTTTGATATCTCCGAAGAATGGGGTCGGAAGGAGTTCTACTCCAAAGACGGAGAGAAAGAGTGAGGTGAGCGTGATGACTCCAAGCGCGGCAAGGGCGATCAGCTCTCCTCCGTACCGCAGTACCCTGCGAGGTGGCTTTCGGAGGTACTCTGAAACGAGCAGAAGAAACCCGGCACTGGTCAGCAGGCTGAGGACGAGAGAGTAGATAAAGAGCTCTGGCTGATCGAGAGACACTGTCGCATCCCCCTCTCCCGGCAAAAGAAACCGGCGAAACAGCGAAAAGAGCAAGACGTTGGTCGCCGAAAAGGTTGCCACCCAGAGGGACCACCTGGTATCGCCGATCTCCTGAGTGAGGCCAAGCGAAAGAAGCGCTTTCGTGAGGAGCGAGTTTCTCGCGCCCTCTTCGTGGGAAAGCTCGGTGTGAAGGGCTGCTTCTCCAGAGAGCGGCCGCGGATCAAGCTCCTCGCAAGAAGAATCCACTGCCGTATTCCCCTTCCTCATACCCTCTCCAATACACCTTTTCCGTCAAG
>JALEGQ010000146.1 GCA_022763385.1 bacterium
CAGTGAGGTCTAAAAACTCGCTCAAAGTTTCAAGATGTGCTGCTATTGTGGTAGCAAAGCAGTCTACGGGCAAATTTTTATGCAACGCTGGGGTTTAGACGACACCCTTTGAAGATTCCTACAACACTCCAAACAGGTACGACGCGGTGATGAGAGCTCCGGAGCCGAGCGCAAGTAATAGCCATGAGCCGAGGAAGAGATCGAGGTTAAAGAGAACCACGATATCAAATGCAATGGGAAAGAAAGCAGCAGCTCGCTGAGAAGATGAAAGTTCTTCGCTGGTAAAAAAGGTATACGTCATCCATAGGCCTCCGCTAGCGAGCACCACCAGACCCACAATCAAAAGGAAAAATCCCACATGCTCCTGAGGAGTAGCAAACTTGATATGGCACACCGAAAAGTGCGCTGATTTTTGAGGCTTATCACTCAGAACACCTCGTCGAGCCGCTCTCGCCTCAAGCCGCGCGATCTCCGCCGCACAGTACTCCGCAGTCAGGCCATTCGCCTGGTAGTTCTGATAGAGGTAAAAAATCGAAGAGACGGTGGTTG
Organism: bacterium; assembly: GCA_022763385.1. Classification (GTDB taxonomy): domain Bacteria; phylum Bdellovibrionota_C; class UBA2361; order UBA2361; family RFPC01; genus RFPC01. The sequence goes on from JALEGQ010000146.1 coordinate 550, forward strand.
CAAAACAGAGAACGATGAGAGAAAGAATAAGTTGCCGCGTAATACCCATTGTTCCCTCCCGTAAAATGGTTTTCGCCACCCGTCCTCAATGGCACCGAACTCGACATTTTCACTAGGCTCTGTCTGAAAAGGAGTCCTACTGCGGTTTCCCATCTGTCCGAATCTACCGCGTCCTCCTCGTCCCGAGTACTCAGTGGCCTCATAGGCCGCTTCCGTGCTCGCTCCAACGGACTCCTCGCATCTTCGAACACCTGAAAAACCTCGCGACGAACTCCTTTTCCGACAAAGCCTAATACAATCAACGGTTTAGCCACAAACAGAAGCCTCTCCATTTCTCACAGAGCCTTCTGCTTCAGATCTACGCCATATTCGTGAGAAAGCAGACCATAACACTAAACGAATGAGATTGTGATGCCCTTATCACCCCAGAGACATGACCGAGCAACGCCACGAGAGAGACTCTTCTTCAGCTCCAGCCGATAGCGCTTCTCCTTCAGGACCTCCTGCATCTCCCACGAGGGAGATCTCTCCGACTATGCGTGATTTTAGTGCCCACGATCGCACTGAAATCACTCTCCGCAGAATTGGGGCCCTGGCCTTTTCGGCGATTGCTGAAGATTCTTCCTCTTCCCTTGAAGGGGAGGCTCGTCTTCATACCGCTCTCTGTACCGGTCTGATTATTCTCAGGAATTTTCTTCAAGAGGGTGCTTTCCCTGTTTCAGGACATGACGTTTCTCAGGGAGTGCCAACTTCGAGAGTTCTGGCATTACTTACCGAGCTTCGAGATATGCTCGCCCCCCCAGAAGAAACAGCCTCTCATGAGTCGGAGCAAGCCGGCCTTGAAAAATATCGGGAAGCACATGAAAGAACGATCTCACTTCGCCTCTTTGAGTCAATGTACTCACACCTGCTCTCTCTTCAGCTCGATCCTGCTCAAGTAGGAGCTCTCAATCCAGAGGTGCTCGAAAGCTTGCACGAACTTGACCGACAGACCCTCCTCAGTCGGATTCGGAGCGGAGAACAGAGACATCTGCTCGCAGCTCAGATTCTCCCGCTCACAGAGATCCGAGATATCGTTCGCAATACAGAGCCAGAGCCAGATTCCCTCCGTAATTGCTGTCTCCAGGTGCTCGAAGCCCTTCGCGACTACATCACCACCGGAGAGGATGAATACACAGGGTTTTCTCCACCACAGCTTCTTCGAGATGCCGTAGAGGTTCTCCGTCACCAAGACGGGCTCACACCGCATGAGCGATTCGTCCTCACTATTATGGAAATATTGCCGCGCTTTATGGACGCAGAGCGCGAGCAACCCTCCTTTTCTAAGAACCCACTCTTTATCAGTGATGGAATCTCTCGTTTTTCGCTTGCAGAATCTTTTTCTGAGTGCGCTATTGTTGATGAGACTGAGCCATTTGCCAAAGCACGTGAGTTTCTAAAAGAGATAGCAACCGCGGCTGGATACAGATCCGAGCGTGCTGAGCAGTTCCTCACTGAAGTACAAGATATCTATCAGGGCCTTCCAGATACCGACACCGACACGGAGAATGCCAAACCGGTACTTTCGACGAAACTCGCCATGAGGTGGATCAGTGCTCTTACTGAGCGAATGGAAGCAGGAGAGCTCTCCTCAGTACTCCAACTGGCTGAACAACTTGAGCGCTATTCTATCCGGCTATACCACGAGTTCGCCTCTCCCCATGATATGGATCAGGTACGATCTGAGCAGAGGATACTTTCGAAGTGGGCGCGAGGAGCGTATACCCATGATTTCGGCGGGGGACTCTACTTCTGGGGAGCTCAGCAAGAGTGGTATCGGCCGTCAAATCACGCCTTAGCGATGGTGTTTCCGATTGCAGACCTTTTCCCGGTGTTAGAGGTCTATCGACCATCAGATCGAAGGGCACCTGCTCCTTCAAGTGGATTTCGCAAACAGACTCTGGTGTGCATGGTGCCTGCCTTTGCTATTGAGTTCGATGAGCTCGATTCTTCAGCACCTCATCCACCGAACAATGAACAGTACTCCGCAGGAACCATTGCTACGATCGTCAATCCACGAGTAGAAGAGCCACCTTTTATCTGGAGGCTCAACCGCCAGCACCGTACCGATAATCGATATCAGACAGAGTTCTTTATTGATGCTGAGAAAGAGCGAGTTCTCCGACGGGTACTCGGTGACGAGATAGGGATAGAACGGGGAATTACCCGACCGGACTTTGTTCGTGGCGAATATGACCGGCTTATCGTGACGCGAAAGACCTCCGTGCTACAGGCGTGCGCTGTTGCATACTCCCTGCGGATCCCGGAGGTCATCTACGATGACATGGCTCCCTCTGAAGCGTTTTCGGTACGGAGACGACTTGATCAGATCCGAGAGCATGCCGAAACAGAAGCTTCACGGTCGTTAGTCCGTATGCAACAAGACCCGTCATCGCAAACACACGCTGAATTTATTGAGGCTCTTCTCGACACAGCGAAGCTAAACGAGGAAGACCGAATACTCGTGACTCAGTTTCTCGTAGCGCTCTCTTCTGAGAGGCGAGAAGAGCTACGGGTTTATCACCACTCGCTTATCTCCGAGTGCTCACGCGATCTTCCTCTCTTGGCAGAGATAACGGAGCTTATCCCCAAAGGATCGTGGTTTATTCGAGAATCTGAGTTTCACGGAACCGATCACCTCCTGCGCGTCTTGATAAATGCAGAACATCTGCACCGCCTCGCTTCTGAGGATCCCGACCTCGAGGAGTCAATCGATCGTCGAGCTCTCCAGATAGCAGCAGTGCTCCACGATACTCAACGGGCACACGACGGAGATACCGACTGGAAACATGGACCTCGTGCTGGAGCCTTCCTAAAAAAGGCCGTGGAGAGAGTGTTTCCCGAAGTAACACCAGAAACGAGGAGAGCAGCAATCCGAGCTATGGCCCTTCATAGCCTCGACGATCGCACTGGCTTATCTGCACTGGACAGGATTTTTAAGGATGCCGATGCACTTGATCGGTATCGCTATCCAGAAGGGCCGGACCTTTCTTACCTCCGCTTTGACTTCGCAAAGAAAGTGGCTCCGATCAGTCGAACCCTTGCTCACCTGAGTCAACACCTTCTTGATAATGGATATCGACGCTCAACGGCGGTATTAATAGCAGCTTCCGCTCTCGGGCTGGTGAGACATGATGACTAATACGCAGTATATCATACCGTGGGGTACCGGAAAGTAATGCTCGTCAAAGATCGTCCTCATTCTCAATCACTCCCCGAGGAACATGGGGCTCAGTCGGTTTCTCCGACGATGAGCTCAACCGTGCCCGAGCCGGCGCCGTACCTGGATTCCGTGACGGAATTACTCCGGACAACGATAAGCTTTCTTTCTCCGGAGGAGGGGCGGACAGCGGCGGGGGAGGGAATAGACCTGCTCTGGAAGAGATTTGTTGCACTCCTTGAACCACGGCTACAGGACCTGTCATCAGAGGAGCTCGCCGTTCCCGGCGCGCCACCAGGAACAGGTGTTGTTCTCCTCGTACACCAAGCCCACCAATTTATCGAGCAACTGGTACACGGAAGTAGGGACAGTACCGAACCACTCCTCCGAGAGGCTCTTCGGGAGTCTCTTTATGGAGTACAACGATGGTCGCTCTCTGCCACCGATCGGGAGGAGATCCCGGACACTCTCCGTGGAGAGCGAACTCTTGAAGGAAGAGCGAGTCGAGCATTTCAGAACATAGATCCTTCGTCGACAGGAGCAACTCGTGCAACGATCGCCCCCGATCCGGCACCGGTCTTCCGAGGAAGGATTGAGACCGATGATGATTTCTTTCGTACTCGAATGCCGATAGAGCGTGCTCAGATAGTCATCAGCAGCGCTGCTCATCTCCTTGAAGCTCACCATTTTTTTGCGCTCCTTCGGGCAGCAAATCCAGAAGATCTCTCGATTCCAACAGAGAGTGAACTTGTCACCCGTACACCACTTCCTGGCAAACGTGAGGGAGAGCGAGCTGAGAAGGAAGCAGATATCACCATTCACCTCTCACCCGATGGCAGCACCGTGCTCCCCGTTCCTTTTGGGGCCGAGGTTGTTGCGGTAGAGCTCTCTCCTCCCCAAGAGGGCGGAGAGCCACTGTTTCTCGAATATTCAGTGTTTGGTCCCGTTACTCTCTGTGGCCTCTCAGAGGAGGTCGAAGTCACCATTCGACTACAACGTTCGGCTCAAGCTCATATCACCGATCCTGACCTGCTTGCTCGAATCCGAAAACACCTGCCGAGCTTTGAAGTTCCGCTCTCTCCAGGAATAAGAGCCCTCTTTGCTGAAGCCCAAACACACTTCGATGAGGTACAGCGCACCGAGCTTGTCGGAAGCTATGCCCGGAGTCACGCCCCACTCTATACTCAAGATCCTCTCTCACAACAGCTTCTCGACTATTCCGGTGAAAACGGACTCGCCTTTCTCGAAGGCCACGGAGGAGGAACCTGCCTCACCATGGCAGCGCGGGTAAGTAACCTCACCAACCTCAGTGGCGGAGCAGGCTATGTGGTGTGCGGCCCGGTAGTGCAGAACAACCGATTTGTCGTGGTCCCAGGGCATGCTCAGGGCGCAACTCTCCGGAGTGATGCAGCGCTGTGGCAGGATCTCACTATCGCAGCACACCGACCCGATCCAAAAAATGTTCAGCAGATCTCTGAAGAAGAACAACAGGTATTACTCGAAGAGGTTTTCGAGCACCAACCAGAAGACGTACGAAGGGCGGGAAGAGCATGTCGCGAACTGCTTTTACGGCCCGTCGAGAAGAAGGAGGGAAGTCAAAAAACGATCACCAGAAGAGAGCAAAACGGGCATACCTTCAGAGAAGCAGATGGTGATCTTTGGGTGGGAAAACGACCGCGACAACGTTTTCCTGAAAACGTACACACAGAGCTTCTTCAG
>JALEGQ010000147.1 GCA_022763385.1 bacterium
ACCCCAACGGGGGTCGAACCGCACTCTCGGAATGTGATACCATCACGCTCAGAATACAGGTTGCTCCGCTCTCACTCGGTGCGGTCCAACCCTTACAGTACCGAGAAGCAGTGAAAACAAAGACGCTCGGCAACTTTCTCGATCGACACAAGCTACGGACCTACTCACACCACATCAAGCAAGTAGCCTCTGATATCACGAGTTACCTCGGTGCCAATCCTCCTCCACACAGCAAAGCCCCTCCCCGCTAGGCGAGCACCCCATGCACGGCCCCCCGTACGGTGCGTGGCACCTCTCAGATGGTGCGTGGCACTAGTGGATCGTAAGTTATTTCGATGAGTTACGCGAACAGACTCCGGAGTGGGAAAGAAAATAACATCCAGCCGCCTTGTAGTAGAGGCGAAGTAGTCAGAGGTAAGCTGGAGGGCCTATCTTCAAAACCTCATGGGTGTCTGACACCCGTTTGTTCTGTAATTATTGAGTGATTTTAGTGGGTTAGATTTTTCTTCTTTTTTTGGGTCACCGAGAGAGTCGCGGTTTCCATAACAGGGGTACAGTCTGGGGGTTTTTCCAGAGGTCTTTTTTGAAGCTTTTGCTTCTCGGTTTTTTTTGAGCAGGTATTAGGTTTTTGCAATCGCTGTATCCGTTGCTCAGGTACAGACAAGAGTTCGTTCTCGGTTTTTTTGGTTCTTCTGATATCGAGTTTTGATATCGAATGAGGTTTGAGACGGGATATCGAGATGGTATTCGGTCAGTTTTTTACGACGAACTTTTTGTATGAAAGTGAGGCGTTGAGCGCTTCCGGTGTGCTTCGCTGAAAAGGGGTCGCCACTACGAGTGTTGAACGCCTCACTTTACACCATCACTGCATAATCCCAGGCTGTTTTATCGCTGTTTTGTCCCTTTGGGGAGCGTTGCGGAGCGAAGCTCCTGCACGCAGCGGGTCCCTTTCGAAAATTTTTCCTTTCAGATGTGAAATATTAATGGAGAACGCGTGTTGCGTTCTTTTCCTTGCTCCTACCCGAGGGCGAGGAGGATTACGACGAGGAGGGCGAGGGCTATTCGGTACCAGCCGAAGAGGGCGAGGGAGAATCTCTTTAAGAAGCCGATGAAGGTTCTGATGGCGATCAGGGCGACGACGAAAGAGACGATGAAGCCAATCAGGAGTTCATCGAAGGCGCCGGCTCCGAGGGAAGAGTAGCTCTTGTAGAGGTCATACGAGGTTGCAGCAACCATCACGGGAACGGCAACAAGAAAAGAGAACTCTGCAGCAACCGTTCTCTCCAGCCCGAGGAGCATTCCACCGACAATGGTTGAGCCAGAACGGCTTAATCCGGGCCAGAGGGCTAGGGTTTGAAAACAGCCGATCAGAAAGCTCTGACGGTAGGTAATCTCCTCAAGCGTTTTTATCTTTACGACAGGATGACGTCGCTCTATCCAGATGAGAACAATCCCTCCGACAAAGAGTGCTAGTGCGACGGGAAGGGGGACGAAAAGAAGCTGTTTGATCGCTGAATGAAAGAGAAATCCAAGTACAAAAGCAGGAAGACAGGCAAGCGCAAGCTTCAATAGCCCTGCTCTCCCAGCAAACCCACTATTCTCCCTCTCTTCCCGAGAGAACACGCCGGTAAAAAGGTGGAGGAATCGTTCTGGATAGAGAAACACTACCGCCAGGATCGCCCCGAGCTGAATAAAGATGTCAAAGGTATCTCCTGCTGCTCCCTCATAGGTGAGCGCCTCTCCAAAGAGAATGAGATGGCCAGTGCTTGAGACCGGAAGAAACTCCGTGAGCCCTTCGACAATTCCGAGCAGTGCGGGCTTGCCATAGCTCGATAGAAGTTCGCTCATTCCCCCCTCCCCTGCTTACTGACTAACGGTAACGGCAATGTACCCCCCATAGGTGAGAAGGAGGGCCACTCCGAGGACGCGACCGATGGTTCTCTCCCAATAGAGCAGGGGAAGCAAGCAAACAGAGCCGAAAAACATCACGGGGAGGTCAAAGCGTTGCGCACTTACTGCGACGTTCAATGGCTGCACCATCGAGGTCAGACCAATTACACAGAGAACATTGAAGAGATTACTTCCAACCGCATTTCCCACCACGAGATCCGGTTCCCCTTTCCGAGCTGCAAGAGCAGTGGTCGCCAGCTCTGGAAGGGATGTTCCGACTGCTATCAAGGTCACTCCAATCACGAGCTCAGAAACACCGAACTGTCGTGCACACCACACGGCATTGTCGACGATTAGCTCTGCTCCGATCACAAGTCCAATAAGGCCGCCCACTATAAAGAGAAAAGAATGTGCTCCCGATGCTGGAGGAGCCTCTTCTTCGTGCTCCTCCACATAGGTCTCAATCGCCTTCTTCTCTCCGCTTCCAACCTGGAGATAGTTCATCAAGAGATATCCCAGCAATCCTGAGAAGAGGATGATCCCCTCCCCCCGAGATATCACTCCATCCGCGGCTGAAAGCACCATCCCCCCAAGCCCCAAGAGCATCAGTGGCAGATCTCGACGGATGACACTGTACGGAACCTGCACGGGGATAAGCACAGCGGTTAACCCAATGATCACAAAGAGGTTAAAGATGTTACTCCCTATTATATTCCCCACGGCAACGTCTGCTGTCCCTTCAAGCGCAGCAGCAACGGAAACAAAGAGCTCCGGTGCCGAGGTTCCGAAGGCGACAACAGTAAGACCGATAATGAGCGTAGAGATTCCCAGTCGGAGAGCAACATCTCGTGAACCACGAATAAGAAACTCTGCTCCGGTGAGCAGAACTCCGATGCCAACTATAAGAAGAAAAATCTTCAGTATCATACTGCCCTGTTCCTCAGTAAGCGGTAAGAGTTCAGCTTTTTGCCGCTGTTTGTCCTTCGCTGCCAAGGCAGCTTGGCCAACTCTCTGCTGGACGCTTTTCCGGAGGAAAAGCTACGCAGAGAGCTTACATCGAGTTATCCCCTCTTTCGAAGGCACGTGAATGCTTACAGTAAGCGTTTTCACCCCTAAAATGGTCCCCGGAGGGGACCTTTGTTCCTAGAGTCCTACTCTGGCTATTCAGAAGAACTCGGCAAAGACGTACATGCATACGTTCCTCTAAAGAGAGGTGAGGGTACCGCAAAAAGGCAGTGCTGACAGTAGGCTCTGTCGGAAAAAGAGCCTCCGTGCTATCAGAAGAGGGTCCCTTCGGAGAGAAAAACGGACAAATACTGAGGGTATGAGCATACGAGAGCGAATTCACGAGGTTATCTTTGAAACGGAGACCCCCGCCGGCCGGCTCTTCGATGTCCTCTTACTCTGGGCGATCGCGCTCAGTGTTATCGTGGTCTCACTCGATAGCGTTCAGGAGTACCGCCTCCGATTCGGGACGGTGTTGAAGGTTCTTGAATGGTTTTTTACCATTCTGTTTACCGTAGAGTATCTCTTGCGACTGTACTCTTCCCCCGCGCCGGCCCGCTATGCGAAGAGTTTTTTTGGAGTGGTCGATCTCTGCTCTATTCTCCCAACCTATCTCAGCCTCTTTATCCTCAACTCGCAGTACCTCCTCGTTATCCGGGTTTTACGACTGATGCGGATTTTTCGGGTCCTGAAGCTCGTTCGTTTTCTCGGCGAGGCGAACTCTCTCTCCCTCGCCCTCCGTGCGAGCCGTCACAAGATCACGGTGTTTATCGGGGCAGTCTTTGCAACAGTCATCATCTCGGGTGCCCTTATGCACATTATCGAGGGTCCTGAGTCCGGTTTTTCCAGTATTCCAAAGTCTGTCTATTGGGCGATCGTGACGATCACAACAGTCGGGTACGGTGATATCAGTCCGACTACTCCCCTCGGGCAACTTCTCTCTTCGGTGCTGATGATCTGCGGATACGGAATCATCGCCGTTCCAACCGGAATCGTCAGCGCAGAGCTTTCTCGCTCATCATTTTCAGAAAAAAAAGAAACCGAAGGAGCAGATCACTGCTCGACCTATCACTTCTGTCCGAACTGTGGAGTCGCCCTCAAGAACAGAGAGAAAGAAGAGATTACAGATAGAAGGGGCCGTTAGGGATGTCGACGTTCATCACCTCTTGAGAGAGAAGGAGGTGGACGTTGCGCTCTCCGAACCGGCGATGCTCTCGCTTTCGCCGAGCATTCTCAGGAGCAACATTCCGAGAAGATAACGGAGAGGACTTTGAAAGACGAACAACCTTTGCCTTCGCCCGCTCTTTCTCTCTCTGACTCAGAGAGGACCGCTCACGCTCCCGAAGGCTCCCTTGCTTCGGGTTTGATAATGAGCTGCCTCGAAATGATAAGATGTTGTCGTTATCCATAGCGCTCTATTATCTCTAAAATGCCCTCCGGACGGAAGTTCGGCTCCGAATTTTCTTTAACTCACTAATATAACTAATAATTATTCGTGTATCCGCGCTACACCATCCCGAATGGCTTGCTCTCGGACTCGATTTGCTACTTCTGTGGCGACCTGCCCGCGAAAGACACTCGGTATGATGTATCGCTCGCTTAACTCGTCCGGCGCGACGGCATCAGCGATGGCTTCCGCAGCAACGAGCCTCATTCCTTCCGTGATATCAGAGGCTCGAGCATCAAGCGCTCCGCGAAAGATTCCTGGAAAACAGAGTACGTTGTTCACCTGATTCGGGTAATCAGAACGACCAGTAGCAATGATTCTTGCGACATCACGAATCTCTCCCGGCATGATCTCCGGGACGGGGTTCGAAAGCGCAAAGACGATCGGCTCCTTCGCCATCTGCGTCACATCGTGCTTCGTGATGGCCCCTGGCTTCGAAACCCCGATAAAGACATCTGCACCACGGAGGACCTCACTGACACTTCCTTTCTCATTATCGGGATTCGTCAGTTGAATCACCTCATCCTTCACGGGGTTCATCCGCTCGGTACGACCTCGGTAGACAGCTCCCGCCCGATCACACGGGATGATGTTCTTTACCCCAGCAGCAAGGAGCATCCGAGTGCACGCTACCCCTCCAGCACCGAATCCGTTCACCACTATCTTTATCTCATCCAATTTCTTTCCGGTAATCTTGAGGGCATTGAAAAGCCCAGCAAGAACAACGACGGCTGTTCCGTGCTGGTCGTCGTGAAAAACCGGAATGTCTAGCTCCTGCCGAAGTCGATCTTCGATCTCAAAACAGCGTGGCGCCGAGATATCCTCCAGATTAATCCCACCGAGTCCCGGCGCTACCGCCTTAATCGCGGTAATGACCTCCTCGACATCTTGAGTCGCGAGACAGATCGGAAAAGAATCGATCCCCGCAAACTGCTTAAAAAGAACAGCTTTTCCCTCCATCACCGGCAATGAAGCGAGAGACCCAATATTCCCCAGCCCAAGAACAGCGGAGCCATCCGTTATGACCGCAACGGTATTTCCCTTCATCGTATAGTCATAGGCAGCCTCTTGCTCCTGTTCAATAGCGAGGCATACCCGAGCAACTCCTGGAGTATAGGCTCGAGAGAGTTGATCAGCGGTCTTCAGCTCTACTTGAGATTCAACAGAAAGCTTTCCACCACGGTGAAGCTCAAAAGTGTCGTCTTGCCATTTCAGGAGGGTAATTCCATCAAGTTCAGAGAACCGATCGATCAACGCCCGTGATTGCTCTTCACTGAGGCAGTTCACGGTAATATCCCGGATGATGATGTTGGAGTCGCTGTAAATGAGCGAGAGATCGCTCATGGAGGCATTTCGTTGCGCCACCTCCTGAACTACTCGGAGAAAGGTTCCTGGGATATTCTCAATCTTGAGTCGTACCGTTACCGAGTACCCCGCCGATGGGCAGTCCATGGTGGTTTCTGTCATCCTCTCTCCTCTGTACTTGATCTCTTTTCCGATGCTCGGGAGTATACAGCTCTTTCGGGAAAGATTCGAACCCCTTTCCCTCGGAGAAGCCAGTATGACTGAGAAGTTCTCTGTGGTCATCCCCGCTCGTGATGAGGAGGGCCATCTCCCCTCTTGTATCCAGGCATTACACGAGTCTGCACGGTACGCCGGGGCAGAGATTGAGGTGGTGGTGGTGCTGAATCGGTGTACCGATCGGACTGAGGAGATAGCCCACGAACTCGGAGCCCGAACGGTATCCTGCGATGCGAAGAATCTTTCTGCGATCCGAAATGTAGGGGTAGCCGCGACAAGTCACCCATGGATCGCAACGATAGATGCAGATAGCACGGTGTGTCGAGAGATGTTTGCACGACTGGCAGAACAGCTCTCACAAGAGGATGTCATCGGCGGTGGGGTGATGATGTACCCTTCTCGCTACTCCACTGGCATCGTCCTCACCGGGCTCCTCCTCCTGCCGATTGCCCTGTGGCACGGCATCTCGGGTGGGCTCTTCTTTTTTCGAAAGGACGAGTTTGAGGCTATTGGTGGCTTCGATGAAGCATTCGTGAGCGTTGAAGATATCGACTTCGCGAAACGGCTCCGAGACTTCGGAAAGGGTCGGGGGAAACGGTTTGTGACCCTCTGGCGAACGTGGATCATTACATCAACGAGAAAGTTCGACCGCTTTGGTGATTGGTACTTTCTCCTCCGCCCCTCTCTCCTCTTCCACCTCTTCCGGGGAAAGAATCAACAGTACGCCGATCAGGTGTGGTACGACTTCAAGAGATAGCTATCCGTCTTCATAGAGATGCGAACCAACAAAGACCTCTGCTTCTCCTCCGAGAAGGAGTGAGTACGCTCGCCCCCCCTCGAGGGGAATGGTCTGAGCGAGCAACAATTGCCGATCTGCCGTTCGGAGCACCTGAAACGAGAGTTCTCCGGCGTTTACCGTATTATAGTCGGTGGCTCGGCCAAACGGGATCTCTTCGTTTGAAACGAGCACCGACGAAGCTCGATCGATGCCATTCACAAATCGGATCGCCGACTCTTCTTCGGCGAGCTCTGGCGGAGCATCGAGCAAGGAGACCATCCGAGGCCCAATCTCTGTATTATCTCCATAGAGCAACACGGTATGCCGTGACTCTGCTTCTACTGGGAAGGTAATGCTCGAAACGAAGCGGGAACCAGCACTGTTCGCTCGGCTCAGAGTAAGGGTAAGCGGACCTTCCGGAAACGATCGATACACGGAAGGGGCAAGAAACCGGGCTCGTCGAAAGATATTCTCTTCTTCGGGATCTTGGTACTCAACCGGTGAGATCTCAATCCCCGCGTGAAGCACCCGTATCCCAAACCGATCCCCACCGACCGCAGAGCCTTCTCCTCCTCCCCCGCCTCCACAACCGCTCAGGGAAAGAAAGAAAGTTATTACCACGCCGAATATTGAAATTCTCAGGGAGGAATTGATTCTTCTCACCTCAGACCTCGTCTTTGCTCTATTCACCATCATCATCACCGTCTTCCCCCTCTGAGGGCTCACTCTCTGCTGCTAAGATCTCTGTGACGACTCCCGCCATAAAGTCATATCCACTCGTATTCGGGTGCAATCCCTCCGGTCGATTCAGAAGGGAACAGGAAGAGAGTGAGGGGCACTGTTGTTCGAAAGCAAGTTCGAGGTCGACGAAGAGGACCTCGTTTGTGGCGGCCACATCTCGTACCTCTCGACTGTACGCCTCTCGAAATGGGGTTGGACCAGAGCGATCACAGCACGTCGGAGTAAGCGTGAGAAGAACCGGCTCGATTCCTCTCGCCCGTGCAATATTCACCATGGCCTGAAGCTTTGCTCGATAATCAGTCGGACTCTTCCGAAAGATAGCATCGTTTGCCCCCTCCAAGATGAGCACATAATCTGGAGCAGTCCGGGTAAGCTCATCAGAGAAGCGAAAAATCCCCTGTGTGGTCAAAATCTCTCCGGGCACTCCGCGGTTATCAACGAAAAGTCCAAGCGCATTCTCTAATCGACCTGGATACCCGAGTGTTCCACTCAGAATGGGGGCCTCTTCGACGAACGTATCAGAGGGAGTACCATCGCCAACCCCAGAGGTGATGCTATCGCCGAAAGCGAGAAACCGGACCTCACCATCTCCATTGCGATCCTCAAAGCGATCGGTGGTATCATCCTGCGCAAAAGCAAACGGAGCAGAAAACACCGCGAGAAGCACTCCTCCAACCGCAAGCAGCGTCCGACCCCGCCGCATCAATACGCGAATCTCCTTTTTCCCGAATTGCACAACTCCATTTCCTCGATTCACATCTCACTCCTTCCGAGTAATCCCTCTTTCAGCTCTTCATTTGGGGGACTCTTTCCGAGCCAGATCCCGAGCAGCGCTTGGGGGAAATGGGCAGCTTCAATAATGAGTGGCTTCTTCCCACTCAGCTCAACCTCTACCCGACCGGCACCAAACAGAAAGTCAATTGAGAGTTCACTTCCCTCCGAGACATCCTCCATATATCCATTCAGTTGTTCAAGTGGTGCGAGAAGCTCCGCAGAGCGAGGAGAACTCTCCTTCAACCCCTCACTCCATGCATCCTGCAGCTTTTCCTTCCCCACAGACCTCAAAAAAGAAAGTTTCAGGAACACGTGGGAACCGCTCGTGAGGATCTCCTCCGGGTCCTGGCTCTTCTCTTCTCGGTATAGCCCTGCTCGATAGACCTTTACTCGGAACCAGGTCGCCGTTCGCATCCCAATACCGTTTAAAACGAGTTGCTTTCCGGCACGGTGGATGACATCCGGAAATAGCTGACCTTCACCACAGACAACAAGAGGAAGAGCGAGCAGAAAAAAGAGACACGCTGGGAATGGGAAATGGTGAACAATTTTATTCATACTGGCCTCCCGCCACTTTCGACCGTACCACACCACAACCGATGTTCTATATTCAGCTCTTTCTGCGGCAAAAGTCTTTGCTGAACGATACGACGAGTATCTCTCTGTCTTCCAGAGGAAAAATACAAGGACTTCATAGATTATTCCTTTGACGACTCCTCCCTTCCTTCACAATACTGAGAGCGAGGGATACCTCCCTCCCTACCATTTCAAGGAGCTCTTCTATGAAACACACCTTTTCCCTAACCCGGAGAATTCTATCGCGGACGGTGCTGCCGTTCGCTGCCACCCTTCCTCTCTTTCTGTCGACCCCACTCGAGCGAGCCGAGGCGGCAGGATTTGCGATTCTCGAGCAGAGCTCTGAAGGAATCGGTTATGCCTTTGCTGGTGCGGCCGCAGGGTATGGTGACGGAAGTGAGATCGCCTTTAACCCGGCGGCGATGGCGTGGATCCCTGATTCACACGTCTCAGCAAACGTGGACCTGATCATTCCAAGTGCTGAATTTTCGAACGAAGGATCTACGAATACGGCACTCGGGATTCCACTTTCGGGCTCAGATGGACCGGATGGTGGACGGGTGGCCGCTGTTCCGAGTGTGTACGTAAAGGCAGAGCTCTTTGAGGGAGTCCACTGGGGCCTTGGAATTCATAGCCCTTTCGGTCTCGCTACGGAGTATGATCGTGAATGGGTTGGTCGGTACTCCGCTGTAGAATCTGAGCTCACCACGGTAAGTTTCTCTCCGGCAGTCTCCGTCGAGGTCAGCGAAAACTTCGCTATCGGTGGTGCACTCAACATTCTCTATGCAGATGCAACTCTTAGCAACGCGATTGATCTCGGAACAATTGGGTTTGCTACCCTCGGAGCAACAAACGCTACGGCACTCGGGCTGGCACCACAAGCCAATGACGGATTTGTAGAGGTCGAGGGAAATGACTGGGCAACCGGATTTACCCTTGGCGCGTCCTACACCTACGGCGAGAAGAGTAAGGTTGGACTCGCGTGGAAATCGCGTATCCTCGTTGACCTCGAGGGAACCTCAAACTTTGAAGTACCGAACGCAGCGACTCCCCTTACGATGACCGGCCTGTTTACCGACGCGCCGGTGAGTGCCGGGGTGGACCTCCCGGAATCGGTAAGCCTCTCCTGGATTCATAATATCTCCGAGGAGTTCGGACTTCTCTTTGAGACACAGTGGACAAACTGGGAGCGCTTTGAAGAGCTTCGAGTTCAGTTTGACTCAGTTCAACCGGATGCCGTTACTCCAGAGGAATGGGAAGATGTTTGGAGGTTTTCGCTCGGCGCACGGTACAGTCCAACACCGCAGTGGACCTTTACTGGAGGATGGACCTTTGACGAAGAACCAATTACGGGAGCAACAAAACGTACTCCGCGGATTCCCGGAAACGATCGTCACTGGTTGGCCGTGGGAATGAAGTATCAGGCCTCTGAACGGATGGCACTACGAGCAACGTATGCTCACCTCTTCGTAAAAGATGGTGATGTAATCGCC
>JALEGQ010000148.1 GCA_022763385.1 bacterium
AGAGCCGGATAGTCATCGATAAGTTGGTCGTTCGGATTGTATTCACTCGCCCGTTCAAAGGGGATATGGAAGCGAAATAAGCCACCAAAATTCCAGTTCTGTGTAGCATGGCTTTCAAAATTGGGGAGGGTGTTCTTTTCTGATCCATAGTACGCGGCAGAGGTGACCAGCCGTGATTGAAAGGCCTTGAGTCGAAAAGATGCTGCATCAAGCACCCGGCCGAGTCCTTCTGATCGGAGCCCGCACGCCAAGGTAAGAAGCGGAGAGGTAAGTTCAAGTCCATTCCCACTCCCTCCGGAGAGCTGACGGTAGCCCGTAAAGTAGGTGTAGAACTCTGGATGAACGGAATAGACCATTTTCGGATTACTCGACTCGTAGACATCGGTAATCGGAGCGTGGATATTGAACACGTCATTTGCTATCGCCTGAAGCTCGGGTTGACTGAAGAAAGTTTGAGGATCTCCAACAACGGCCATCCCGAGGGGGCGTTGAAGGAGGAAGTTTTGTCCGAGGCTTTCCAAGGACTGTGCCTCACACCCCGCCACCGCCGGCCGGTAGTTCTCGAGATACGCGTCTGCCAGCTCTCTGCTCTCTTCGTTGAGGTGAATCGCTACACCGTCCCAAGGCATCAGGTGATCTTGGGGGATTACGTGGTTTTGAGCCGCAGAGATCTGCTTGATGAGGTCGTACCGAGTGCCGTCATACGAGAGCCCGTGGCGGTAGAGCTCTCGTCCATTCTCCTGAAGAGAACGGATCCCGAAGGTCAGCTGTCGGCTTCCGATATTCGCTCGGAGGTATCCTCGATTAACGATGATATTTGAAACACCAAGCTGGTTGGAGTTCGCAAGTACTCCTTCGAGGGACACGAAATTCAGCCCAGAGAAGACCCGCACAAAGATCGTAACCACCATATTTGCTGGGTAGCGGTTATCATCGGTCTGTACTTTCTTCGAGCAGCTATATACTTGGAGGCGGTCTCCATCGAAAACACGCTCAGTGCACTGAGACATATCGAACTGTGCTCGGTAATTTGCTGCTGGTCCTTCAAAGACCGCTCGGATTCTCCCATTTGAGAGGAAATCAGTGATGTGAGGGGTCGTTTGGAAAGGAGTTCGGTGACGTTCTACCAGGGAGTTCGGCACGGGAAGGATCTCAAAGGCCTCTATTCCAGGAAAGCCGTGTGTCGCGAGGGCGAGTTGATAGATACTTGGTAGGCGAGAGCCATCTTCTGCTGTTTGAAAAGCAATTGGTTCATAGTCCACCGGAAACACCTCTCCGCTGGTAGCATTTCGAGCAACAAAGGTCTTTGCTCCGCTATCGAGCTCCGCGGCGAGGGATGCGTCAACGGGAATAGTTCCCTCGATGGTGGTGCGAGGAGTGAAGGTAGAGATCTCTGTTCGCAGGACTGCTGCTCTTGGGAAATGAGCGAAGTCGGCCGGGTTAAGAGCCTTGTCTGGCTGAGCGGTGACTGCCAGAGGGGCGCTGTAGAAAACCTCGTTATCACAGAACTGCGCGATGATGACCTCCGCCTCAACCGCATTCCCGAGAGCGCCGATCTGAGCAGTAATCTCCTCTCCCTCGTTCACTGGTGTGTGAGCGTACTCCATATGAGTGAGGGGGAAGGGGGTGCTTCCACTTCCACGGATGAGCGCGTAGATCCCGGGAGCGCCGGGAAACGCTGGCTTGGAACCGAAGTTTCCGATCGTCGCCTTGAAGGTAAAGCCATCTGTCTGAGATTGGTCGAGGAGTTCAGTATATCGGACAATGCTCGGTGCTTCAGCAGAGCAACTTGAATTCGCTCGCAAGCCGAGTCGGTCTGGTCTGAGGCCGAAGGTTCCCTCTCTTCTCATGCACCGTTTCACAACCCGGTTGAGCTTCTTCCGCATCTTGCGCTTCGCCTTTCGGAACGCCCTTCTGGTCTGGAGTGCTCGACGAGAGTTTCGAAGCATATATTTCGAGAGGGTTTTCACGGCGCTCCGCCGTCCTCTCCGTGAGGAGAGCTCGTTGCGGTCGATCGAAACAAGAGAGCCGAGCCCCTCGACCTTCAGATCGAGCTGCCCCCCGGAGCACTCCACCTGAAGCGCTTGAGCCGTTCCAACCGTAAGGAGGAGAGAGAGGAAAGTAACGAGAGAAAATCGAATAAAAACCATATGTTGCACCACCAAAAAAGTGAATCCCTCGGAGGAGAGGGAGCATCCTGCGGAAGGGGAGCATAAAATGTGCCAGAAAGGCGTGGTAGAGGAGGGGGGAGGTGGGAACCAATTCTCGAACGGTGTTCTCGTCAAGAGGTGTGCTTGATGCTCTCGAGAGAGAGGATCGGGGGGACGACAGTTTCCCGAGCGAACCTCAAGAAGAATGAGAGGAAGCGGCCTTATTTTTCGATTGACTCGCCTTTTTCAGGGGGCGAACTGAAATAGCGAGCTATGCACAGATCGCGACTGAAGTCTTGTACATCATATTCTCTTCTCTCGGTATCTGAATCAAAACCAGAGTCGATCTCTTTTAGTAATATAGTATCAGGACTGCTCCGCACCCTAGATTTGTTGAATCCTCTCAGCCACTTGCTCTGGTGTGATGAGTTCATAGCCGTTTCGAATTGTATCTGGGTTGGACAAGGGGAAATTGAGAGTGAGTTCTGCCGCGAATCTCATAGCGAGCGATTCGCTGTTTTCAGTTCTTCGGTCAAAATCAAGTTGGCATTGGGCGGCGGCTTCTGTTGTTTCTCTAGCACTCGGCTCTAATGCTGGCATGTCATTCATAACTTTCTTAAATGCCTTTACTGCCGCTCTAAAATCTCTATTTCGAACCTCTATGCCGTGGGAGAAAAACTGATATCCCAAACCTTCGTTGAATTTTATATAGGGATTGTAGGCGAGCCCTGAGCTATCTCGGAACTCGGCAAATAGCCTGTTCTTGGCTATATAGTATGCGACGTCTCCGATAAGATCTGGGCGGTCAAAATTTCTATCCGGACAGAAAAAATCGATAGCAGAAAGTTTTCCTCTCCCCCTTCTGATATGTTGCTTGCTCGTCCTTCGGGGCTCAACTTGAGGAAAATCATTATTGCTTCTTCTGTTTGGATCAAATTCTCCCTGACCAAATGTTGATCGGAGTTGAGTGATGATATCTGCATCGAACCCACCGCCGATAACAACAGACAGTCGGTTTGACCGATATTCTTCTCTATGCCATTCCATTATAGTATCGAGGGAAAGTGAATCTCGTATACTTTCCTCGCCGAGGATCGGGCAGGTCTTCCATGAGTCCCCAAAGACCCGCCTTCGAAACTCTTCCTCTGCGGAGTTTATGGTCCTCGTATCACACTCATTTCGTATTGCGCCCCGTTCCCGACAAAGATCCTCTTCTTTGAAGTTCGGAGAGAGGATTGCTTCTTGGCATAGCGTTACTAGGCGAGAGGCCTGTTCCTTGGAGACAACAAAGGTAAAAAAGGTCATCTTTTGAGTTGTTATGCCATTACAAGTTCCCCCCAAACTCCGAACGGAGCGGTGGAGAGATTCCTTGTCGGAGGAAGGAGGAGAGAGGAGTAGGAGGTGTTCAACGAGATGAGCCATCCCGGCCTTTGGGATGGGATCTTGCTTCGTTCCTGCTGGAACACCGATGCCAAGGGTCACAACGTTACTTGTCGGGATGGGGAGTATCCCAAGAGAAGCCCCGTTCTCGAGCCGTTCGACCCTGCCCGTTACAAGTTCTTTCACCGCCCCAGCTTCAAGGGGCAAACATCCTGAGGGGAGCTCTGGGACGTTGCCACTCCCTCTCTTCTGCTCCGCTCTGCAGTCATCCAACATAGTGATATTCCTCTCCCGAAAATCGTTATGCCACAGGTTAAAGTCCCCGTATCTTAAGGCGTTCACTAAAAATGCCTTGCTGTGGATACCTTGACTGAAGATTTGTACGATGACGTATGTTTTCCCGACCTGTCTTGCCCCCTCAATACGAGTGGTTTGCGCCTCGCTCCTTGTTCTCATGTGATCAATTCTTTCTCGAGAAACTTCTCCGGCCCCTGGTTTTGTCAAAAAACTGCTGAAATCACTCCAGCACCTTCCCGGGATTGAGGATGCCGTGGGGATCGAAGGTCTGTTTGATGGCCTTCATGTAGGCGAGTTCCTCTGGAGATCGGGAGAGGTGAAGCACGTCTCGTTTGAGGAGGCCGATGCCGTGTTCTGCTGAGATACTGCCGTGAAGATCAGTAACGAGGTTCAGCACGTGGCGGTCGAGGAGTTTGCTCCGTTCGAAAAACTTCTCTCGCGACTCGCCTTCTGGTTTGAGCCAGTTGACGTGAACGTTTCCATCTCCAACGTGCCCAAAAGGAACAAGCTCGTAGTCTGGAGCGTGTTGCGCAAAAAGGGCCGCGAGCTCGGTGAGAAAGGGAGGAATCGTAGAAACGGGTACTGAAATATCACATTTGTACGGAGTAAAATGTGAGGAGAGGGTTTCGCTGATAGACTCTCGGAGCGCCAGGAGCTCCTGAGACTGTTTGCTATTCTGGGCGATCACGACATCTTGAATGATCCCTTCGGAGAGCCCTTCCATAAGGAACTCTTCGAGCTGCGGTGTAGCGGTCTCTTCAAGTTCGAGGAGGGCGTAGAATGGATAGCGCTTTTCAAAAGGGTCGGCGCAGCTACGGAATCGGATGACAGCGGCAAGCGCGGCTTTGGTAAAAAACTCAAACGCAGCGAGGTGTTTCAGTTCACCGTGGCACCGTTGCAGCAGGTCGATGAGCTCTGTTTCGTGGTTCACTCCGCAGAGAATATGAGTGAGCACTGGTGGCTTACGGGTGAGAGCGATGGTTGCCTCAGTGATGACACCGAGAGTTCCTTCTGATCCGATAAAGAGGTTCTTCAGATCATATCCGGTGTTGTCTTTCTGAAGTGATTTCCCCGTACGGAGGATTGTTCCATCTCCCGTCACAACGGTGAGCGCGAGCACCCACTTCCTCGTGTCCCCGTACCGAATGACATGCATCCCTCCCGCATTCGTCGCGATATTCCCCCCGATCTGAGAGCTCCCCCAACTGGCGAGATTTACGGGGAAGTCCAATCCGAATTCACCGGCTTTCTCTTTGAGCCGTTGGGTCGTAACTCCTGCTTCGGTCACGACGAGGCGGTCACTTGGCTGGATGTCGCCAATGGCATTCATCTTTTCGAGCGAGAGGACAACTTCACCTTCGGTTGCAGTGGCCCCTCCACAGAGTCCCGTTCGACCGCCCGACGGAATGATGGCGAGGCGTTCTTGGCAACATCGGCGTACGATCGCCTGAACCTGCTCGGTCGTTCTCGGAAAGAGCACCACCGAGGCTTCCCCTGTGAAATTCTTTGAGGTGTCGGCTCCGTAAAACTCGCATGAGCTGCGGTCGGTGCGGATCATGTCTGTTGGAAGGAGGTCAACAAAGATCTCTCCAGCTCCTTTTGCTTTCATCACGTGTTGCTCTCTGTTTCCTATGAGAAGAGCGGAAGTCTACCCCAACGTTGCATAAAAATTTGCCCGTAGACTGCTTTGCTCCCACAATAGCAGCACATCTTGAAACTTTGATCGAGTTTTTAGACCTCACTGTA
>JALEGQ010000149.1 GCA_022763385.1 bacterium
CAATGGAGCCCACTGGGGTCGACTTGGTGACCTTTCCCACTTCGGAGGTCGGACTGTACTGTCCTTTGGTGAGTCCGTAGATTCGATTGTTAAAGAGCAGCACGTTGACGTTCACATTGCGACGAAGGAGGTGGATAAAGTGATTCCCCCCGATGCTGAGGGCATCTCCATCCCCTGTTACTACCCAGACGGTGAGGTCCGGTCGTGATATCTTGAGGCCGCTCGCAATAGCAGGGGCTCGTCCATGGATGGTGTGAAATCCATAGGTATTCATGTAGTAGGGGAAGCGACTGGAGCACCCAATTCCTGAGATGAAGATGTGCTTCTCTTTGGGCTCTCCGAGTGCCGCGAGAACCTTCTGCACGGCAGCAAGGATCGCATAGTCTCCACAGCCAGCGCACCAACGAACCTCCTGATCGGATTCAAAATCCTTCTTCTTGAGTGCAGGAGCAGAGCCCGACTCTTTCGTGGAGTGTTGGCCATTCGATATGATATTCATCCGGCTCCTCCTGAGTATTCATGTGGTTCCGCGGGTTGAGTGAGCAGGGGACGAGCTTTCTCGAGGATCTCCTGAATCTTAAAGGGTTGGCCCTGGATCTTTGAATAGCCAATCAGCTCAGGAAGGGACCTCTCTCGAGCAAACGGTGCGGCAAATCGCGCCCGGAGTAACCCCAGCAGTTGGCCCCCGTTGAGCTCAGGGACCAGAACTCGGCGAAATTTTGAAAGGAGCACCCCAAGGTCCCGTGGAAAGGGATTGAGGTGGCGAAGGTGTATGTGGCCAACCTGGTGCCCCTCCTGCCGGAGAAGAGAGACGGCTCCCTCTATTGCCCCGCGAGTGCTTCCCCAGCCGACGATGAGCAGTGGCCCCTCTTGTGCGCCAAAGACGTCGGTTGGGGGGAGTGAGTCGGCGATCCGCTCAATCTTTTCGGCCCGGAGCTGAACCATTTTCTCGTGGTTTTCCGGTTCGTATGAAATGTTGCCGGTGACGTCTTGTTTCTCTAACCCGCCGATTCGGTGCTCCAGGCCTGGGGTTCCAGGAACCGCCCACGGTCGCACGAGCTTCTCGTCGCGTTGGTAGGGAAGAAAAGGCGTTTGCTCACCTTCGGAGTTCGGTGAAGCAAAGGGAGGATCTATCTGCTGCAGCTCTTCTGGCTCCGGAATCATCCACGGCTGAGAGCCGGTTCCGATATGTCCATCACTGAGAAGAAAAACGGGTGTCATATGTTCCACTGCGATCCGACACGCCTCAAGAGTAGTAGCAAAGGCATCGTCCGGTTGAGATATCGCAACGATGGCCACGGGAGACTCGCCATTTCTTCCGTAGAGAACCTGAAGGAGGTCTGCTTGTTCGGTCTTTGTCGGAAGTCCTGTTGAAGGACCTGCACGCTGGACATTGACCACCACGAGAGGAAGTTCAGTAGCAACCGCAAGTCCGATAGCTTCCTGTTTGAGTGCGATACCAGGTCCACTTGAGCCTGTCACCCCTAGTGATCCGCTGTAGGAAGCACCGATCGCTGAACAGCAGGCCGCGATCTCATCTTCTGCTTGAAAGGTCCTCACACCGAAGTGTTTATACTTTGAAAGCTCGTGCAAGATGTCGCTAGCAGGAGTTATCGGGTAGCTCCCGTAAAAAAGCGGAAGACCGCTCACCTCTGACGCGGCGATCAGTCCGAGAGCGATCCCCTGATTTCCCGTCAGGTTTCGGTACGTTCCTGCTGGGAGTTGTGCACTCTGGACTTCATAGCGATCGGCAAGGATCTCGGAAGCTTCGGCAAAGGCCATTCCAGCGTGAAGTGCCTCGGTATTGGCTCGGGCAATCTCTGTTCCCGCACCAAACTTTGCCTCAATCCATCGGATGGTATCTTCGACCTTTCGGGTAAAGACGTGACACACGATGCCGAGCGCAAAGAAGTTCTTGCACTTTTCTTTCGCGCTCGTTGAGAGCTCAAAGGACTCGAGGGCGGCCTGTGTTTGGGTGGTAATATCAACATCAACAAGTCGGTACTTTGACTGAAGGCCCTCATCCTCCAAGGGACTTGTTTCATACTGGACTTTCGCAAGATTCTTCTTGTGAAAGGCATCTCGATTACAGATCAGCACTCCGTTCTCTTTGAGGTCCCTGAGGTTTGCTCGGAGGGCTGCTGGGTTCATCGCCACGAGCACATCAACCGCATCCCCAGCAGTAAAGATCTCTTGATCTCCGAAGTGGATCTGAAACGCACTCACTCCCCCGATCGTTCCGGCGGGAGCCCGAATCTCTGCCGGAAAGTCCGGTTTCGTGGCGAGATCGTTTCCGAGTCTCGCGGTTTCTTCAGTGAAGCGACTTCCCGTGAGCTGCATGCCGTCGCCCGAATCCCCCGCAAAGCGGATGGCTACGGTAGAGACCGCAATGTTCTTCTGCTGTGAGCCGGAGTTCTCTGTCATTTCTGTCCTAATTTACCTGTTTTTACGGTAAGGACGTGCCGAGAGGAAGTCAATGGCTCTGGGCTGAGAAAGGGAGAGTAGTCGAAAAGCCCTGAGAATCTCCGCAAATCTCTTAGTCTGCGGATGCGAGATGTTCGTTGTTCCAAAAAACCTGAAGAAACTCTCTTGAGCAGGAGTGAGAATCATCCGACCTCTCTGGTGTGTGTAGTGGATCTCGCAATCATAAACGGAATGGGTGCTCGCTCTGGGTGCTCCTTTTGCTCCTGTTCCTTCCCGTCTCTGCAGCGGCTCAAGCGGTCGAGCGCCTTGATATCACGGTGACGCTTGCTGATAACCGTCCGCTCCGTGGGGTATATGTAGAGGTGACTCATCCGAGTTACGGCTACATGGGGAGCGGCGAAACCGGAATAACGGGGGTGGCAGAGATCTCTGGATATTTCCCGGACGGGATCTATGACATCTATATCCAGAAAGGGAATGTGGATGATACTCTTTCGAGGACTGTTGACTACCTTTCTGGAGGTATGGTTGGCGGGGTCTTTGTTCAGCCTCTCACCGTCAGTTTTTCGAGCGACTTTCCTTTTTCCGCAGATCTTCTCCGCCTCAAGCTTGAGAAGCCGAACGGTTCTCCGGTTGAGAATATGTATGTCGAACTCTCGCGCTCTGGCAGTTATGTCGGTTCAGTAACGAGTGGTGCTGATGGGATATGTACTTTTGACGGATCATTCACGGCACTCCCGGAAGGAGAGTACAAGATCGTCGCAATTCCGGAGTATTCCTATCCCCCGCCTATCGGTGGCCCATACTTGGAAACCGAGCTCGTATTCTCTCTGAGCGAGAGCTCCTCTTCTTTTCTTGAAGGCCAGTTTATCCGAGATGTTCGTTTCGAAATTCGAATTCCTGAGCGAGTGATGAGCATCTCGGTTTTCGAGTCGATGCCCGGAGAGTTTACCGTTCCCGACACCACAAAGCCCGTCTCGGATGTCAGTGTTTCTATCAACTCATTTGATGACCCAGATGACTATGCGTATGCCTCTACTGGAAGTGATGGCATCGCTCGTCTCCCCTTGACGACGCGATCTTCGGGACGGTTCTCAATAAGTGCGTATTCAGATGAGAAGGGACACACCTATCGCGAGATCGATATCCCAGCGGGAAGGGATGATTTTGCAGCAACTCTCGTATTCCCTTCGGTAGATGCTGAGATTGAGGTTTCTCTTGTTGATTCCTCGGGAGACCCCGTAACTGCTCAGGTCGATGAGAACGACTATTCTATGACGTGGGTACACTGTTATTCGGTAAACGGCGATCTCCCTCTCTCTTTTGATGGTCAGGTCAAGAAAGATGAAAGTAGTGTTAAGATCGATGTGATCGGAGGTGTTCGGTATCAGTGTTCGGCCTATTTTGGGGAGGAGTATGCGGTTCAGGAGGTGGAAGTTTTGGCGGTCTCTGATAGCACGGTGGCAGCAACCCTCTCTATCACTGAAGCAGGTGCTCTTGCGACTTTTCAGTTTATCGATGGAAATACCCGGCAACCGATCGTAAGCGACCGCCAACTCGATGTTTCCTGTTGGACGGATCCGTATCGCGACGGTGAACCGAGCGGACCGATCGTCAATCACGGGGCGTACTCTCTGACGGAGAATGCAACCGCCCAACTCTCACTCATAGAGGGAGTTAGCTATTACTGCTATGCCCGATTTCTGACGGAAGAAGAGCAACAATTCAACAGCCTTGCGATCGGAGATTATGTTGATCCCGGCGAGTTCGAGATCATTGCGGAGCAAGGTCTCCAGCGAGCAATTCCGCTCAAGAGCTCAGACGCCCAGATTACCCTCTGCTTGAAAGGGGTTGACGGCCAGCCGGTAACTCGAGGATTTGCGTACATCTTCTCTCCGGGATCTTTCTCTGGAGGAGATGATGATGAACAGGAGGAACCTGGAGCGAGTGCCACGCCGACACCAGACGGAGGAGGGAAGGCCTTTGATTCGGATGGTGACGATAGCAACGTCTTTGATGATATTCATGCTCACCGAGAGCTTGATGCCAGTGGGTGCGCTCAGATCGGGGCATTCTCCGGAAGGGAGTACTTTGCAAACGCTCAACCCGATGGCTCAACAGTAGATGTCATCTACCCGGCAGAACGGTATGTTTCCCCGCTCGAAACGGGGGAGTCTCGAGAGCTCAGCTTTCAACTCACCCAACCGAACTATACGCTCACCTTAACGGCCGATCCTGACTCTCAGTTTGGTGAGTATCGTCTTGAAGACGTTGATTTTCCATTCTGTTATGCCGAGGACGGAGACGGGGTGTTCAGCTTCAGCGAGTCTCTTGAAACGGAAGCGCTTGTTCTTCGACTGGCGGTCAATAAACGGGATCCGCAGACATTCCATGTTTCGTGTGGTCTCATTTTTGATGATGAAGAAGGTGGAATCGGGCAAGGATTCTTCGAAGACTTCTTCTTTACTCCAAAGAAGCGAACTGAGAGTGGGGCGGTCGCGGTGCTCTTTGATGAAGCTGAGCCGAACTTCCCGGAGTCTACCGCCGAAGTTCGAAACAACACCGAAACACGGGTGACCCTCCCCGATGGTTCAAAGGCGACTTTTCAGGTCTCCGCAATTGCTGAGAGCGGTCAGGGGGCCTTTACCTATCAGTCTGGGCGAAGCTCTCGAGCACAGTCTGCACAGTACGATCTGCTGCGGCAGTTTGATTTGAAGATTCGGAATGATGGAGAGCTCAAAGAACGGCCAAACAAGCCGATTCAGTTTTGCTTTCTACTCGACACCGAGAAGCTCGCAGAATTGGGAGTAAGTCCCGAGGCAGTGAAGATCGGTCGGATAGATGAGGACACCGGCCGCTATATCCTCAGTGAAACAACGATCAGAACAGAGACAGATGAGGACGGCAGTACCCGTACCTTTGCTTGTGGAAGCCTTGATCACTTCTCGATCTGGTCCACCATCATCGATGTCGGCGAGAAGCTCAAGGCTGAAGCCCCGTCGAAGGTTCGAATTCGTGCGCCACGAAAAGTCCGTGCCGGAAAAAAGAAGCGAAGGGCAAATAACCGAAAATGGCGGGTCGTTTTTACCGCCCCGGAAGGAGCTGAAGAAACTTCGCGGTTCGTTTTTGAGTACAATTTCAAAAAGAAACAGTGCCGGAAAGGGAACTTTAAGAAGCAGATCGGTTTTACCGGCACAGGTCCCCTCTTCGTGAAGTCCAGGAAGAGGAGCCTGTGCGGACGAGTGAAAGCGGTCGGCGGACTCGCTTCAAACACGGCCTCCCGAAGGAGAAAGGTTCAGTAGGGTGAGCGGTGAGCCCTCCTCGGGTTCTTTCTTAGCCAGAGAAGTTTCTCGTCACCTGTCGTACTGCCCGAGAGATGCTCGTACCCGCAGCACCGTTTACCGAGAGCTTTCGAGCTTTTGGCTCGCACTGGAAAGAGGTTTCTTCCTCTCCGTCGGTGCAGGTCACCGTCGTTCCGTAGGTGAGCTGACGAGAGCCGCCTCTGCGAGTTTGAGCGATGACCCGTGACCGTGAGCGCGCAACCACTCGAGAATCACCCGCACCGAGGTTTGAGATCCCAACCTCGGTAAAATCGATGCACCGCCTTCGGTCGTTATTAGGCTGTGAAGATACCGGGATAAAGCGTGAGCCACACACCTGATGCGTCACCGAACAGGTCTCCCCAAGACCCAAAATCGTATTCAGGACAAAGGTGAACCGGTGGACAGCCGCATCAAGTCGGCGCCCAGCTCGTCGGTTTACCCGATATCGGCACGTCCCATCTGTCGGGAGTTCCGCCTGAGCTGCCTGTATATCGGCGAGGAGCAAAATGCCACAAAGCGCTCCAGCGAGAGAAAGGAACCGAACTCCTCGCTTTTGAAGGTTTTGTATCTGGGAGAGGGAATGTTGGTTAGCGTGTGTCATTCTATCTTAATCCTTAGTCTTCGTTACGAACACCAAAAGAGGGTATCGGGTGAATCTTCAAAAATTCCGCTATTCAAAGGGAGAAACGGGAGCACCCTTCGCACCGAAACTGAAATCGTCATCGTCAAAGTTGTTCACCGTGACGTTGTTATTCCCCCGGTCCCTTTCCTGAGGCACGTTGAGATTTCCACCTTGAAACGGGTTTGTGTTCTCACGAATCGAGTTCGCCGAGGCCGGAGTATCTCCCCCACCGGAGCTGTCTCCGAGTGATACGGCGAGAGCTCCAACTGAGGCGAGCGATGCTCCGATAATTCCCGCGTTCTGAAGACTTGAACCGTTCTGCTGAGGTTCAGATCCTCCGAAGCGAGTAGTTTCTGTGCCAGAAGAAACAGTGACTTCCTCAACCGCAATCTGAGTGTTTTCAGGCCCACAGACTTTCCAAGTTCCCTCTGGGACTTCACCGAAGGTCACTTCCTGGGAAGTCGTTGTCCGTTCTCGCACTGCTGTTCCAGAGGGAACGCCGGCTGGAACGAGAAAAACCTGTCTCTCGGTCGCTGCTGATGATGGCGCTGTTGATGATGGCGCCAGTTTCACGATCACGCGCGCCTCTTGGCCGGTGCGCAGCTCTTGGGAAAGTCGAGTCGCTCCGTCACAATCGGTCACCGTCAGCGTCGTCGGTTTGGCAAAGGCCGTGCCCGGAGTGATTGCAATGAGAAGACCTGTTGCAACGAGAAAAGGGGCGGTGCTTGAGGTAATAAAACGGCTATAACGGTTCTGCCGTGAAGTGAAAAAGGACTGCTTCATGTGAGGGTCTCCCAGCAGGTGGACAATACAATTAACTGCCGTTGAAAGGTAGCTGTCTCGTTTTTCTTTTGCAAGGACGAATCCCCTCTTAATTTGTTGAAAATAGAGAACTTTTTGCTCAATCTGTTTGATTGAGTGGGATAGTGTTTCATTTTCGGCGATCGTTGTTTTTCGCGGCACCGTTTCTGTGTTCGACCGCAAGTTTTTTGAGTACGTACCGGGGCAGAGCACATCGTAATGGTGAAGGACCGGGGAAGGCGCAGTGGAAGATTGACTGGTTTGGCGGGGGTAACTTCGCCAACATGCCGGTCTTTTAACTGAGTATTTGCCGTTTGGCAGAAACTTATTTTTGTGTATGCTCTTTCCGATAAACCCCAATGATGAAGAGAGGTTGAACCGTGAATAAGTCTGAGCTCATTGAGAAGCTGGCCGAACGTACTGGCCTGAACATCATCCAAGCAGAGGAAGTGGTCAATCTCATCTACAAGCGGATGCGTGACACACTGGTGAGCGGTGGGAGGATCGAAATTCGGGGGTTTGGAAGTTTCGTGGTAAAGGAGTACGAGGCGTATCAGGGGAGAAACCCCAAAACTGGTCAGAAGATCAGCGTGCCACCGAAAAAGCTTCCATTTTTTAAGGTTGGAAAGCAGTTAAAGGAACGAATTGACGCTATTCGTGAAGATTCGGACGAAGTGCTTACTGGCTGAGGGAAGATGATTTCGGGAGCGTAGTGGTGTTGTTTCCGTTGGAATGACACAGAAGTGAAGTAATATTAAGGGTGGAAAGGGTAAAATTTCATGTCGATTGATTATCTCAATGATCTAGAGCGTGACATAGACAACGGGCGGGCGTATTTTGCGTGTCCGAACGTTGGGAGAAACCAGTGGGCGATAACGGAAGATGCGGAAGAGCTTGATCGGCTCTCTCAGCGATCAGCAAATCACAAGAAGATCCCCGTCAATGTAGTGCAACTCATTTCAAAACACGACGCCGTGGCCGGCGACCTTTTTCTCGTGCCAACGAAAATTGGTGAACCAGGTCCGAGAGGGGAGTCTGTTATCGAGTGGTCGGTGGTTGAAACGAAGGAAGCCTCGGAGATGATGCGTGATTTGCGCCACGGCCCGGCACCGTATTTCGCAATGCAAGTTCAGCGAGTTGTCGAGCCGGTTGATAACGGTTAGTCTGGTCCCTGCGGTGTTCACGGGGTAGACGTTCCTGAAGGAGTAAGGGTGGTTCAGCAAGAGAAGAGAAGAGTTGTTGTTTCTGAGCTTCTCGAGGGCCGGTACCAGCAGGATGACGGAAGCTTTGGTGAGCGACCCCTCTCGTGGGACGAACGAGTCTCCGGCCGTGATCGAATCCGAACTGAAGATGGAGAAGAGATCGCACTCTTCAGCGACGGCCAACAGAGCCCCCCTCAACCCGGCTGGGTCCTACTCCTCCTCGAACCAGTATCCCAAGAAGAGTTCCCCTCCAAAGAGCCCCACCTCACCTGGACCCTCTACGGCATGCGCCGAACCCCCGCCGCCGCCTAGCCCCCCACTGGTGCGTCCCAACCCTCATCGAAAAAAAGATGGACCTCTAACTCATTGAAATAACATGAGTTAGAGATGCCCTCCTGAGAAAATAGGCAACAAATCCCCGAAATATTCGATTAGAGAAGTACGGGAATGCTCATGGGAGCCCTGTGTCGAAAGAAAGGTGTATTGAAAAGGAGTGAAGTGATGGGAAGGCCAAGGAGGTTGATTATTTCGGGTGGCATCTACGAGGTGTGCCTGCGAACGAGAGAGGGGATACCGTTTGTGTGTACACGATACATGGAGAGACTCTTAAAGAGTGTGATCGCACGCGTGCAGCGGAATGGAAAGGTGATTCTGTGCCACGTGGTGTGGATGGGGAATCACGTGCACCTGATCCTGATAGCGAAAGACAAGAGGGAGTGTACGGCCTTCTACGGGGAGATTCAGAAGCAGCTCACGGAGGCGATGAAGCGGTTAACGGGCCGAAAACACTTAAGTCTCTGGAAGCCAAACAGTGCATCTGTAATCTCGTTGCGCGACGAAGAGACGGTATGCTACCGGATAGCATACCTCTATGCGAACCCAGCGCGAGCGCACCTGGTGGACACCATAGGAGAGTACCCGGGAGTGTCTTCGTGGGAAGAATATCAAAGAGATACCAAGCATGTAGACGCAAGTCAGGTAGAGAGCTGCTTTTGGGTGAGAGCGCCGATGATAGAGCGTCTTCTTCGCGCTGGGGTGTCAAGTCGTCAGGACCAGAGGATCTGCGAGAAGTGGGAAGAAAAGGCGAAGAAGAGCCATGATCTGGAGCTTAGACCAAATGCGTGGATGAGGTGTTTTAAGAGAAAGACCACAGAAGAGGTGCAGAAGGTGAATGCTCGGGTGTCGGAGTTTCACCGTGAACTTGAGCAGGAGGCCCGAGAGAAGAGAGAGAAGAGTGGTCGAAAGGTAGCCGGAGTCTACCGGTTGCAGCATCAGAAGGTGACCCTTAGAGACACCCCGGCGCAGGCAGCCAAGAAGCAGAAGAGCCGGCGAATCTTTGTCTATTCACTTGATGAGAAGCTCCGAAAGTCTCTTATCGAGGAATACGAAACGTTCTGTGAGAAGTGCCGATGGTGCTACGAGCGGTGGAAGCATGGGGACTATTCAGTGAAGTGGCCTCCGGGAGCGCTCTATCCTCCAGCGCCTCATACGCAAAATGACCTTCTCACGGCACTAAGCCCAGTCTAGCAAGCCGAAGCTGCGTCACTGAGAGGAGCCCACCCGTACTTTTGCCAGGAAGTTCCCGCTTCCGACGGAGAGGTGTATCTTCTGCTCCGAAATAGACCTCAAGACCTCCCCGATGTCATCCTTATCTACTCCCCAAAAGAGTCGATTGCCAAAAAAACATGGCCGAATAGTCGATGACCCGCAACAACTTCTCTCGTCTTCCTCCTGGTGGGACGCACCAGGAGGAAGGGGGGAACTACGCGTCTATTGGTGGGATGTACGAGAGGGGGATGACGGGTTGTTCGG
>JALEGQ010000150.1 GCA_022763385.1 bacterium
GCAGTGGGAGTGCTCCAGCAACCACCGCCCCACAGAGCGTCGCTCCCTCACGGAACATCACGATGATATCACGGGTGCGCCGGTTCCTGGTGATCTCAAGCCCCCATGACTCATAGGGAATGAGGATAGCGGTAAAGGAAAGGAAGAACAGCACCGTGAGAGCGATATACGAGAACGGCGTCGAACCAAAGTAGCCGATGAATGAGGTAGCACAGACCCAATAGAAGAGAAAAGCTGTCACGGTGCCTCCAAGGAGCACCCAGAGGGGACGCCTGAAAAATGGTATACGAATACGGTCACTGAGAGAGCCGATAACGGGATCGGTAAATGCATCGAAAGCTCGACTGATGAGGAGAGCGAGTGAAATCGTACCGAGCGATATGTCGACCGTTTCGCTGTGAAACTTCGGAAGATGAACAATAAAAAGTGTTCCTGTTGCCGACAACGCTACGGCAGGAAGTGAGTAGAGTGTTGCAATGATAAAGGGGTGCGAAAGGTTCACGATCTCTTCTCTACTGGGCGAGTCCTACTCCTCGGAGGCCGTTGCGGCGGTTGGCGAGCTTCCCGTGAACGGTCGACTCTCTTCACGAAAGCTTACGAGAAAAGCTTAATTCTTCGGACCAGCTCTTGGGCGTTCCTCATCTCTTGCTCTAATCGGAGCTCCTCAGCAATGAGAGTGTTCCAGCGATGGCGTGAAATAAGACCAAGAGCCGCTACATGGAAATCAAACGGAGGAATCGCTGTCTCAGCCAGCAATCGCTCAAAACAGTCAAAAAAATCTCTTCTTCCGAGATTACTCAGATCTGCATCAAGGAGGTAACGAGAGAGCTCAGTTCTGGCAATCTGTTGCGAGCCTGCTCCGTGGGGAGATATTTCAACCCGAGTATCTCGGATCATCTGAACCACGAGTTCTGCCTCCTGAGAGCTCAGCTCTGGGAGCTCCCCCTGTTCGAAATGCTGTGAAAAAAGTTGAACACTGTGCTCTTCATGCTCCTCTTGTGAGAGAAAAAAACCGACATCGTGCCAAGCCGCGCTCACGAGAAGAAGTTCGAGCTCCCTCGGAGAAAGTCCACCGTGTATCCCAAAAAATACTGCCTCGTGCATGACATCTCGGGTATGAGACTCATTGTGGTAGTGGTACTGCTGAACCGTCTCGGAAATAAGGTAGCGGAAGGCGATCTGAACTGCCGGAGTGGAAAGGCTGTTCTCGTAGACCTTCTTCGCGCGTTGATCGTGAAGAGTGCTCATTCCTTTTGCTTCCGAGAAAAGGAGAAGTGCCTTCGAAGTCGCTCAAACCATGAAGCCGAAGAGTCCACATGTTCATTAACAGAGCGAGGAGCAGAGTGGAGCTCCTCTTCGTGTTCCGACTCTTCAGGTTCCTCTGGAACACTTCCAAACTGTCCCATGGCATAGACTCCAGAGCTTCGTACCTTTTTCTTAACCCAATCAGAGTGGCTCACCGACTCTTCTCCAGACTCCCACGTGGTTAACTCGGGAGGGAGCGTCTCGTCGTAGAGCTTTCGTTTTTCCTCATTCACGAGGGTATTGTAGGCACTCGTAATCTCCTTAAACTTGTCCATTGCCTCAGGGGGCAGTGCTTCGTCGAGAATCTCGTCATAGAAGTTTGAATCGGGGTGATATACCCGAGCAATCTCACGGTAGGCCTCGCGAATCTGCTCCGTCGAAGCATCTTTCTCGATTCCAAGGATCTCGTAGTAATTCCGTTCCATGGTGCAAGAACATCCCGCTAACCGGTGATAGCCTTAACCACAGAGTCAACGATGTCAGCCTGTTCCTTGGCGTGACGTTTCGCTGATCCGGTGGCCGTACTCGCAGATTCCGGCCTTCCGAGATACTCCAGCTCAACATCGAGCTCTGCACGAAACCTTCCGTCGCAAAAAGTCCAAGCACCCATATTCTGAGGCTCCTCCTGGACCCAGTACGCTGCCTTTATCGAATTTTCTTCGAGCAGTTGGCTCAGTTCCTCCTTTGGAAAGGGATAGAGCTGTTCCAATCGGCAGAGGAGGTATGCCTTTCCCTTCAGGTCATCAGCAGCCTCTTCAAGTCGTTTCTTGACATCATAGTAAACTTTACCACTCAGGAAAAAAGCCACCTTCTTTTTCTTTCCAGAGGAAACCACCTCAGGAATAATCGTTTGAAAAGCACCCTTTACCAGTTCTTTGGGCTGAGAGGATGCCTCCTTGAGACGCAGGAGACTCTTTGGTGTCATAACAATAACCGGCCGCTTGATATCGAGAAGTCCCTGACGCCGCAGAAGATGAAAATACTGTGCCCCAGAGCTCGGATAGCAAACGAACATGTTCCCCTCAGCGCAGAGTTGAAGATACCGTTCGAGTCGAGCGCTGGAGTGTTCAGGCCCCTGTCCTTCATATCCGTGTGGAAGGAGCATCATCAACCCTGCACGTTGCCCCCACTTCGCTTCTGAACTTGAGATAAATTGATCAATATGGACCTGGGCACCGTTTGCAAAGTCACCAAACTGTGCTTCCCACATGACCAGCGAACGTGACTTCACGGTTGAATAACCAAAATCAAAACCCACAACTCCTGCCTCAGAGAGCGTGCTATTGATCACCTCAAAGGGAGCGGCGCCGTCCTTCTCGAGAGATTGAAGCGGATAGTAACGTCCCGGCTGCTCGTAGTTACTCAGAAGAAGGTGTCGTTGGCTAAAAGTTCCACGGCCACAGTCCTGACCGCTCAGCCGTACGGCAACTCCGTCGAGTTGAAGTGAACCAAAGGCGAGATTCTCCGCAAAACCCCACTCAATCCCCTCATCTGACGAGAGAGTGGCGACTCGGCGCTCGAGAATCTTCTTGAGCTTGGGGTGAGGAACAAAGTCTTCCGGATACTCTACGAGGGTACTCGCAATCTTTTGAAGCTGCTCTAGCGGGACTCCAGTTTGAGGGCTGGGATCCTTCAGGCGGCCAAGCACCGTGCAAAGCTCACCGAACTGTTTTCCTCCGTCTTCACTGAGATCCGCTGTCTGAAAGCGTTTTTGAAAAAGATCTCGCATCTCTTTTGCTTTCTCTTCAGTGACCGTTCCTTCTTCGACAAGTTCTTCCGCATAAATTTCTGCGATGTTCTTTTTTGTTTTAATCTCCGCATAAGAGATCGGCTGAGTGAAGCTCGGATCATCCCCTTCGTTATGACCATACTTCCGGTACCCGTAGAGATCCACAACGACATCTCGCCCGTACCGATTCCGAAAATCGATCGCCGTCTTCATCGTCCAGCAGGCCGCCTCAATATCCTCACAATTCACGTGAAAAATTGGTGCCTGAACTGCCTTCGCCATATCGGTTGCATAGACCGAGGAACGTGACTCCTCTGGATTTGTGGTAAAGCCGATCTGGTTGTTCACAATCAGATGAACCGTCCCTCCGGTACGGTAGCCATCCACGAGAGACATATTTAAAGTCTCAAAAACCACCCCTTGTCCAGCAAAGGCCGCATCACCGTGCAGCAAAACGGGGAGAACCACCTTTCGGTTCCCATCATAGTGGAAGTCTTGGTGAGCCCTGGCGATTCCCTCGACCACTGGATTTACGAATTCAAGGTGTGAAGGGTTCGGAGCAAGATAGAGATCGAGCACCCTTCCGTTGATATCGGTATAGTTGGAGTCGTACCCCATGTGGTACTTCACATCTCCTGAACCAAGGGCACTGTGAATGCTCTGATCTTCGAACTCCGTAAACACCTCTTCAAGCGGCTTACCGAGGATATTAACGAGCACATTTAACCGACCGCGGTGAGGCATCCCAAAGATAACCTTTTTCACCCCCTCAATTGCGGACTCTTCGAGGAGAGTATCAAGCATCGGAATAACAGTTTCGACCCCCTGAAGCGAGAACCGTTTCTGTCCCACATACTTTCGGTGGAGCTCCGATTCGAAAGCCTCCGCCTCGATAATCTTCTGCAACCGGTGAAGCTTCTGCTCAGCATTGAGCTGGTATCCCTTTTCAAAACGAGTTTCGATCCGCTCCTGCAGCCAGAGCCTCTCATCCTGGTCGAGAAGGTGGGTGAATTCAAAACCGATGGAGCCGCAGTACACCCGGTGTAACCGAGCAATAATCTCCTCAAGCCGCATCTCTTCCTGAAGAGCCAGTCCCGAGCAATTGTACACCTCGTTCAGCTCAGCATCCGAAAACCGATAAAAATCCACCTGAATATCGTCAACTCTCGGAAGAGGGTTTATCCCCTGCGAGAGAGGGTTAATAGCCGCCTTAAAGTGCCCTCGCCCCCGAAAAGCGCTGACCATCCGGTAAACCCGCTCCTGAGCCGCCCCCCCCCTCTGCATAGGTGCCACGCACTCCTGAGAAGATGCCACGCACCCTAAATTGCTGCTTCCGTGGGTCGAGGCCAATCGCTCAAAATACCCTGCCCAAGTCTCTCCAACGAGTGCCGGATCCTGGGAGTAAAGCCGATACATCTCATTGAGATAAGCGTCATTCGGCCCGAGATCGCATTGCCACGGGACACCGCCTTCTTGACCTCCTAAGTCCTGAACTTGCTTCTCAGATTTTCCCACCGTTTGCTCTCCCATTCCCTCTAAAGCCCAGAAAAAGTATCGGCCATCTCGCCCGTAATCCTAAGCCCAACGATCCCGCGAATAACAGATAAAATCAATACGTTAGATCCCCTCCTCCCCGCACCCCCCCCAGTGCGTCCCATCTCCTGAGCGGTGCGTCCCACCTATAGGATGAAGCACAGGGATGAAAAAAGTTTTGAGCTAACGTGCTGAAAAGAGTGGGTGGTGGGAAGTTTTTTTGGGGAAGGAGGAAACTTTTTTGAGAAATATTCGATAGAGGGAGGAGTTAAGAGGAATGGACCTCTTGAAGTGAGCCGTACTGGCAGGGCAAGGAGGACCC
>JALEGQ010000151.1 GCA_022763385.1 bacterium
CCGGCTCATCGATACAGTGTGCGAGCTCAGCGAACTCAACGATCTCATCGAACCGCTCCTGGATATCTCGCTTTGAAAGACCCTGAATCATCCCTCCGAGAAAGATATTCTCTCGACCGGTAAAGTCCGGATGAAAACCCGCTCCGAGCTCAATAAGCGCCGAAACGCGTCCAGAACACTGCACCGTTCCAGAGCTCGGTTGATAGATGCCGGTAATCAATTTCAGCAGGGTTGATTTGCCGGAGCCGTTTCTTCCGATGACTCCGAGCGAGGCTCCTTTCGGCACCCGCATCGTAAGATTTCGAAGCGCGGTAGTTTCAGGAATCGGTTCTCTCTTCGAGCTCCGAAAGCAGGAGAGCAGAGCGCTTTTTATCGTCGAATACCCGCTCGAAACTGACCGACGACGAAACCCCTTCGTGACATTTTGAAGAGAAATCGTATGATGCAGCGGCTCCGACTGAGAGGGAACTTCCCGGATTTCGTGAAGAGAAGAGTTCAACACTATCGAACCAAAAAGATATCAGAGAGATTCCGCCACCGACCACCGTCATCCATCCCGTAGCCGACAAACCATTCTGGACCATCGTACTGAAAGCCGGTCCACCGGGGTCGAAAGTTTGGCTCACTTCCGATCCGTTGCACGAGGACACTCGCACAGACCTCTCTTGCTCCTCGCTCCAAAAGGCTTTTGTGAATCGCCTCAAGAGTTCTTCCCGAGTCACAGATATCGTCCACGATTAACACCCGCCGGCCTCTGACAGGAAGATCTGACATCTTCACTGCAACACCAGAAGGAAGAGCGGTATTCTCCTCTCCGTTATAGGCCCAAGACTGAATCGGATGAACCTCCAGAGAGTTGGAAATAGCACGCGAAAGATCTGCAAAAAAATAGAGGCCTCCCCGGAGAACCGGCAACGCGAGCACATCTCGATCGCCCTCTCCCTGCCCTCCATCGATCCAGGCATCGATCTCCACACCGAGCTCACGGACACGAGTTGCGATCGCCTCCTTCGAATAGAGCTGTTCATAACTACTAGGTACTCGGCTCACACTCCCCCCATACCGCACAAACGTGAGTTACCTCAGGAGTTTAGCTCAGGCAAAAGTCAAAGAGCAAGCAGGAGGCACTCCCCCTGAACCTCCCTCGGTTTTCGCCCCTCGTCAGATCTGAGACACTGGAGCCATACAACATGAACAGCCCAAATCCTATGCGTTTCTCCTCTCTCCTTCTCCTCGTGCTCCTCTTGAGCGCACCTCTTACAAGCTGCGCACCAACTCGAACGCCCTTGCCCCCAGGAGAGATTCCGACCCAGGGAGAGGTGAGCCTGAAGGAAGAAGAGTATGGGCAGCAGGTCTTTCGACAGCTGTCGGAGCAGTTTGAGCTCGACCGAAGTGACGAACGGATCAATCGAGCCCGACGGCTGGTAGACCAGATCACCACGGTAAGGGGCAACAACCAGAATATCTGGCATGTCTACGTCTTTAAGGACGACACCTTCCACAATGCTGGGGCAACGAGGGGGAACTACCTCTTCGTGTGGAGCGCTCTCATGGACTCGACTCCCGATGATAATGAGCTCGCCGCAATCCTCGCTCACGAAGTCGGACACGTCCTTGCTGGACATACAAAGCCAAATCCGATGGATGAAGTACGAGAGATGCTCGCCAATGTCACCGGCTCCGCCACTCAACGAATTATGATCCAATCTGGCGGGAGTCTGAGCACTGGCCTCGCCGGGCTCGGAGGAGCCCTCGCAGCTCAACTCATGAAAGCGCTCATCTTGAATCCGGACAAACAGGCCGATGAACTCGAGGCAGACCAACTTGGACTCTTCCTCATGGCCGAAGCGGGATTTGATCCACGGTCGGCGATCTCTTTCTGGACCCGCTCGCAGTACGATCCGAACTTCCAACAGGCACCCCTTGAGTTTCTCTCCACCCACCCCTCATCTGAAACTCGTCTCGAAAATCTGAAGAAGCACCTCAATCACGCAATGGCTGTTTTCGAGGGGAAGCCGTACTCTCCTCCGAAGGGAGAGAAGGAGCAAACATCTCTCACGAAAAACAGTTCACTCCCTGACGAAGCAGGTCCCATATGGGTTGCGGCCGAGGAGAGTGTCCCCGTATATACCCGTGCGGAAAAGAGCGCTCAGCAGGTGGGAACTCTCCGAAAAGGAGAACGAGTCGTGGTTCGCACACAGCTCCGACGGTGGCTACAGATCACCTCTCCCTACGAAGGATTCGTAGAAAGTCCCCGTTTTTCCCCTTTAAACTGAGCGATTTCTTCTTTTTCCGAGTCCTAAACCTCAAGAAATCTCAAATTCTGCCGTTCATATACCTGTGTAGAACCAGTTAAGGAGACTGCACGGTACCAAATACCCGGAGACGGAGATACACGGACGTTGTACACGGGTGTGCTTGGATGCAGTAAAGATGTAATGGACGTAAAAAATATATCATCACCCGAAGCTCGACCTGAGCTCAAAGCAATTCGGGCCAGTAATCAGAAACCAGCAGCCGCACTTTCGTCGGAAAAGGTCAACGTATCTCGCGTTGACCCCGTTCGAGTTGAGGTATCTCAACAACCGAACCGTGCGAATTCGACCCGGAAGAGCGCGAACGACGTAATCAATACCCTCAATGTGGTATCCACCATCACAGAGGAGATCGACAAGATCGTCACCAGCCTTGCCGGACTCGCCGATCAAGCCTCAGCAACCGATCTGCCGGACTCTCGAAGGCAGATATTAGAGGACGAAGCGCAGCAACTCCTCTCTGCCCTTGATGAGAGAAGTCAAGTCCAGACTGATAACGGAGCAAAACCGTTGAGTGGCGATCCCATCGAGCTCGAAGTCGAAGAAGAATTCGGAAAAGCACTAAAAGTAATTCTTCCCGAAACTTCAAAAGAGCAGCTTGGACTCGGCGATATCGCCATCTCCAAAGTAGAGACGATCCTCGCCACTCGCCGCTCAATCGGCGAGGCACGAGAGCGGCTCGAAGAGCTCCGCAGCACCGTGCTCGAAACCCAGAATGCGGTCTCTGAAGTTCTTCAGCGAGCAGAGATCGCCTCTGCCAACCAAGAAGCCTCTGGAAGCACCATCCGAGACGTCGACGAAGCACTCAAACTCACCGGCGGCATACAATCAACAATCTCAGAACAACCAGCAGCCGCCCTCGAAGCAGCCCAAGTATCAAGCTCTTCAATACGGCTCTTGAGTCAGGAATAGAGGGAAGGTACGTGCGCCGAAAGATAAGAGTTAACTGTAGCTCTCTCTTATCCGCTCCATATATGCCCTAAATGGCGCATCGTCTCCCTCTTTCATCTTGAATGGCTGTGATATCGACCACATCGCCATAAAGTGTTCTGTCATCATCTTTGCCATCTCTTCGCTCTCGACGGTGTAGGCATATGCTTCAGCTCGAGATGAAAGAAACAGAACTTTATCCCCGTAGACCCAGTATGCCATCGGATTCTTCATCGCCGTCGGAGCAAGTCGAGTTTCTCTAAGAAAGAACTCTCCATCTCCGGCAAAAGGATACTCTTTCACAGAAAAAGAAGGAGAGTGAGAAACAATCATCTTTTGAGAGATATTCCGTTCCAGTCGCATCCTATTGGAATTAAAGAAATGCTCCATTCCCAACAGATCGACCATTTTTACATTCCAGTAGTTCAACGATTCGATATCGTGATGGAAGAGAAAATCCTGCATCGCAAATCTCACCTTCTCAACTCCTTCGAAGAGTTCGAAGCGTGGCTTTATCGGCTTTCCGCTCCTTAAGGTGTTAAGCGTGGGGACAAGCTCCTCCACGGAATGACGCTGTATTTCCAGCTCCTGTATTCGTCTGGCAAAGAGATTCCCGAGCCGCGAGGGTGCCTCAGCGATAAAGGTTTTGACACCATCCTCCAGAGAGACAAGAACCAAACCAGCCTCCGCAAGCCGCGACAGAGCGTCATAGAGAGTTGCTCGTGGAGCCCCCAGGATCTTTGACAGAACACCGGCCGAAGAGGGACCACTTCTCAGAAGAGCCTCATAGACATCAGTATCACCCCGACTAATCCCCAAACTGCTCAGAATGAGATAAAGCTCCATGGTAACCCACCAAAACATCTCGGAAGTTGTCGGAAAACACCGACAGCTTTGAAGATTAAAGCATATTCAAGTAGTTAACCGAAGAATATTGTCGCATTTAGTCGACTAAATAAAGGAACTCACCATGCTCAACAATGCCCCTCGCTCCCCAGAACTCTCTTGTGAACAAGAACCTCAAGCTTGCCTTCATCAGATACTGACCTTCTGCCGTACAACCTTTGAACGAGAAGTAGCCAAACACCGATCGAATCCATTCTACTCTCACAGCCGCCTCAACAGTGAAGCCCTAGAGGCCCTACGGCACAATATTCACCTCCTAGAAGCGCAATCTCAGGAAGGCCTCGCACCGGTCTTCGAAGATCCGGACCCAATTGAAAACATCACGGCAACTGCCTGGAAAGCTTGCGACTACGCTGGGCTGGAGGGAGAAGACGCTATCATTCGCATGCGGTTTGAAAGGGGATCAAAGAACTTACCCCTCCACTCCCACGATCACTCCGACAGGGTGCTCATAGTCACCTCCGGAAACGGCTTCGGATACTATCAACTTGGCGAATTTTCGGGCTCAGAAGTCCGCAGAATAGAAGTCTCCCCTGGAACTCTTATCGTCTTTCCAAGGGGGACTCTCCATACTTTCGAGTGCACTACCGAAGATATCGTACCACTCGCCTTTTATTCCGTTTGAAGAAGAAAAGAGCTTTAAGAAATTGGAAACAGATACGAGCGATGGATGGTATCCCTTCTAAAGAAATAAAATTGGCCGATACAGCGGTGAAAGCGAAGAAGAAATTGTATTCCCCCTCTAAATTTCCTACCCTTGCGGACCGGCAACCAGAAATTTTAAGGAGACTGAGATGACCGGAAAGCGTTTTCTACATACGATGTTGCGCGTGAAGGACCTTGATCGCTCCATTGCGTTTTACACCGATATTCTCGGCATGAAACTCATTCGGAAGAATGAGTATCCGAAAGGAGAGTTCACCCTCGCTTTTCTTGGGTATGGAGATGGCGAAGAAAACACCCTTCTTGAGCTTACCTACAACTGGGATAACAGAGACTACGAAATCGGGACTGGCTTTGGGCATCTCGCTGTTGCTGTTGATGACCTCAAAGCAGCAGTCAAAGAGATGAAAGAGAAGGGTGCCAAGGTGTTACGTGAGCCCGCTGAAATGAACGGCGGAACCACCGTTATCGCCTTCCTTGAAGATCCAGATGGATATCAGGTCGAACTTATCGCCCGATAACGACTATAGCTTGGGGGCTACTTCATCTTTTCAAGCTTTTGAACGGCCATATCATTGGTCTTTGGCATTCCCCGAGACGCCAGTTCACTCTTAGGAACCCAAGCAAGCTCATCGTGCTCCAACGGTTGGATAGTCCCATCGAGAATCTGGCACCGACAAAAGTGTAGACGCCACTCAAACTCCGCATCGGAAGAAGAGGTCACCAGAAACGGGGGCCGAACAGCGACCTCAACCCCCACCTCTTCTTGAATCTCACGTTTTAGAGCTGCTCGAACGGACTCTCCCTTCTCGACCTTCCCGCCAGGGAACTCCCAGTTGCCTCCTTTTTGCTCTGATCTTTTCCCGAGCAGATAATTCCCATCCCGGTGAATACAACCGATACCAACATGAATAACGGGAAGACCTCCTCCATCACCATAAGACTTCCGTTTTGCGCTCTTCTTCCGACCTTCCCCCTCTCTCTCCTCCTGAGAAACATGGCGAGCAAAGTGACACTCCCCCCGCAGCGGACAGTGATCGCACCGCGGAGACTTCGCTCGACAGAGCTGGGAACCGAGATCCATAAGAGCCGAGTTTAAACCCCGACTATCCGCGAAGGAGAAGTCCCCTTCCACCCCATCGCGAAGCTCTGAGAACAACCCTTCTGCAAACACCCGTACCGACGACTGTGGCACCCCGCACACCCGCTGAAAGATCCGATTGAGGTTCGTATCAATCGCTGGCACATCGTGTCCAAAAGCAAAACTCAAAAGAGCTGCCGAAGTATACGGACCGATCCCCGGCAAAGCCCGTAACGCCCGTTCCTCGTCGGGAAACACCCCTCCATACTCCTCAACGATGATCCGAGCACACCGAAGCATATTGCGAGCCCGTTGGTAGTATCCAAGCCCCCGCCAGACCTCAAGCATCTCCGACCACTCCGCCTCAGCCAGACGCTCTACGTCAGGGAATCGAGCCAAAAAGCGCCGATAAAACCCCTCTCCCCGAGCCACCTGAGTCTGCTGCAGAATCACCTCCGAAACCCAGATCTCATACGGCTCGCGAGTTTCCCGCCACGGAAGAGCCCGCCTCGCCCCTCCGTACCACTCTCCCAGAAGCCCCAAAAGCCGCCGATTCCGCTCTCTCACACCACCATCCATCGCCCACCACTCTATTGCCCCACCCCACCAAAAACAATCACCCTCCCCAAAACCTCAGGGGTGTCTGACACCCGTCTGTTTTGCAAATAGGCAAGCAAATCAACGAGTTATAGCATTTCGGTGGCAGCGGCGGGGCCAAAAGAGCAACCGACGCCCTGGCCAAGCTCACTCACAAACGGGTGTCAGACACCCCGAAGGTTTGGCCGTATTCTGAACCTCACGGGTGTCAGACACCCATAAGGTTTTGCGAAAAGGGGTGTCAGTTCGGGGGGTTATGGACTATCTATTGTCGGCGATGAACTGTTGGTGGTTTCCGCCGTTGATGTTGGCCCACTGGGATTGGTCGAAGGTGCCGTCTCCAGAATCAAGGAGGCACTCTGAGGGGCCTCCGGTGGAGAGCACCCCGATGATCTTCCACTCGGAGTCGAGATAGGCAAAGAGCGGCGAGCCAGAATCCCCAACACAGGTCGACCCTTCATCATCCTGCCCAAGCTCGTAATAGGTTTCTATCCGAGTACTGTCGAGCTCCTCAATGGTGTTTACCGTCGCACGGAGAGAGCCAACTCCGGTTTCACTTTCACCGTACCCCGCCATGACGACGAAGTCGCCGGTAGATACTGCATCTCCTTCGTATATTGAGGCGATGTTTGCCCCCGAGAAGGAGCTGGCGAGCTTCACAATGGCGGAGTCTCCAACGTTAGAATTGCCACCGGGCCACGTTGAGTTTGCCACGAACGACTCCATACTGATCGATGTTCCGTCGGCCAAGGCTACCGCCAGACCGTTCACAGAGCTGATGTCAGCAAAGCAGTGCGCCGCGGTCAGGACGGTATCTGCGGCAATCAACGCTCCGGAGCAGAAGGTCTGGCCGAAGAATGTCAAAGCAACCACTGGAGATGCTCCAGCATTCGAGCAGATTGGTCCGTTGGCGATGCGGTTTACAAACCGACTCATGGAAAACTTATCTACCCCAGGTGGGTTTATCACCACCTCACACGATTGAGAGATCGTTGGATTCTCTGTTCCACTCCCTGAACCTCCACCGGAGCCACCTCCAGATCCACTTCCTCCACCGGAGCCACCGCCATTGGAGCCGTCACTGCACGAATCATCCTCATAACGCCAACACTCGCCACACTCACTTCGCCGCACAGTGCGGTACCCGTTAATGAGATCGGTAAGCTCTGCGAACTGAGCTCCATCATTTCTTCGTCGATCCCGCTTCCGTGCTCTCCGCGTCCGTCGCAAAAGTCTAGCGGCTCTCCGTTTGCACTTCCTGAGGTTAAGTATCCGACCATTGAAGACTATCTGCCCATAACAACCCAACTCGTCTTCCTCCTCCTGGCAAGTAAACTCAGAGGCGGAGAACGACGGGACATCCGCCATTGCTACTGCAGGAAAGAGGAGGAGTCCGATGAGAAGGAGATACTTCATAAAAGCCTATCTGAGAGATTTGACCGATACACGTTGCCTTCCTATTCGACGTCTACCGAGAGCATTTTCTTTAGGATATTTCTCTTTTCAGGCTCATCCGGAGCTAAATCACGATTGTCGG
The DNA here is from genome assembly GCA_022763385.1 of bacterium. Lineage (GTDB taxonomy): Bacteria > Bdellovibrionota_C > UBA2361 > UBA2361 > RFPC01 > RFPC01. The sequence continues at coordinate 8,030 of JALEGQ010000151.1, forward strand.
CGGAGAAGAACGCCATCAATTGAATGGATAGGCCGGCTGCGATACCATCTCTCGGGCGTATGCAATATTCGTAGAAGTCATTTTTCGAAGGGCCTTTTTCATGTTTGATACTTTATCGTCAAAACTCGACTCCGCATTTAAAAAGATCCGGGGCCGGAGCAAGCTCAGCGAAAGTGATGTTCAAGAAACGATGAAGGCTGTGCGCATGGCGCTGCTCGAAGCTGATGTCAATTTCAAGGTGGCGAAAGATTTCTGCGATCGGGTAGCCGAGCAAGCGAGCGGCGAGGAGGTACTGAAAAGCCTCACTCCTGACCAGACTATTATCAAGCTCGTGCAAGATGAACTCACAGAAACGATGGGAAGTGGAGCAAGTAGCCTGAATTACCAGGTAGCGCCCCCACTAATCATCATGCTTGTTGGACTTCAGGGAGCGGGAAAAACCACTACGATCGGAAAACTTGGAAAGTATCTCCGGGAAGATCAAAAACGGAAGCCGTTACTTGTACCCGCCGATGTCTATCGAAAGGCTGCCGTTGAGCAACTCAAGACCGTTGGGGGACAGATCGGTCTCGATGTTTTTGACGCACAAGGCAGCGAAGATCCCGTCTCCATCGTAAAGCAGGCTGAAACTGCCGCGAGAAACGGTGGGTTTGATACGGTGCTGGTCGATACAGCAGGCCGGTTACAGATTGACCAAGACCTGATGACTGAGCTTCAGGAGATGAGTGATGCGATTGAACCTCACGAGATCTTGCTCGTCGCCGATGCGATGACGGGGCAGGAGGCGGTAAATGTCGCCAAAGGGTTTGATGAGGCGCTCGATATCGATGGCTTAATTCTTACGAAGCTGGACGGAGACGCCAGAGGGGGGGCTGCTCTTTCGATGAAGGCGGTCACCGGCAAGCCGATTAAATTTATCGGGATGGGAGAGAAGCTTGAGGCTCTGGAGGTATTCCATCCAGATCGAATGGCGTCCCGAATTCTTGGGATGGGAGACGTCCTCAGCCTCATCGAGAAGGCCTCTCAGGAGGTTGATGTCGAAGACGCTATCGCCATGCAGAAGAAAATGGCAAAGAACGATTTCTCTTTTGAAGACTTCCTGAGTCAGCTCAAGATGATGAAGCGGATGGGCAGCATCTCGAGCCTGATGGGAATGATCCCCGGTATGGGGAAGATGATGAAGAAGGTCGATCCAGAGCTGGCAGAGAAAGAGCTCAAGCGTACTGAGGCCATTATACTTTCTATGACCAAACAGGAGCGACAAAAACCGAAGATTATCAATGGAAGCAGGCGAAAACGGATCGCGAAAGGTGCCGGAGTTCGAGTTCAAGACGTCAATCAACTGTTGAAGCAATTCGCACAGATGCGACAGATGATGAAAAAGATGTCGAAGATGGGGCTCGGCGGTATGATGGGGGGTGGTGGCCTTGGCGGCGCTCTTGGCGGTGGTGGTGGTATGCCAGACCTCTCAAAATTGATGCGCGGCCTAAAATAGGGCGGCAGGCAACGCTTATTTTGCAATAGATTCAAACCCTTATCCTTACTATTGATCCGTATGAGCTGCCTCATACGTCACTCGCCGAACGGCTGATACTCTTCCCCCTAAACTTTATGGAGGAATTCAGACCATGAGCATTCATACGAGGAAGCCGCTTCAATTCTTTGCCGCCCTCGCACTCTCACTCTTTCTCTCTTCGGCCTCAGCTCTTGCTCAGAGCTGCGAGGTAGAAAGTATCGCGGTCCGGCAAGACACCCTTTCAGATGCGTTCAATGAACAGCGAGCTCTTGGAACCCAGGTCCTCGCCATACGTTCAACCGGAAGACTTGTCCGTATGGACGGACGACTCCAGTCCTCTACAGATCTGGCAATTCCCTTAATCTACGACCTTATCCCCCCAGCATCAGAAGAGTGCGGAGCTACGTATGATTGTTTTGTGATCGATAACTTCGCCCGCCTTGAGGACGTGCTTGATGAGGCAAAGCAAAACCGGCGAACGGTTCGGAGGATGGTGAAGGTGGCACTGCGAGGATTCGAACGTCGAACAGATCGACGCAACCGAAGACAACTTTTTGAACTTAATCGACTTGTTGGAGAAACGACTCGCAGCATCAAGACGATTGTTGACAGCTTTCCAAATGAATCACGGGTATGTCTCCCCAACTAGTGGAGTGTGTCATCGATCATGACCGCTTTTATTTTAGCGCGGTGCCGCTTCTGCCAGGAGGGCACCGCTCATACTTTAAAGGAGACGCCACCCTATGGACTCTATTGACGAACAGAAATTCATCCCCTTTCCTGAACGAACGAGTGGGGCCGTTGCTCAAACCCCTCTCGCTCTCTCTCTTGATTATTGCGAGGAAATGGTATCCCAACTCGACAAGATCGTTTCTGGCCTCGCCACCCTCGCTCACCTGTATCAGAAACACCACTGGCTCGTAGAAGGTCCAGAGTTTGGTCCTCTTTCACGGGAATTTGCCGGTAACGTTACAGAGGTTCAACAGGAAGTTGATACAGTAGCTAAACGACTGATAGCGTTGGGCGGTATTCCCACCTGCCGGCCATCTCTACAGGAAGAGGGTTCGGATGTTTTAATGGAGCATGAGGGAAAGTTTCCCGTAAGAAACATGATTGTTCGGGACGTTGATTGCGAGCGAGCACTCCTCTTATTAGTGAGAGAAGCAATTCGCTTTTCGAGCTTCAAAAGCGACTATGGGACTGAAACACTCCTCCGGGAACTCCTTCTTCAGATGGAGAGAAGAATTTACCAGCTAAGTCACTACCTCCGGTCAGACTCTCTGGTCGAAAGATAGCTCCTCAAAAGATCTCCGCGGCGTCGCTAAAATAGAGTCGTCAAAAAACCGCGGCTATCCGATTAGCAATCTCTACGACATTCCCCTCTTTGACCGCTGCAAGATTTATTCTGCCATTAGAGAGGAGGTAGAGCGCGTGCTCTTCCTCAAGTCGCTTCACCTGGTCAGGAGAAAGGGGGAGAAGTGTAAACATTCCTTTTCGCTGCGTGAGTTTTCCGTGAGGAAGAGAACGCTCTTCAAGCTCCTTCTGGAGAAGGCACCCGCCCCTCTTTATCTCTGCAGACATAGCCCCAAGCTCCGAAAACCACTGCTTTCGGAGATCTGAATCTGCAAGCATCTGAGCTACTGCCCGCGCTACTAGCGCTGGGGGGTTCGAATACGTTGGCCGCGCTAGGGAACCGAGCAGTCCATCAATAACTTCCTGTCGAGAATACCCTTCCGGAAGTGCAACGAGGCACGCTCCGACTCGCTCCTCATAGAGCGACGCGATCTTAGAGAAGGAGAAGGCAACAAGCGTCGGGATCTCCTCTTGAACGAAGTGCCGCACTCCGAAGAGATCTTCGTCGAACCCATCTCCAAATCCCGCATATGCGGTATCAAAGACCGCAATTAGCTCTCGAGCCTTCACCTCACCCGCAAGCTCTCGCCACTGATCATTACTGGGGTCTGCCCCTGAAGGGTTGTGACAACAAGCATGAAAGCTCACCGCACTCCCCTTCGGAAGGAGCCGAATGGCCTGGAGCATCTCTTCGTATGTGAGCGTGCTAGAATCTCGGTCAAAGTAGGGATAAGCAGTGATCTGAAGCCCAGCGAAGGGAAAAATCTGCTTATGATTCCCCCAGGTGGGGTTACTCAGTGCAATGGTGCTCACACCGAGCTTCTGTAAAAAAGCCCCCTGGATAAAGTTTGCTCCCGTTCCTCCGAGGGTTTGGCTTGAAGCGAGAACTCCCTTCCCCCTGACCTGCTCAGCAAGCTCTCCTCCAAGAACAAGCTCTTCCAGAGAACGACGATACGGTTCTCCACCCAGAAAAGATTGGTACCCGCCCGTTGGCGAATCATGAAGCCGTCCCTCAAGTTGCTGCTGCAACGCAGTCGCTACACTCTTGAGCACTGGAGTTTTTCCATCCCCATTCGTGTACTTCCCGATACCAAGAGTAATCGGACGTGTTTTGAGCTCTCCTCGAGAGTGTTTCTCCACTGCTTCTTGGTATCGGGCCGTTAATGCGAAGATCGCATCCTTCTCAGGAGCTTCTGCTGCGGAAAAAATCTCTGCTGCCTCTGACTCACCCCGTTGAATCGACATATCTCTCCTCCTCGCTCCATCCAGCGGGTTCATAGTGAACCTGCCAAGAGCGAAAATCAACTTCCGCCTGGAGGCAAAAACGGGAAGAAGAAGGCCCTCGAAGAGCATTCCGCACTGGGGGGCTCGAGCCGAACGGTGTATAGTACCCAGTATGAATACTTCTTACTCTCCCTTCTCTCTCTTTGGGGTGCCCGCTCAAGCTGGTACCGATACGGAAACAACTCAGTCTGCAGATTCAGACCTCGGTCCAAAGGCCATTCGCGAGGCCTATCACGACCTCTTTGGGGGATATAACATCCCATGTTTTTTTTCCGACGAAGGAGACCTTCTCGTCTCAAGTAAAAGTAGTGTTCATGAGGTGCTCTCCGCGGTTCAAAGAACGGTGCAGCAGTGCGTGACATCAACCCAAAAAATAGCGCTCATCGGCGGATCTCATACCCTGACCCTCGGATCCCTGAGAGCACTGCACGATACTGTCGGGGAGTATTCTCTCCTCTATATCGATGCTCATCCCGATACCATGCCTGACAAAGAAATATCCTTCGGCTCAACCCTCTATCACGCGACGAAAGAGGGAGTGCTGAACCCTAAACGGCTGGCACTCGTTGGCATTCGCCAAATCGAAGAAGAAGAACACGAGTTTATCGCACGAGAGGAACCCACTGTAGTCTCTCCTCTGATGCTTCTGGAGCAGGGAATCTCAGCCGCTCACCAACTGCTTCTACAGAAGCTCCCACCTCCGGTCTACATCAGTATTGATCTTGATGGGCTGGATCCCGCCTATGCACCGGGAGTAACCACCCCTTTTCCTCTTGGCCTCACTCATCGAGAAGCTTTGAGTCTCACCCTTCCTTTCTGTAATTCAGACCTACTCGGGATTGAGATCGTAGAGCACTCACCAAGCAGGGACATTCAACGGTGTACCGCCTTCCTTGCGGCAGCATTACTCCAAGAACTTACTGCGGCCACCTGCAAGGACTCGAGGGAGAGGCTGGGTGGATAGCCTTGATCCGAGAGAAAACCTCGGATGGCTTCGTCGTTTTCGCTGGGCGATGCTTGGATCGCTCATCTTTGGAACTTGCTTTGTCTACCTGACGAATACGGTAGATTTTATCCCTCAAACAGCACTTGCTCTCATTTTCATTGTACTGCTTCATGCTTGTACGAATCTTCCCCTCGCAAAGCACTTGCCTCTTCCTTCTCCTCAGCGAAGGGCTCAAGTGCTGCTCCTCTGCGATGTGCTCACCCTCACCATTTTTTTCCACCTCAGTGGAGGACCGAACAATCCGTTTACCGTCCTATATCTCGCTGAAGTGACGCTCAGTCTTGTTATTCTCGGTTTTCAGAAAAGCATCCTCTTGATTCTCTGCTCCCAACTTGGCTTCTTAAGCCTCTTCCTCACCTCGTCAACCGAAGGAAAGCACCACCATCACCAACACTTCGGGATGGAGGGTATCGGCCATCTGGAAGGGATGTTTGTTGCGTTCTTTCTTACCAGCACTTTGATCGCGTTTTTTCTGCGAAGATTCTCCGAAGAGCTCTCCCGTCATACATACGCGAAAGAACGACTGCGAGATCTCCAAGAAGAGCAGATCCGACTCGCAACGCTCACTGCCATCACCTCCCAGAGTGCTCACGAACTTGCCTCTCCTCTCTCGCATATTGCCATCGCTACCGGAGAGCTTCTCTCACAACAGCAAGATCCTCTTCAGAAAGAAGAGCTTCGTGAGATCGAATACCATACCAAGCGTGCAAAGAGCCTTCTTGAAAGAATGGTTCTCCGAGGCCGAGAGATCGGGAATGAAGAACCTCTTGAGCAGCTCTCCGTATCAGCCCTTTCGGTTGAATTCATGGAGCACCTCTCCCTCCACGGAGAATCAGCGGAGGTAACGGCACCCCCTCATTCCGAAGATATTCGGGTATTGATACCGAAGCGCACCCTTCTTACCTCGATTCGTTCTCTTGTAAAGAATTCTCGTGAGGCAGGCGCACAAAAAATTCATATCTCCCTTACAATTCAGTCAAAACACCTTATCATTCAGATTGTCGATGATGGAGAAGGAGTTGCTAAACCTCTTTTAGAACGACTTGGACAACCATTTGTATCGAGTAAATCAATCGGTGAAGGGATGGGCCTCGGAATCTTTGTAACAAAACTTCTCTGCCAAAACCTTGGGGGAGAATTTTCATTGCGCTCAATACGGCAGAGCGAAAGCTCGTCTCCGGAAGCTCATGCAGACTCCGGAACATGCATCACCATCTCTCTTCCGGTCATTTGCAAAGAAGAGTAAAACTGGTATCTGCTATGCGTAACACCCCTACCCATATTTGCGAAAGCTTACCTTCCTATCTCATCATTGATGATGACGATGGGCTTCGTGAACGAGTCGTATCGGCACTTCAAAGGCGCGGATATCCCTCACATGGATTCTCCTCAACAAGCGAAGCCCTTGAGAACGCTCCCTTCATACCGACTCGAATCATACTCGACCTCCGACTTCGAGGAGAAAGCGGAGTAGATGCACTCCCAACCATTCAGCACAGGTTCCCGGAGGCAACAGTTCTCCTTTTCTCTGGATACGGAACAGTTGAAACTGCCGTAAGAGCCGTAAAGCAAGGAGCTGTTAATTTCCTCTCTAAGCCGGCAACCATAGATGAAATTCTCTCAAGCTTTGAGGGGGAGTCTCCTGCTCGCTCCGAAGAATTGCCGACCCTTGAAGAATATGAATGGAGTCACATCTGCCGAGTACTAGATGAGCATGATGGCAATATCACCAGATCCGCGGAGGCTCTCGGATTGCATCGGAGATCCCTTCAACGAAAAATAGCAGCAAAAATACAAGAATAGAGCTTTCTCCTTGTTCCCCGGCCTGGAGAGCGTTCCGAGTACGAAAATTTCTGAGCCCTCATCCTCCAACCGACCTTCACCCTCAAGTTTCAAGCCGATTCCAACGATCATTGAGAGAGAGTCAAAAGGAGCTTCATGCCGCCATTCCTCTCACCTATATCGAAAGAGCGCAGAGCACTCATCGAGAGCTGGGTAGAGAAGATCCAAGAAGAGAGCCTTCCCGCCTTCTCGAAAACCGTCCAAGAACTCTCGAGCTTCGTCGATGAGGACGAAGCAGATCTTCAGGAACTCTCGCGAGTTATCAAGCAAGATGCCGCCCTTTCCACCAAGATCCTCCGAGCATCAAACAGTGTCTACAGAACTCGCCGAGGAAGGATCAACACCATTAGCCGTGCCCTGGTCATGTTGGGAGTAAAAGAAGTAAAAAAGATCTGTCTCTCATGCTCACTCATTGACGGCCTGACCGAAGGAAGTCCTCCACAAGAGATCGTCGATGAGATGAGTATGGCATTTCACAGTGCCACTCAAGCTCGATTGTTCTCACTCCTTCGCGGAGATCCCCACAGCGAAGAGGTTTTTCTCTCGGCGCTTATGATGAACATTGGTCCTCTTGCTATCTGGAAAGTTGCTCACACAGAGATGGAAGAGATTAAAGCTCTCGTAAAAAGCGAAGAGTGCCCCCTTGAAGAAGCAGAAGAGAAGATTTTCGGCTTTATCCTCGCTGAGCTTTCTCGAGTACTCGCCGAAAAGTGGAAACTCAATGAATTTCTTCTGCTCTCTAAAGAGCCGAACGAAAAAGAAGAGAATCGATTCAAAGAGATCACCCTCTCGACAGCCCTCGCAAGAGCCCTTCCCTTTGGCTGGGAGTCGAAAGTTGTAAACGGCGTACTCGTATCCATTCAACAGAGCATAAAGGCTTCTCCCGAGGCAATTCTCAGCGTCCTCAAGGATGCAAGTCGTGAGATGGTAGAGATGGCGACTTCGTTTGGAATCTCACCTACGACGGAACCTATTGATGGCATTCCCGAATCGATAGAAGCCACGAAACAGTTCTCGGAACAGCAGCAGAAAGAGACAACCGTACAGGAAATTGAGCCGTATCTTCCGGTGCAGCCAAATCCCAATTTTCAACTTGAGTCACTGAGAAATCTCTCATCTTTGATGGCCTCCGGCGCCAATCCAACCATGTATATCCTTCACACCGTGGGAGGACTTCACCGAGGAGTTGGGTTGGATCGGGTGCTCTTTAGCATCCTGAACGATACTCGTACAACGCTGTCGGCACGGCTCGCCGTCGGACCAGAGAATGAAGAACTTCGTGAGCAGTTCTCATTTCAGATCCAAGAAGAACAACACTCCTTCCTTCGAGAGCTCTTCCAAGAGAATGAGCCGTTTTGGAGACAAAATACCGAAGTAAATCAGAGCCTCCCTTCCGGATCTGATTGCGCAACCAAACTCCTTCATGCTGAAGACTACTTTCTTGCTCCAGTTGTGGTCAGCAAGAAGTGGGTGGGAATGTTCTATGCGGACATGTTGCCGAGCGGAAGGTCGCTAACTTCCGAACTCTTTGATTCTTTCAATCAATTTACCATCCAAGCAACCATCGCCTTCCAACACTTTGAATTCTCAAAACAAGCAGCTCAGATGAAGGAAGATAACTGACCATTCTTCCGTTATGACAGAACAAATATTCCAAGAAAGAGCGGAATATACAGCAAGGCGAAGAGCGTAGAGCAGAGAACAGCAATCGCCACCTGGTCCGGCTTAATATCGAAAAGCATAGCCCAGGCAACAGTATTTGCTGCAATCGGGACCACGGACATAAAGAGAAGTACTGATAGAGCTTGCTCTGTCAGAAGGTGAAATGAATAGGAATCTAACAGAATAATGAGAGATGCTCCCAGCGGCCAGATCACAAAGTGTGCCAGAGAGGTAATGAAAAAGAATCGGGGATTGAAAGAACCTTTCTGAATTTGTGATAGTCCAAGTCCAATAATCATCATCCCAACAACCGTATACGCACCGACAAAGCGATCAAAAAGGTCAGCAAAAGCACTAGAGAAATCAAATCCACTCACATTCCAAAAAATGCCAAGGAGAAAGCCATAGAGCGCTGGGAGCCTTACTATCTTCTGAAGAGATTCATGAAATTCATACTTCCCCCGGGCTACGGTATAGACTCCTACGGTGCTCTCAAAAAAGGTATTTCCCAATACCGCAAGGGCCGCAAGCCCTAGGGCTTCTGGCCCAAACACCATGACCGCAATTGGCAAACCAAAATACCCTGTATTGCCAGTTGCAGAGGCAAATCCGATCATTCCTGCCATTTTTGGATCGGTTTTTCTGGTGAGCAGATAAAAAGAGCGACAGATAACCGTACAGAGCACAAACATGGTGAGTGGAAGTGCGAAAAAACTCGTCGAAAGAGAAACCGTCGCGACTCCATAGAAGATCACTACCGGCGAAATAGTATAAATCGCCAGCAGAGAGATGCTCTGTCGATCAACGGGAAGGAGCCGACCGGCCAAGTAGCCAAGGACGATGAGGGTATAGAGAGGAATCAGCTTCTCAAATAGGACCGGAAGAATCTCCATCCGCTACAGCCCCTCTACACGCACGACCACGAGTCGCTCTTCACTCATTTCATGGACAGCATGACGCGTTCCACCCACTCCAAGTCCTGAACGCTTTCCCCCTCCGAAGGGCATCCAATCAACTCGAAACGCCGTGCTCTCATTGAGCAGAAGCGCTCTTGTCTCGATCTTTCTTGCTGCCGCGTGCGCGGTATCGATGTTATCTGTGTAGAGTGCGGTTTGAAAAGAATAAGGAGATTCGTTCAATTCTTCATAGACGGCTTCAAGTTCACGAAACGATTGAAGCGCGACCACAGGTCCGAACACTTCCCGAGAGACTACCTCCATGTTCCCGTTGGTATTTGCAAGAACGGTAGGGGCATAACACTGACGCTCAAGAGCCTTTCCGCCACAGAGAACCTCAGCGCCGACATCTGCAGCAGACTGAACGAGGCGATGAACCCGTTCAACTTCCTCCTTTCGAATCAGAGGGCCGACTTCGGTATCTGGATCAGAAGGGTCTCCCACTTGTAGCTCAGAGGCTGCCTTCGCAAAGCGAGATTTAGCCGCTTCATATTGTGACTCGTGGACAAAGATTCGCTGAGTAGAAACACAGACCTGACCGGCATGATAAAAGGAGGCCCTCGTAAGCGCTGGTACGGCGCGCTCAAGATCTCCGTCTTGAGCAATGATCGCTGTTCCTGTTCCCCCATGCTCAAGCGCTACTCGCACCCCTGGAGCAACGCCACGACGGAGCTCCCAACCAACATCTTCTCCACCGATAAAATTCAAAAAACGAATGCGAGCATCTTTCACTAACTGTTCTGCTCGAGCTCCCGGAACAGCAACAAGCGATATCGCCTCCTCTGAGGCTCCAGCCTCGTAGAACAGTTCAATAAGCGCAAAGCATGAAAGCGGCGTCTGGGAAGCTGGCTTTACAATAACGGTGTTTCCGGCAGCAAACGCCGTACAAACCTGGTGACAGATGAGGTTTAAGGGGTGGTTGAAAGCAGAGATAGCGAGTACCGGACCGACCGGCATTCGGATGGTATACGCGAGACAGTTCTCACTTCCTGGAGCTCGATCCATGGTGATCGTTTCTCCGTTGAGCTGCAACGCCTCATCCCCTGACATCTTTATCGTATTTACGGCACGAGAAACCTCAAGCCGCGAATCTCGGAGTGGCTTCCCTCCCTCAAGGGCGATCCTCTGAGCAAATACCTCATGTTGCTCTTCGACCAGCCGAGCTAAGCGATAGAGAATATCAGCCCGTTTGTACGCAGGCATCCGCTTCATCTCCTGCTGAAATGAACGGGTAGCGTTCGAGAGCGCTCGCTCTACATCCTCCTCCTCTGCCTGCTCAAAAGAGCCAAGAGACTTCCCACTATACGGCGAGGAAAGTCGAAGATTCTCTCGATGCTTTGAAGGGGCTCGTCCAGCGATAAGAAGGGGATAGTGGTCCACAAATACTCCAGCAGAAGAGGGGAGTCGGGCATCCCCCAGTTTCTCAAAGGATACATCA
>JALEGQ010000152.1 GCA_022763385.1 bacterium
GAGATTAAGCGACTTGTGCGGGGTGGGACGTTTGCTCCCACACTTGAACGTATCCCTGTGAAAAGACTCGGTATGTACAGCTATCCGATGTCAATTAAGCCGTACTATCTCGAGGAAGAGATGGTTCCATCAGGGCTTCCCGCGGAGCCGAGTTCCATGAGTCAGCAGCTGATGATGAAGGATGTTGTGAAGGAACAGATGATGAACCAGTAGGTCTTCGGCCGTCATCTGAATACTATCCACTATTCGCAGTGGAGATTCGAAGAAAGAGCTTTTCATGGATGAACGAGAGATTTCAGACCGAATGAAGGCCGACTGGGACCGGCGTATCGCGCACGATTATCGCTTCTGGATGAGCGATGGCTATCAGAGCGATGAGATCATGTGGGAGACCGGTGAGCGAGATTTTGCCATCGTTACCCGGGGAATCGAAGACGAGCACAACAAGTCAATTGTTGAGATCGGATGTGGTGTGGGACGGCTCCTCCGAGCAGCGCTTCGGCGGTATGGTCGAGTGATTGGAGTTGATGTTTCGGAAGAGGCGATTAACCGGGTTCGAGAGCTCGTTGGAGAGCGTGAGAATCTAGAACTTGTTCTCGGAGATGGACTCTCTCTCTCTCAAATTGCCCCGAAGAGTGTGGATGTGGTTTTTAGCTATGCCTCGCTGACGAGCACTCCTCTCGATATTTTTTCCCGCTATCTTCTCGAAGCTAATCGTGTGCTGTGTGATGGGGGCACGCTCCGCCTTCAGATCTATCTCGGTACTGAGCAGCAGGTTACCGGCGATGATACGCTCCACCTGAGATGCTTTGCTGAAGAGAACTTCCGTAAGGCGATCGCTGCAGCCGGTTTCTCTATTGAGTGGATTGAGGAGCTAGAGCTACCGTTTCAGGTCTCCTTTGAAGAGGCGGGGATTATTGCGAAGGTGGGATCGTTTCGAAAGAGTGGTGATTCCCAACTTTCGTATGAGGCGATCTCTCAGCTTCTGATGCCGGACGGTGAGCCGGAGGAGGCTGACGCGATTACGGGTCTCGAGGTGGAGTGTTGGATGTCGCTGAACTACGCAAGGGAACTTGCGGAGAGCGGGGACCTTGAGCGTGCTCAACAGACTCTCGACTTTGCCGTTGCGCATGCCAAATCGATTAATCTTGATGTACAAGATCTTCTTGATCAGATTGTGTCTCTTCTTGAAGAGAAAGCAGAGGAGCAGGGAGCTTCCGCTGAGGCACCTCGCTCTGAAGCTCCAACGGCGACACTCATCTCTGGGGATAGTCCGTATTCAGCAAATCTCGAGATCCTCCGCCAGCGGTTTCCGGATGTATACCGTGCACTGCTCGAACCACACGGAGCAAACTCGGGGGAAGGGGTGGAATCAAGAGATACCGCTGAGGGGCCAATCTTGCTCGCGCACGGACAGGCGCTCGATCATCCGACTGCTCCAGTGCGGGGTGCTGAAAATTGGGTGAAGGCTCAGCTGCAACAGAGTGATCTCAGCTCTCTGCAGCAGGTCGTCGTATACGGTTTTGCGAGTGGCTACCACCTCGAATCTCTCCTCAATCTCTCTCCTCAGAGCGAGGTGATCGTGGTTGAGCCGTCGCTCGGTGTTCTTCGACAGGCCTTGCACCTGAGAGATCTCCGCCATGTCTTGCAGAAGATAGCGCAGCTCTCTCTCGGTGCTCTCTCATCTTTCGAGCAGAAGGGAGAAGACGGTGTTTCAGAGTTTCAACAAGAGCTCTTTATCCGGCCACAGACCGCAACCGCCTTTCCAGAAGAGCTGAAAGAGGTGAAGTCTGCTTACTATGGAGAGCGGGGGCTGAAGCTTCTCAATCCATCGATGACTGTCCTCGGTCCGATTCAAGGAGGAACGCTTCCCATCCTTCAGTATACCGTTCACGGATTGGCGCAGATGCACCAGCGGGTGAGGAGCCTTGATATGAGCTGCTTTGCTCAGGGGTTTTCTGGTATTGATCAGCTCGTTCAGGATGATAATCGTCAAGCGCTAGCGCGTGGAAAGTTCTCGGAGACACTCTCAGACATCGTCCTTGAAGCCGCAAATGAAAAGCCGATGGATATCTTGATCTGTATGGCGCAGGCCCCGATTACGGGAAAGGCGCTTCAAGAACTCCGGGACAGAGGGGTGATTACCGTTCTGTGGTTTGTCGAAGATTATCTCCGGTTTCCAGTGTGGAAGTATATGGCGCAGTATTACGACTTCGTCTTTACGATCCAGAAGGGTGAGTGCCTTGATGCGATTAAGGCAGCAGGAGCGGGTGAGGTCCACTATCTTCCGACAGCGGCAGATCCTCTGGTACATGCTCCCATGGAGCTTACTGCGGAAGAAAGGAAGCGATGGGGGTCTCCTATCTCCTTCGTGGGTGCGGGATATCACAACCGACAACAGATGTTTGCCTCACTCTCTGGCATGCCGTTTAAGATCTGGGGTACGGAGTGGCCGCACTGTAAACCTTTTGATCGGATGGTGCAGGAGAACGGGAGGCGTCTCCGGCCGGATGAATATGTAAAGATCTTTAATGCGACCGATATAAACATCAATCTTCATTCATCTACCGAGCGAGACGGTGTTGACCCGGCGGGAGATTTTATCAATCCGAGAACGTTTGAACTCGCTGCGGCTGGGGCTTTCCAGCTCGTAGATACCCGAAGTCTGCTCGGAGAACTCTTCGTGCCGGGGGAGGAGATAGAAACGTTTAGCGATAGAAAAGAGCTCGTTGAAAAGATTAAGTTTTATCAGGAGCATCCTGAAGCACGAATCCCCTTTATCGAGAAGTCTCGGGCTCGAGTATTGAAAGAGCATACCTATCAACACCGCCTGAAAGAGATGCTGAACACGATCTATCGTTCTCGATATGAGCAGCTGAAGCGAAAGCAGAAGGCTTCTCCGTGGACAAAGATCATCGAGCGAGCAGAGCCGTTTCCGGAACTTCAGAAGCGGTGTGAGGTCGCTTTTAAGCGGGGTGAAGAGGCAAATCTCGACGGACTGGTGGCTGATATTGTCACCGGTGAGGGAGCGCTCAGTGAGACCGAACAGAAGTTGCTCTTCCTCTTCCATATTCGGAAGCAGATTATCCGGATGAAGAGTGAAGAACAGGTAAAGTCATAGGGAAGGGATGAGACCGTGAAGAAGCGTCATGCTCACAAATCAAATGTTTTGCTCGTAAACATTACGAGGCTTGGAGATATGCTTCAGGCGACGCCCACGATAGCCGGCATGAAGATGGAGAATCCGGAGTGCAAGATCACCGTCCTGGTCGAGAAGCAGTTTGAGGCGATCTGTCATACGATTCCAAATGTAGATGAGGTGCTCAGCATCGATCTCGGCATGACAGTGCGATCTCTCGCGCGGGAGAAAGAAGGGCTACTTGATGCTTATGAGTATCTCTCAGAGGTCGTAGAGGATCTGAGAGAGCGTAATTTTGATTACACCCTGAACATGTCTTCTTCAGCTTATACTGCATTGCTCCTGAGTTTGCTTGGAATTGAGCGGAGAGGAGGATGGGCGGCTGATCCAGAGGGGTATCGGGTCATTGAGTCTGAGTGGGCTCAACTCTTTGCCACGTCTGTCTTTCACCAAAATCGTCAATACAACTCGTTGAACCTCGTGGATGTGTTTCGGTGTTCTGCTGATGTTGAGAAACATCCGAATAGCCTCCTGATCAATATCGGAGAAGAACCGAAAGCACGGGCGCATGCACTCCTGAAAGAGATGAACTTCCCCGATGATGGGCCACTGGTAATGGTTCAGGCCGGAGCAAGTCAGGCAAAGCGACAGTGGGCTCCAGAGAAATTTATCCAGTGCATCGAGAAGCTGACTCGTGAACAGAACTGTCGGGTGATTCTCTCAGGAACAAAGAAGGAGCAACCGATCGTTGACTCGATTGTGCAACGCTCTGATCGAAGTCGGGTATTTTCCGTCGTGGGAAAGACTGGAATACCGGAGTTAGGGGCACTTCTGGAGATGAGTGACCTGTTGATCACTGGTGATACCGGGCCGATGCATATGAGTGTTGCGGCGGGTACCCCGGTGATATCGCTCTTTCTTGCTTCCGCATTCGGCTTCGAAACTGGACCGTATGCCGAGGGGAGTATCGTTCTTCAACCGGTAATCGGATGCGGTCCGTGTAATCCGAATAAGGCATGCTCGCGGCCAGAGTGTCATGACCAGATCTCGCCAGAGTTAATCGCTGAGCTTGCAGCACTTCGTCTTCGTTCTGACTTTACAGAACTTCCACCAGCTCTTGCGGCCACTACAGGGGTGGTGATCTACCGAACCTATTTTGATGAGAATGGATTTTACGATCTGAAGGCACTAAACGCTGAGCAGAACGCCGATATGGAGCGCTATCGGGATGCCTATCGACGGATGTGGCTCGATGATCTCGGTGGTTTTGAGCTGTCTTCTCCGGCAGAGAAGAAGCACGGGCTTACTGTTCTCACCGGTGAGGTTGATGGTCTCCGAGAGGTTGAAAAGGCAGCACAGGAAGGACAGCGCCTGATACAGCAGTTGCAACGGCTTATTCAGGACCGCACCGCATCACCGCAGCTCCTCGGAGAAACCGGAGATGACCTCACGGAGCTGGACAGGAATATAGAGCAGCTCGGATTTCACCATCCGCACCTTGGGCCACTAACTCGCATGTTCATCTTTGGGAAAGAGAACATTTCAGGAACCGATGCCACAGGGCTTGCATCTCAAATGTTAGGGATATATCAGGCCCTGGAGCGGAGATCGGGAAAGCTCGGGCAGCAACTACTATAAACACCGGGAGCAGCTATGGTATCAGTTCGAATAAACGGAGAGGACGCTCCAATACAGGCAGGAAACTGCGCCCATATGACCGAGGTGGTTGAGCTCATCAAGTCGATGATCGACCCGGATCATATGATCACCGCTATCCATCTCGATGGAGCTCCATTTGAAGATGATGATTGGATGTTGCCAACAAGTCAGATAGAGACCGCTATCGTTGAGGTGCAGACCGGTTCTCCGGTCCAGTTTGTCATTGACCGTCTCGAGAAGTCTCCAGAGGTCGTCCAGAGCTGTTTCCTTGAGTTCCGTTCCTGTCGTCAGAAATTCCAAGACGGAAACTCGGTAGAAGCGAACAAGCAGCTCGTGGGGGCAGTACAAGCATTACAGGCCTTCTTTCAGTGGTACGGGACACTCCTGGAGCTCGTCCCCGCTGAAGAGCGAGAAGAATTTGATCTTACCAGCGAGGTAGAAACCCTCTCCGAAACCTGCAAAGAGATCTGTCAGCAGCAGCTCTATCAGTCGTGGTGGGCCCTCGGGGAGTCAATCCAACAGAAGCTCGAGCCCCAACTCGACGCCCTTGAGCGGCGCTGCCGATCTTTCCAGCCTTCAGTCGCCTGCTAAGCGCAGCCCCGTAACATACTGTTTTTACAAGTGATCCAGAGGTGCCACGCACCGCTCCAGAGGTGCCACGCACCATTGGGAGGCCTCATTGGGGGTGGTGAGCCTTAGGGGTCCGGAGTGGGCTCGAGGATCTCTTCCTTTTCGGTTTCCGGGCTTTCTTCGAAATCGAGCTCTTCTATCGTGGTTTCTTCTTCCTCTTGGGAGGTCTGGAGGTTTGCCTTCTCTTTGGCTTTCTTTCGCATCTCTTGCCTTTTGCGAAATCTGCCAAGGCGGGTGGCAGGGCCTTCTCCTCGGGCGAGGGAGAGTTCGATAAGGGCTTCTCGGAGCATCATCGGGCCGCCTTTGGCGAATGTTCTGCCGAGGTCAATGGCGCGGCGAAATGCGATGCTTTTTTGCGGGATCTCCCGTTTTGCGGTCTGAAAGTGTTGGCTCTGTCGGAGGATGGTGGCGAGGTTGTCGAGGGCCGAGAGGACGAGGGCTGCAAGTGCTTCGTTTCTGTTCTTTGCGTTGAGCACGGCGTCTGAGATCGGCTCACCCTTCGTTGACATCACGATTGTTTCGTCCAGAGCCTCTGCCGTGAGTGGTTTGACGAGGTACCCCTTTGCCCCAGCGATAAGGAGATCGAATACATCATCAACGGTGGGTTCGTAAGAGGAGGCAAGCGCTGTCATCTTTGGGTCGAGGTCGAGTGCACGAGTGATGAACTCTAGCGGAGAGATCTTGGAGATCTTTGCGTCGAAAATAAGATGGGTAAAATTTCGATCTTCGATTTTCTGGAGTGCTTGGGCGTGATCTGATGCGTCACTCACTCCACCGTAACCGAGGCCGAGGAGAGATTGCCTGAGGTTCTGGCGGAGACTCGCTTCCGGCTCGACAATGAGGATCGTAATGGCCTGACGTTCCTTGGACGAGAGGGTGAGGGTGCGAGTCCTCTCAAATGACTTTTCAAAGCTCATGAAGGTTAGCGCCGAATAGTATATCCCTGTGATCTATCGACAGATGTTATGGAGGACTTAAAGGGTAGAGCCCCTGTTTCTGCGAAAATCTCTTAATCCTCTCTTCTGCTCCCTCGTCAGTGATGAACTCCTCATGAAAGAGCTCGATCTGCTCGATTTGTCTCTTATGGAAGAGAAGAAGCCTGCTCGCACGATTCTTGTGGTCGATGATGATGACGACATTCGGAGTATCGTTGTAAACACGCTCTCAATTCTTGATCTCACGATTCAAGAAGCTGACAGTGGTCAGGAGGCCTTTCAGATGCTTCAAGAGAGCGAGTCGCTCCCTGATCTCCTCGTACTCGATGTAATGATGCCAGGAATGTCCGGAACTCGGGTCTGTGCAGAGTTTAAAAAATTACCGGGAGCTGAGCTGGTCCCGGTCATTATGCTCACCGCCAAGGACTCGGTGAAGGATATCGTCGTCGGACTTGATCACGGTGCGGATGATTATCTCACGAAGCCTTTCCATTACGAGGAGCTGCAGGCCCGGGTAAGAGCCCTCCTCCGGGTTCGAGAGTTGAACCTCACCTTGCACGCAAAGAATGAAGAGCTTCGTCGGGCTCAGGATCAACTGGTTGTGCAGGGGCGACAGGCTCTCGTGGGGGAGTTGGCGGGGGCTGCTGCTCATGAGCTCGGACAACCATTGGCAGCCATCCTTCTCAATATCTATCTGATGGAAAAGGTGGCAACTCTCAACGGAGAGAGCTCCAAGGCGCTTGCTTCCATAAAGAGCGATGCCCAAAGAATGAAGAAAATTGTGGAAGAGTTACGGAACGTCGATACAGAGAACCTGACAGAATACGCGAAAGACCTTCAGATTCTTTCGCTTCAGCAGCAGCCGAAAGCACTGGGATCCAAAGGCACTGGCGACTAAAGGCACTGGGAAAGAACCACCGCCCTGAATACACAGGACGGTGAAAAACCTTCTGAAAAACGCTTGTCTCTTATTATCGGTGAAGATTGCCGAGTGCGCTAGAACTGATTTTTACGAGCGACTACGCTCCTGCGAGTGATTCAGCAATTTCGGGAGGCAGCTGAGCTTTTCCGGTAAATTCGAGATAGTAGCGCTGGAGCTTCTTTCGAAGCATGAGCCGAGAACGGTGAAGCCGAGACTTGATGGCTGGAACAGAGAGACCGAGCACCTCACTCGCCTCTTGGTTCGAGAATCCATTGACGTCACGGAGGATGAATACCGCTCGATACTGGTCTGGAAGGCGCTCAACAGCGTTTCGGAGCACCTCCTTCAGCTCTTGGGTTTGGGCGTAGCTATCCACGTGATTTGCAAAGATCTCCTCACCATCAAGTGCTTGTTGTCTCGTGAGTGGTGCAAGATCTTCCAGATGAACGGTTGGCTTTTGCCTCCGCTTTCGAAGCTTCATAAATGCGGCGTTCACGACGATCCGGTAGAGCCAGCTTGAGAAAGCTGATTTTCCCTGGAAAAGGTCGAGTTTTCGGTGAAGGGTGGTAAAAACGTCTTGCAGTACCTCTTCTGCATCTTCTTCGTTCCGGGTGAACCGCATCGCCAGGTGAAAAACCTTCGTCTCGTACTTTCGCACGAGCTGTTCAAATGCTTCTTTATTTCCCTCCTTAATCTGGTCAAGGAGGATGAGATCTTCTGACTTTTCTTTCTTTGCCATGTAAGAACCTTTCTCATGTCACCGGAAACGCGGTGCCGTTATCAACGAACCTCATTTTGATTCATTCATTCGGCCGAGATGTCTCGAAGCAGTAAGAAGGTTGTAATAGTTGTGTAACATTAGGCTCTGTCGGAAAAGGAGTCCTCCAGCGGACTCCTCGCATCTTCGAACACCTGAAAAACCTCGCGACGGACTCCTTTTCCGACAGAGCCTAGGGGTGAAGAAGGGCGGGAAGCCACAAAACGAGTGGCGGAAAGAGGTACACCAGGAGGAATACCGCTCCCTGGAGGGCGATAAATGGGATTACTCCCCGATAGATTGCGGCGGTTGAGATCGAGTCCGGGGCCACTCCGCGGAGATAAAAGAGCGAAAAGCCAAAAGGTGGGGTGAGAAAAGAGGTCTGGAGATTCAGTGCGATAAGGAGTGCTAGCCAAACGCTGTTTGTGGATCCATCTCCGGTGAGGGCGGGGGTGATCACGGGTACAAAGATGAAGCAGATCTCTATGAAGTCGAGAAAGAATCCGAGGATAAAAAAGAAGAGCATCACGGCCCAGAAGAGGTGAGTAGTTTCTTCTCCAAATCCCCGGAGAAGAGAGAGCAGAACTTCATCCCCATTCATGCCACGGAAAACCGTGCTGAAGATCTGAGCTCCGAAGAGCAGGGTAAAGACCATAGAGGTGAGAAATGTGGTCTGTCGAGCGGTCTCTCGGACGAGGTGAAGGGAAAATCTTCCCTTCAGCAGAGCAATCAAGAGAGCGGCAGAGGCTCCGCAGCCAGCAGCTTCAGAGGGGGACGCAACACCTCCGAGGATCGAGCCAAGAACGAGAAAGATGAGAAGCAGCGGCGGGAGGAGGTGAGTGGAGATCTGTCGTAGGGAGAGAGGCTGCGCACCTATCGACTCAGAAAGATCTGCGGCTTGGTGATCTGTTGGTGACGGTGCAGAACGTGAGAAGTGAAGCACGAGATAGCAGAGGTACAACAACACGAGGAGTAGCCCAGGAAGAACAGCACCGGCGAAGAGATCTGCTACCGGGACATTCATCATATCTCCGAGGAGGATGAGAACGATCGATGGGGGAAGGATCTGGCCGAGCGTCCCGGCAGCGCAGATCGTTCCGCAGGAGATCTCTTTCCGATATCCGTGTTTCAGGAGAGAAGGAAGCGAAAGCGTTCCCATGGTGACGACGGTTGCACCGACGATGCCGGTGGAGGCAGCAAGCAGTCCTCCGACGATCACCAGTCCATAGAGCAGTCCGCCACGGAACCGGGTGAGAAGTCGCTCGGTCGTCTCGAGGAGATCTTCTGCAATCCGTGACTGCTCAAGGGCCACTCCCATAAAGATGAAAAGTGGTACCGAGAGGAGGGTGGCGTTGCTGAAGGTCCCAAAGATCTTCAGGGGAAGGAATCCAAAGTCAGACCAGAGGAAGCCCTCAAAGAAAACCACGCCGAAGAGAGCAAAGAGAAACCCGACCAGGCAGAGCACCAGAGCGACCGGTACGCCCGTGAGCACCCCGAAAAAGAGAGCGGGAAACATGAGAAGCGGGAAGAACTCAGACATTTCTCACTCCCCTTGGAGCTGCTCCGGAGAGGATCTCGCGAAGGAGCAGGGAGAGGATCTGAAGGGTGAGGAGGAAGACTCCAACAGGAAATGCCGCTCGAATGATCCAGCGAGCACCAAGGCCTCCGGCGTCGGAGGAGACCTCCCCAGCAAAAAGCGTTTGGTATAGGAGCTCCTCCATCTGAGAAAAGAGGGGAAAGAGTGGGAAATCTTCCGTGAGCATCGCAGCGGTGAGAGGGTGTGTCGGTCCGGCGATCTCGTATGAGCGCGCGTGGAGAACATCGACTATTCCGTATGAGGTCAGGATGGCTCCGAGTGGGAGAAACAAGAGATAGGTTCCGATATGAATCCATCGCACCGTTCTTTGTGAAAAAGAGGGAGTGAAGATGTCGACTCGAACCTGTCTTCCGCATTCGAGGGTATGAGCCATGCTGAGCAGAATAATAAACCCAAAGAGATGCCATTGAAGTTCTTGGAGAGAAACAAAGTTTATGTCAAAGAAAAATCGGAGCATGACCTGAATGGTAGTGAGCGTTACGAGGAGGGGAAGGAGAAAGAGTGCGATGTGAAAAGCTCCACTCGTCAGGAGTGAAACTCCCCGGAGGAAGAGGGAGATCGGGGAGGAGAGGTGTTCAGTGTTACGCTCCATAGCGTCCAAGAGAGGTGAGGGAGTTCAGTGTTTGTTGTGCTCGTTGAAATTTCGTGTATGAATCGCGAATTTCTCGGATGAAGGGATCGCGTCGAGCAAGTTTGGTGCTCACCTCATCGGATACCTCGGAGAGTCGGTTGAGAACGGATTCAGGAGCACGAAGTATGGTGACGTCGTCTTCTCTCGTGAGTCGCTCAAGATACTCACCGTTTTTTGCACGAAACTTTTGCAGCATCCAAAGGGTGGTTTCGCGGGCGGTGATGGAGAGGACCTGCTGAAAATCTTGCGGAAGGCTTTGCCACGCTTTTTCACTGATGAGGAGCTCGAGGAGGGCACCTTGTTCCTGCCACCCCGGGCCGTAATAGTAGGAAGCTGCTCGGTGAAGTCCGATGGTATAGTCGTGGTAGGGGCCGATCCACTCGGCGGCATCGATAACTCCCGTGGCAAGGCTGGTAAAGACCTCTCCGCCAGGGACGAGGGTTGGGACCGCTCCAACCGCTCGATATACTCGGCTTGCAAGTCCTGGGATCCGAATCTTTAATCCGACGAGATCGCTGACGTCGGAGATCGGTTTTCGAAACCACCCCATCATCTGTTCCGGAACGGCGCCACACGGAAGTGCTTTGACCCCGAACGGCTTCAACATTCGATCGTAGAGCTCTTGTCCCCCTCCTTCCGAGAGCCAGGTGAGGTTCTCAATAGCATCTCCGCCGAAAGGGACTGCGGTAAAAAATGGGGAGGCAGGAATCTTCCCCTGCCAGTAGTAGGCAGCAGAGTGCCCCATCTCAATCCGATGGGCTCGGATCGCGGCAAAGCTTTCAAGAGCCGGAAGGAGTTCTCCGGCGCCGAAAACCCGTATCTGGAGCTCACCACCGGTTAAGCGCGACACCTGCTCCGCAAACCGAGAGATTCCGGTGCCCCAGATCGGAAAGGTTCGCGGAACACCGAGTGCGAGTCGCCACTGAAAACGGGGTGCTTTCGCAGAAATAGTGTTTGAGGGGAGAAGTGGGGTTGCCGCAGCGAGACCGACTGCTTGGGAGAGAAAAGCTCGTCTTTTCATACTGGGGAGGGTACACCGAACCCTTCGCCAGAAGAAGAGGTGCAGTGCCTCAGAAGGAGAAGGCTCGTCGCTTCTTCTCGCTTGCTGCGTTCAACCGAGTTCGGGCCTTTTCGGCGCTCTTTTTTCGAACGCGGCTACTCACCCCGACGTAGGGAGCGCCAACTCGAAACTCTTGTGCCGCGGGTTGGGCGGTCTCGCAATACTCTGCGAACTCCCGGAAGAACTGAGCCTTTTCGGAGCGAGTCAGCTTTTGGATTGAGCCCTTCATATCGTGGAGTACTGCTTCGCTGATACTGGCCCGGTAGCCCTTCTTTCTGAGGTGGGCGATCTGGTCGATCTGTGCCCCAACTTCATGAGCGAGAATCCTGAGAGCTGAGGAGAATCTCCGCTCGACATTGAGCTGAACTTGGTGCTGCGCGAGAGAGAGGAGCTCTTCGTACTGAAGGAGGGAGAGTGCTTCGGGCATCACGAAATCTATATGCGGAGTCAGTGAGCGTTCGACACATTCGATGCTCGGAGCAATCTGCACCGCTATCGCCTGGTCCCGAAGGTGCGTGGCAATCTGTCTTCGTAAGTCATTCCAGTAGGTTAGGTCGGCATCAGCGTCGATCAGGCAGAGAAACGCATCATTTTGTCGCTTCAGTTGATGGAGGAACTGATTGTCCGGAGCGAGGGCCGGAGGAGCGGAAAGGAGGTGCTCATGGCGGTAGACTTCAAGGGGGGTGTTGGCGTGGAGAGAGAGCTGTTGGAGGTGTTTGGCGAGCTCTGGCTTTCTGGTAAAGGCGTAGAGGGTTCGAATTTTCATAGTGATCTCTGAGGTCTGTCTTGCTTCAGTATAGAAATCCCGGCTATTCCGGGATAAACTTCCTCCGGCGGGCCCAGGCTGAGTACTCACAGGGGAGTTCGGCACCTACTTGAATTTACTAAAGTTTTTTCTGTGGCAGGTCGCTTTTCGTTTCAGGGACTGAGAGAAGGCCGTGGGCAGTTGGCATCTCACTTGCCACAGGTGGGGGAGGGCGGTGTGCCCCAGATGAAGGTCAGATCAGGAGAGAGGAGAAAGGATGAGAGAGGAGACACACGGGGATGAAAGCCATCCTCTTCAGGTAAAGCAGTACCTTGGAGCGGTCTCTCAGGTTCAACCGGCTCGGGTGGTGATGGATGTCAATCCAGAGGTGCCACCTGGAGAGGAAGGGGTCCAGATCAGTATTGGAACTTATGTCGTTATTGGACGCGAAGATTTTGCGGTGGTTGGTCAGGTCGGGGAGTTGCGTGACGAAGATAGGTCACAGGCGCACTCCCGTCCTCAGGCGGTCGTCGATCTCTTCAGTACGATCTGTCTCACCGATATGCGGGTCATCCCAGGGGTGATGCAGCCGCCGCATATAGGAGACCCGGTCTTTGCGCCAACCAAGGAGCTTATCGAATTTCTTATTTCCGGAGACATGGAGCTGACGAATTATAATCCGGAGAGTCAGGTGCGACTGACCTTGGCGCGGTTGCGGAATGTGGAACAGTCAGCGGTCAACGTTCTGCCGGAGCGACTTTTTGGTCGTCACTGCGCCATTCTCGGTGCAACTGGTGGAGGAAAGAGTTGGACGGTCGCGCGTATCATCGAAGAGACGAGTCGGTTCAAGGCGAAGGTCGTGCTCTTTGACGCTACCGGAGAGTATGAGGGGCTGACTCATTCTGTTCAGCACCTGCACTTCGGCAATGATAAGAAGGCGTGCGACGAGTCGGAGCGCATTGTGGTTCCCTACCACCACCTCAGTGAACAAGATCTCTTTGCGATGTTTCGTCCTACCGGCCCGTCTCAGGGACCAAAACTTCGGGCTGCGATTAAGAGCCTCAAACTGGCCCAGGTTTCTCGTTCGGTCGGCATTAATGGTGCGGTGATTAAGGCTCATAAATCGAAGCGACAATATCAACGCTCTATGCAGCACCATAAAAAAGAGGTCGAAGCGCTGTATGCCCCTTTCGATATCCGACTCTTGCCACAGCAGATCGAGCACGAGTGTGTTGAACAGCAACGGAGTAGTACTGAGCCAGATGTCTGGGGAGGGACGAATTCGGTGGATCTCTCGAACTGTATGTCAATGATTAGCCGCATTCATGACATGCTTCAGGCGCACTATCTTGAGCCGATCTTTAAGCCTAAGAGCTATCCTTCGATCTTTGAGCGACTTCACAACTTCATTAAGAATGACGATCACCGCATCCTTCGGATTAATATGCGGAACCTCTCGTTCGCCTTTGGAACTCGTCGGATTATTGCAAACTCCCTTGGACGACACCTCTTTGAGCTCGGACAACACCGGTGTTTTCAGAAGCGACCGTTGGTCGTGGTGATCGATGAGGCGCACCAATTTCTCACCGATGAGGGAGATCTTGAGGAGGGATTAACCCTCGATACCTTTGGTTTGATCGCGAAAGAAGGGCGGAAGTACGCCCTAAACCTCTGCATTGCGACGCAGCGTCCTCGAGATATCCCCGAAGATATCCTCAGCCAGATGGGAACGCTCCTCGTGCACCGGCTCATTAACGATAATGACCGGTCTATTATCGAGAGAGCTTCCGGGGATGTTGATGCCTCAGCCCTCCGGCTAATTCCGAGCCTCGCTCCCGGAGAAGCGATGCTTACCGGAGTAGATTTTCCCCTACCGTTGCACATCCGTATTAATGCACCCGATGCGAAGCCGACCTCAGCCGGGGCAAATTTTCAGAAGTTCTGGAAGGTATAGAGCGTTTACC
>JALEGQ010000153.1 GCA_022763385.1 bacterium
TTCGTCCTAAAAACTCGCCCAAAGCCCCAATCTGCACTACTCTTGTGGCTCTACGAACAAATTTTTATGCAACGTTAGGGTGAACGCTCTAAATCCATAGCTCGATCGGAGCTCCGTGGGTAAAGGCACAGAGGATATCACTTCGGGTAACGATTCCAACAACACTGCCGTCCTCTGCCACGATTGGCATAGCTCCGATGCGTTCCTGAAAAAACACTTCAGCGATCTTTCGGATAGAAGTTTCCCTGCGAGCACAGAGGACGTGAGTCGCCATCAGGTCACGGACGGGAATGTCTGCAGCAGGAGCAGCGAGATAGTCTCGGTCTGAGAAAATTCCTACGAGTTTTTTCTCAGAGGAAACTACTGGAACATGGCGGAAACGGTGTGCTCGAAAGAGTTCACCAGCCTCTCGTACGGTCATCTCTTCAGAGAAAGTTCGGACCGGTGTCGACATAATCTGTTCTGCACGAATGGCTTTCTGTCGTTGCGGAAGGGGATTCGTATCACTTTGGTGTGCAGTTTTTTCGTAGCCAGTGGATGCATGATGATCATGTTTTTTGCGGAGACGCTCAGCAGGACGGATACGAGCAATGTTTCGGATGAAGGCTTCGCTGCTCAGTGTCGACGGCCTCATGATCTCTCTCTGCGTTCCTTCACTTTTTATCGCCTTCGGGTGTACTCCCGCCGCAGAAGTTCCCACCGCCGCGGCGTTCTTTGAAGCGCTGAGATTTTCCGTCATTGAAGGGTGAGCAACAGGAGAAGTTGGCGACGGCGGCTTATTCCCTTGGAGGTTATCCCGTACTGCCTCAAGCCTGTTCGCTCGGAGTTCGTATGCCTTCTGACGCTCCGCCTGGTAGAGCTCTTGGGTATACGGAGCTTGAGCCCCCGTAGTATCTGAAATAAAGAACATGCTTCATCTTACCACCCCTTCAATAAACAACCAGCAGCAAAAGCTGAGTGCAATAAGGCACGAACAGCACCCCATCCCCAAATCCCCATACCGGGATGTAAGCGGTCAGCAGAGAGTCGCCCCCGGTGCCTTGGCACCAAAGGGCGAACAGCGGCAAAAAGCTGAGCGCAATGAAAAGAGTGAATGAAGTCCCATCGAATCGATTTAATATATGGATGTAAGCGGTCAGATTTTTGTTGCTGTCGAGGAAGCAGGTGCGGGGACGAGCGGAAACGTACATGTGGTACATTGAGCACGGCCCCGCAGCTGCTGACGAAGCTCTCTGCGTAGCTTTTCCCGTGGAAAAGCGTCAGCAGAGAGTCGCCCCCGGTGCCTTGGCACCAAAGGGCGAACAGCGGCAAAAAGCTGAGCGCTTACAGCATGTCTTGGGGGTCGATGTCGTATACCAGGCGCAACTTTCTCGGAGGCCGAACTCTTTCCCTCAGCGCCGTGACGAGTCGCCTCAGGTCAGTTGACCGTTCTGCTCGGAGCATGAGATGTGCTCGGAAGAGTGCTTTCACCTTTTCTAGGGGAGCTCGAGAAGGTCCAATGCAATCGATCGGGAGGTTATGCTTCGTTTTCCACTCATCAATGAGATTGAGGAGTGAGCGGAGGTATTCGAGCGGAAGCTCCTGCTCTGGTGCGGAAGCGATTACCCGGACGAGCTTGGTGAACGGTGGATAGTGGAGCTTCTTTCGGAGGGTGAGCTCTCGCTTGGCAAATTCGTGAAAGTTCTCCTCGGTGGTAAGGGTGATGCTTGAGTGATTCGGTACCCGGGTTTGCAGGAGCACTCTTCCTGGGAGTTCTCGTCGACCGGCTCGTCCTCCAGCCTGAGTCAGAAGTTGAAAGACTCGCTCTGCAGATCGGAAGTCAGGCATATGAAGGCCCACATCGCAGTCAACAATCCCTACGAGCGTTACACCGGGGAGGTCGTGCCCCTTCGCAATCATTTGGGTCCCGGCAAGGATCTGGATCTCGCGATTTCGAACACCTGCAAGAATCTCTTCAAGATTTGCTAATTTATCAGCGCTATCCCGATCAAGTCGAGCTGATCGGGCTTCCGGGAAAAGCTCCTGCAGCTCTTCGAGAATTTTTTGAGTGCCTGAGCCACGAAGAACGAGAAGAGGTTCCTTTTCCTCCTCAGTATCGCTGCTACCGCCACTTTCTGTACAAACGGCGCAGTACTTTGCGGGGACCGCAGAAAAGGAGCAGTGATGGCAGAGCAGTTTATTCCCCCGTTGGTGATAGGTGAGTGGAACAGAGCAGTTGGGACAGTACACCACCGCTTCACATGCCTCACACTGGAGATATCGAGCGAACCCCCTCCGGTTGTAGAGCAGAAAAACCTGCTCACCGCGGATCAGAGTCTCCTGGATGGCATCGTACAGTGCAGGAGAGATACTAGAAGAGGGCATATCCGAGTGGGGAACCTTATTAAGATTTACGATCTCGTACTGAAGTTTTTCCGAGGAGAAAGGGCGATCTTTCAGGCGGAGATAGCGGAGCTTCTTAATAGAAGCGTTGTAGAAGGTTTCCACCGAAGGGGTGGCACTTCCGAGCAATACCGTTGCCTTTTCGAGCGATCCCCGAACAAGAGCAAGGTCTCTTGCGTTATAGCGCAGTCCATCTCCCTGCTTGTAGGAAGTGTCGTGTTCTTCATCGACGATCAGAAGTGAGAGATCTCGAATTGGAGCAAAGAGCGCCGACCGGGCGCCGAGCGCGACTCGACACTTCCCCTGAAGGAGAGCTTGCCACGATTCCCACCGGGTCCTCTTGGGAAGACCACTATGAATGATCGCAATGGGGTATGAGAGTCGGGTACGGAAACGATCTACGAGTTGAGGGGTAAGAGCGATCTCCGGGACCAAGATTAAGACACTCCCACCTTGGGCAAGCGCTTTTTGAGCGGCCTCGATATATACCTCCGTTTTGCCACTCCCGGTGACACCGTGCAGAAGAAAGGGAGAGAATGTTTTTGAAGCAAGGGAAGAGTGAATCTCTTGAACGGCAAGGTGTTGTTTCTCATTGAGGTGGATCTCTCCCTCACTGGTCGGAGAGAGGGGAGAGAGGAGTGAGTTACAGATATCTTCCTCGTGCTCTTCGCAGTGAAGGGCTCCGAGGGCGATAAGCCTCTTGAGAACTCCGGAGCTTCCCGGGAAGTTTTTCGTGAGCAGTGTGTGTGAGACTCCTTCAGTGCCGTAAGAGGAGATAAATGAGAAGATCTCTTTCTGCTTTCTCCCCCGGAAAGGTTCTTTCTCTGCATTGGTGGCAAATCCGCTCGGTACCGACCAGTGTTGTGTCGTCTTCGGGGGCGTCGGTTGTGGAATAGCCGTTTCAATGACCTGTGAAAGCGGAAAGCAGTAGTACTGTGACATCCACCGAAGAAAGAGAAGCTGTTCTTCGTGGAAGCAGGGAAGAGGGGTGGCGAGTCCGAGGAGTGGCTTTATTGCAAACGATGTTTGTTTTTTGTCGAGTGAGAGTTGAGTTGCTTCCGGAGAGGAAGAGGAGTTCTGGAGACGCTCAGCTTCCGAGCAAAATGCCGTCACATACCCGTGGGCAGTTCGACTACCGAGTGGAACCTCAACCTTTGAGCCAAGCGAGAGCCTCCCCTCGAGTTCCCTTTCGATGCGGTAGGTCAGTTCACCCGCGAGGGGAGGAACCACAACCTGAGCATAGCAAATCTTCGGCGACACCTCTTCTCCTCTGCACCCTGTGGCGAAGGATAGCCAAGTTCGCTTTATTTCGCATCTTTCGGGGGGGCGTTGTCGTCAAAACTTCTCCCTACCTCGGTTGTTGGTGAAGTGCTATCAATGGAGAGAGCGTGAGGACGCTCTCAGGGGTGTGCTTCTGAGGCTGCCAGAGGTGGTGGCGAAAGCGTGTATCTGCGTCGAAGGTTTATTCATGGATCTATCTTCTCTCTTTCAGAGCCGAGAGCGGCTTCTCAGCATTGATATCGGGGCGAGCTCCGTCAAGATGGTTGAGGTAGAGCTTGTTGGTGAAGGTGCTCGGCTCCTTAATATTGGCTCGCTTCCAATTCAGGGAGAGGTCTTCAGCAGCAATATGATCTCGAAAACAGAGAGTGTCGCTGAGGTTATCAGCTCACTGATGGAGGCGAACGGAATAGACGATCGGAGGGTCGTGACGTGTGTTCCCGGTCCTACCGTCTTCACCAAGAAGATCAAGACCTCTCAAGTGCCTTATAACGAACTGGTGGCGAATGTTCAGCTCGAGGCGAGCAATTTTATTCCTCACAACATCGATGCCGTTCACCTTGATTTTCACATTCTCGGGGAGGTAAGTGGAGCTCAGTATGAGCTCCTCGTTGTTGCGGTGAAGAATGAGGTGATCGATGCCATCGGGGAGACGCTTGCTCTTGCCGGTCTCAATGCGGCTATTGTGGATGTTGATTACTTTGCGCTTCAGAATATCTTTGAGTATTCCTATCCCGAATACCTCTCCGATACCGTTGCGCTCGTTGATTTTGGCTGTCGCTACTCGAGTGTCAACATCGTTGCGGAGGGTGCCTCGCTTTTTACCGGAGATGTTACTGCTGGAGGGCGGACGATCGTTGAGGCGTTGAAGGAGTCACTTGATATCTCTCTTGCGGATGCTGAAAAGATCGTTCGCAGCGGAGGAGAAAGCGATACCGAAAAAGACGCCTACGAGAGGGAGGTTGACTCGCTTGCGAAGGAGTTTAACCGGCAACTGAGTTTTTTCTGGAGTGCTGCCGGGGCGGAGCGGGGTATAGATCGTATTATGCTGAGCGGGGGGGCTGCTCAGATGCCGATGTTCACGGAGAAGCTCCAGGAGATTACCGGACTTCCGTGTGAGCGGATTGATCCGCTCCGAAAGTTTGAGCTCGGCGGGGATTTTGATCCAGATCTCTTGGCACAGCTTGGTCCGAGTGTGGGGATCGCTTGCGGAATGGCGCTTCGAGAGCCGGGGGATCGAATTTTACCAGAAGACCTATAGCCGTAGTTGTTCGAGAAGTTTTTCTCGTACGGTGGACGTCTTGGAGAGAGGGCGAGAGAGAAAAAGATGATTAAGATTAATCTCCTCGGAGATGAAATACAGAGAGATAGCTCTGCAGTGCTCTGGCTAGCGGCGATGGCGGTATCGTTTATCGCATTTTTTATGCTTTCAACCTTCCTATACTTCGATGTCTCGAACCAGCTGACCATCCGACAACAGGAAGTCTCTGACCTGGAGCGACAACTTGCCCAGCTCAAGACCAAAACAAAGGAGGTGAGTGGGCTCGAAAAGAAACAGAAAGAGCTGAATGGAAAGCTTGCCGTGATTGCTGAGCTGAAGTTGAGTAAGCAGGGGCCCGTACGAGTCTTAAACGACCTCAACCAAGCGGTGCCGGAGCGGGCATGGCTGAGGGGGATTTCAGAGAAGGGATCGTCGCTTTCGATTACTGGCCTGGCGCTTGACGGGCAGACGGTGGCTGGGTTTATGGATCAGTTGGAGGACTCAAACTACTTTGCTGATGTCTCCGTTGAGACCCGTTCAACTACTCGTGAAAAGGTAAAGATTCAGAGCTTTACCCTTCTCTCAAAGTTGAGCTATGCCGGAAATCTTCGACGGCCGAAGGATGACCTCGCTCAGACTGAGGAAGATTCGGAAAAGAAGGAGGGGTAGGCGGTGAACAAGTTTATCGACGCATTTGCCGAATGGCCAATTCACTTCAAGGTGGGAGCGTGGCTTGGGGGGCTACTCTTCTTGTCCTTTATATTCTGGCAGTATTTCTACAAAGAGCCAGCAGAGGATCTTCAGTCCGCCAGTGATAAGGTGGAGTCTCTGCAGGGGCAGATTCGGCACCAGCGGATGCTCGCGAAGAATCTTCCCGCGGTGCGGAAGAAGGTTCAGGAGCTCGACAAGAAGCTGCAGTTGGCGCTCCAAGAGCTTCCGAATCGACAGGAAACCTCGCGCTTGCTGGAGTCAATATCGGATCTTGCACGCGATGCCGGCCTCTCCGTTGACCTCTTCCGAGAGCTCGGAGAGACCACCAAGGAGTTTTACGGGCAGAAGTCGGTGTCTCTGACGGTTCAAGGGTCTTTTCACCAGGTGGCGACCTTCTTTGATGAGGTCGGCAATCTTCCGCGGATCGTAAACATTAATGGGGTTTCCATGCGAGATCCGGTGAAAAAGGATGACGCGATACGTTTGACCACGGATTGTAAGGCGACGACCTTCTGGTACCTTACGGAGGAAGAGCGGGCCGCTCAGCAAAAAAAGAAAAAGAAAGGGAAGCGTCGCAAGCGTTGAGCCCTCATGTTTTGGGTAGAACGACGTTTGTCGATGGTGAGATTTCGAGGGGTTCGCACGTTTTTTCCCCTCTTTTCTTGGCAAGTTTGCATCTCTTTCTCTAGCGGTTGGGAGCCCTCTCTTCAGGTGATGGCGCATCGAAGGGGGGATCTGAAAAAAAGTCCTCAGCTATCTGAAAATCTCAGTAGCGTGGGATGACTGCTCCGTGCTATGACATTGGCACGGATTTGCGCAGCATCCGGGACAGCACGAGAGTTGTTGGGCCTCGATACGGAGAAGAGCCCGTCGGCGTAACTGTACTCTTTGGGTCGGTCTGGTGTAAAAAAGTATTATTCTGTTGAGGGTATTTAGTGAAGAATACCCGTTATTTTGATGTTTTGGAGACTTCTGATGAGTGTCACTCCTAAGAATCGACGGTCTTATGACCTCTCCTTCTTTCTCGACAGTGTATGGAGAAGGTCTACCTCTCTCCTGATTGTCCCGGTACTCACAGGAACGGCACTCGCCGGGAGTGTTGCCCTTCTTTCGGGGTGTGCCACGAGCCTAGATTCTTCCACTCCTCCGTCTGACATGGAGGTTGTTGGCCTTGAAGATGGTGCTGGCCTGGATGGTGAGGGGAAAGGGGAGCGCTCGTTCCTCGCCGGTCAGATGAACGAAACGGTCCTTTCGCGGGTGGAAGAGGGGCTCGGCGTAGAGCTTCGGGGCGGAGCAGCCTCGCAAGCAGATCTCGTGGTGCGAACAAACTCCAACTCGTTTAACTACGAAATTCAGCGTCTTTACGGCCCAGAACGCATTCGAATCAGAATTCCGGGGAGCTCTGTTTCTGGAGAGCAGGAACGGCAGGTGACTCCTGAGAATGTTGGGCTGGTCGAAAGTGTTGCGCTTCGGGCTGGAGATGAGGGAGCAGAAGTTGAGCTTCTTATCGCCGAGGGGCAGGATGTCGGATACGAGTCAGAGCCGATCGAGGGAAATCTTTACGTCCGGTTGATGCCCGAGAGCGTGGTCGCTCTGAATCCAGCTCAGACGGGTTTGGCTCCAACAGCAGAGACCACTGCCTCTCCCGAGTTTGTTCCTGACACCTCTGCTGCTGCAACAACCCAAGATGGACGACCCCAAGATGGACGACCAACGCTAGAAGGGCTTCGCTTTGAGAAGATTCCCAATGTTGGTCAGGTGGTAGTAGCGGATATGAATTCGGCGGGAGTTTTCTCGTTGAAGAGAACTGCGCCATCGGAGTATGTGCTGCGGCTTGAAGGGGCCTCTTTTGAGGAGGGAAGTTTCCCCGCCCTGATGGCACCACCAACTTCGAACGGAATTCGAACGGTTCGAGTCGTTCGTGACGGTGCGGATACCTTGCTTCGGATTTTTACGAACCCAACGGTACAGCTTGAAGCGACTCCGAAGAATGGTGGCATCGTCCTCCGGCCTTCTGACGCCTATCTCGCTGCAAACGGCGATATTCGCGCTCAGGCAGAGCTTGATGAGGCGCTAGAGAGTGGAGAGCTTGATCTTGAGGGTGGTGATGAGGCGGTAGACGCCGGTGAACTCGGTGAGCTTGAGAGTGAGATCAGCTCGCTCCTGGATGAGGCTCCGAAGTACACCGGTCGAAAGATCTCGCTTGACCTCCAAGATACTGATATCGATAACGCCCTTCGAATTATCGCAGAGGTTTCAAACCTGAACATTATCGCCAGTGATGACGTGACCGGAAAGGTTACCCTCCGACTTATCGATGTTCCGTGGGACCAGGCTCTTGATGTTATCTTGAAGACGAACGGCCTCGACAAGGTTCTCGAGGGGAATGTAATGCGGATTGCGCCCATCCAGAAGCTTCGGCAGGAGCGGGAAGCCTTAAAGCAGGCGCGTGAAGCTGAAGAAGAGCTCGAGCCTCTCGTCGTGAAGTACATCCGGGTTAGTTACGCGAAGTCTTCAGAGCTTCGACCGCTTGTAGAGACGGTACTGACTGAGCGGGGCACGGTCACCTTTGATGAGCGAACCAACCAGCTCATTGTGAAGGACATCCGGAGAGGGGTTCGCAACGTGGCGGAGCTCGTCGCAAGGCTTGACCTTCGAACGCCTCAAGTACTTCTTGAGACTCAGATCGTAGAAGCGACTCGCTCTTTCAGCCGTTCACTCGGTTCTGAACTTGGATTTAGCTACATACAGTCGCCAGCAACGGGAAATCCAACCGGATACAACTTCCCGAACTCGGTTAATATCGGTGGTTCTGTGAATGACGGTGGGGTAGGTTCCTCATTTCCGGTAGCGGTTGCTGACACGGGAGGTTCTGCTGTATCCCTCCTCCTCGACAGTGCTGATGGGACTCGTTCGCTCGATTTTCGGTTAACAGCGCTGGAGGATGAAGGGGCGATTCGGGTTGTCAGTCGACCATCTGTTGCGACTACGAACAACCAACAGGCGACCATTAAGAGCGTTGAAAAGGTCCGAATCAAGACTCCAAGTGGCGGGCTCTCCGTCGCAACTGGTGCCGGTGCAAATGCAACCGGGAACGGTGGGGTTGCTACCGAGACAATTGAGATCGGTATCGTTCTTGAGGTGACTCCCCAGGCGTCTCCGGACTATTTCGTTCTGTTGGATATCAACGCGAAGTCCAGTACCTTCGGTGCTGAGCGGGTCGATGATATCCCGAGCGAGATCGAGAGAAGTGCTACTTCGTCGGTGCTCGTCTCGAGTGGACAGACCTTTGCGATGGGAGGGATATACAAGATTACCGACGCTGATGGCGTATCAGGTGTTCCCTTCCTGAAGGATATGCCATTTCTCGGACATCTTTTCCGGCGCCAGTCGGTGGACAACTCGGACGAAGAGCTCATCTTCTTTATCACCCCAAGAATTATCGAGGGGAGTTTTGATGATGCGGCGATGAAGCTCTCTTCCTAGACGGGAAAATGGTGGATAGGGAAAAATCACGTACAAACGACTTTGGAGTTGTTGAGATGAGAAAAATGACAGGCAAGTTCGTAGCTCGCGGTGTTCTCGCCGCCCTCTTCCTCACCGGAATGGCAGCGTGTGGTGGGAGCAATAACGACCAAGGGGTGGGGTTTTTGAACCTCGGCTTCTCTCTGCCAGATGCTACGCTCTGTACCACTGGGCAAGGTGGTGGCGGTGGTGGCGGTGGACAGGGCCAGGTTTCTGGCCTCTCTGAATTGGCCGTTGGACTCTCAGACGCTTCTGACCCCAACTTCGGAGGGGATGTTTTTGCCACGCTGAACTTTCAAAACAATCTTGACGGGCAAGCCATCAGTGTAGACCGCCTGAACCTCAGCTACTACATCCCCGGAGCTTCGGCGCAACCTCCGAGCACTGTTCGTCCGATGCCGATCCTGCTCGGGCCTCCGTTCATTACGGTTGGTGGAGGATCTAACGGTGGTGGTGCTGGCGCTGGTGGAGGGGCCGGCTTCGGATCAAGTTTACCCCCTGCGTTTTTTGGGGTGCCGAATTGTCAGGCCTCTACGGTCGGGGTTCTTCCAGACCAGATTCGGGCGTGGGTAAGTCTGAACAGGAGCTTTCTTCCTGATGCGCCATTTGACATGTTGGTGACGGCTTCGGCGGATGGTGAGACCACGAGTGCTGATCGGCTTACGACGAACGAGGTCACCCTTCTCCTGACGGTTGTTCCTGATAGCAATATCGCCGAAAACGGTGCTTCGTAAAGGAAGAGTTCGCGGAAAAGTTTTTAGTCATGAATCCGAACAAGATTCGCAAGAGAGGATACGAGATGAGTCAGAACGTGAATGAAAAACGGTCTCTTTTTTCTAGAGTGCTGAGAAGAGGGGGCTTCCGTTCAGCCGCTGTCGGAACCGCGTTGGCGGTTTCGTTCTCGCTCGTGGTTGGTTGTACCGGAGGAGACTCAACATCGGATAACGGCACAGACTTCAGTGGTCTTTTTGTCGCAAACGATCAGTCTGTTGGGACGATCGATGTTCGAGTAACGAGTACGAGGCTCCCTGTGTCTCAGACCTCGCCATTTTCCGTTGCCGTTCGAAACCAGGATGGGGTGGCAGTGCCGAATATCTCTGTCTTTTGTGACTCTGAAATCGGTATTGGGATCATCGAGCCAACCGCAGGACAGACCCTGACGAACGCCAACGGCGAAATGAGCGGGATCATCGGATGTGAGGCGCCAGGAAGTTTTCAGTTCGCTTGTCGCCTTCCTTCGGGGACGAATCTCCGACAGTTTGTTCAGATCGTGTGTGAAGGCCCGGTGCCGGCGGGATTTGCTGGCTTTGCCGGGGCTGCTGGCGGAACTCTCGGAAACCAGGCACCTGGGGGAGGAGTTGATGTCGGAGACGATGGTGATCCAGGAGGTGTTGGTACTGAGGGGATCCGACTGACAGAGATCGGTTTCTCTGATGACGGGAATGCGAGCCCCTTTGGAGTCTCAACATTCAGCATCGATACGCAGCAGGTAAACTGTGAGGTGGATCCCGCAGAGGACCCAGAGTGTGAGCCGTTCTTTGATACGGTGGTGAGCTTTCGTATTGTGAACAACTCAAATCAGTCTGTGCAGGTTCGGGGATATAACTACACGATCCCAGACCATGATGGAGCCGGGACTACTTTCACCTCTGATACCATCGCCCCGACGAGCATCGAGGGAGGCGAAACGGTAACTGCTTTTGGCGGGAATCTTCAGTTCGCTGCGCTCTTCGCTGAGGTTCGCGGGTCTGTCGGATTGTGTGGAGCTGAGAAGCGATTTGCTGGTGCCGCGGCGAGTATGCCAGATGATCTCGGCTTTCGGAATGTGACCGTTCGAGTGTTCGGAGAGAACGAGGTTGGCGAGAGCTTCACCGTAACGGGTCGAATCGGAATGAGCTTTGATTCATTTGATAACTGTGGCAACTAGCACGCTGTCAGGTGAATTTTTGAAGATACGGTGGATATCAGTGTACTAGAGGATCGGGTGTGAATGAGTGAGCGCGGTGAAGGAGGTGCATGACCGGTTCCGTCGAGAGTGCAGAGTCGCTCTTTGAAGAAGCCGTCGCAGCAAGAAACGAGGGCAATATCGATATTGCCCTCTCCAAAGCGCTTCGGTTGCTTGCAGAAACACCAGAAAGCCCACGGGGCAGACTTCTTTTAGCGAACCTTTTTTATCTTTCGGGATGCCTTGAGCTTGCTGTTGAGGAGGTGCACCGCCTCGCCGAGAAGCACCCAGAGCGACCATCTCTGACCCGATTGCTGAAAACACTCGACCCTACCGCCCTGCTCTCCACCGACAAGGGAGAAAAGAAGGAGGAGGCACCTCCTGATGCTGAGAAGGATGTTCAGGCTGGGGCGGAAAGGAGCAAGACCGCAGGACCGGTTGACGGTCAAGTTTCCAACCGGGCCGGGACCGGTGGAGCGAACGATCACTCGTCTTCAGGAGGGGCGCAGGCTACTTCGCGGGAGGCTTCAGCGACCCCGAAGAAGAAGACTCCACTAGCAGAGTCCCCTTCTTCACCGAAGGAAGATGGAGTGATCGCTGAGGCTGACTTTGACTTCGAGGATTTCGACCTTCTCCAGGACGATTAGATACCAGTAGCCCTTTTCTGACTGGCAATCGAGCCGAAAAGTATACCTTTGGCCGAGAATTCGCTATTTTAAGGGGCCTGCGCTGGACTCCGCGTTCAGGCCTATGAGGAGAAGAGAGGAATGGATATTAAAGAACTTGAGAAGATCATAAAGATTCTCAAAGAGAATGGAGTGACAGAATTTGAGCTTGAGCAAGATAAGACACATATCAAGCTCTCTCGAGCCCACTTGGTAACTGCTGTTGCCCCTTCAGCGGTAGCAGCTCCAGAGGGGGTGGTTGCCGCAGCGATTCCAGCCCAACTTCAGGAATCTTCAACTCCCGCATCCGATGTTGGGGGAGGAGACCCATATGCTGGGCAACACAAGGTTGATTCACCGATTGTGGGGACCTTTTATCGGAAGCCTTCCCCCGATGCCGAGCCTTTTGCACGTGAGGGGGATGTGGTGAAGAAGGGAGACACCCTCTGTATCGTCGAAGCGATGAAGCTCATGAATGAGATAGAAGCTCCAGTCAGTGGGAAGGTAGTGCGTATTCTTCCTGAAGACTCTCAAGTGGTGGAGTTCGGAGAGCTCCTCGTTGTCATCGACCCGAACGGGTAATATTTTTTTCTCTGATCCCGACACGATCTTTGTCGTGTTTGGAGAACTTTGGAATTTCTACATGGAACACACCCCACCATTTCGAAAAGTTTTGATCGCTAATCGTGGTGAGATCGCGCTTCGTATTATTCGAGCCTGTCATGAGCTTGGTATTCGGACTGTAGCGGTGCACTCGACCGCCGATGAAGACGCTCTTCATGTGAAGCTTGCGAGTGAGAGTGTCTGTATTGGTCCCCCAGCGGCAAAAGAGAGCTATCTGAACATCGCTTCTATCATGGCAGCCGCTGTTGCCACTCAGGCTGATGCGGTCCACCCGGGGTACGGTTTTCTGAGTGAGAACCCGGCGTTTGCCGAGATCTGTGGGAGCTGTGGCATCACCTTTATCGGCCCCTCTGTTCGAAATATGCGAATTATGGGAGACAAGGCTCGTGCCCGTCGTGCTGCTGATAAAGCCGGGGTTCCGACCATCCC
Organism: bacterium; assembly: GCA_022763385.1. Classification (GTDB taxonomy): domain Bacteria; phylum Bdellovibrionota_C; class UBA2361; order UBA2361; family RFPC01; genus RFPC01. The sequence goes on from JALEGQ010000153.1 coordinate 12,821, forward strand.
AGGAGACAGCCAGGGTTTTTTGAGCGCGGATCAGGCGCTTCGAGTCGCTGAAGCGAGCGGATTTCCTGTGTTGCTGAAGTCCTGTGCCGGGGGTGGAGGGCGTGGGATGAAGATTGTCCGAGAATCGGAAGAGTTCACTTCGCTCTTTGAAACGGCGCAGCGTGAAGTAATTGCGGCTTTTGATGATGGGCACCTTCTCGTTGAAAAGTACCTTCCTCGGGTGCGCCATGTAGAGGTTCAGGTTGCCGGAGACCGCTTTCGAAACGTCATTCACCTCGGCGTGCGAGACTGCTCTGTTCAGCGACGGTATCAAAAGGTGATTGAAGAAGCGCTCTCTCCAGGATTGTCAGATCAGCTTCGTGAGAAGATACAGGACTCTGCGGTTCGGCTAGCAGAATCGGTGGGGTATTCCAGTGTAGGAACGGTTGAGTACCTCGTCGACCTTGAGAAGGAAGAGTTTTATTTTATTGAAATGAATACCCGGCTTCAGGTCGAGCATCCTGTTACGGAAATGATTACCGAGACTGATATCGTCAAAGAGCAGATTCGGATCGCTGCAGGAGAAAAGCTCTCGCTGAAACAGTCAGACGTGCAATTTTCTGGACACGTGATGGAAGCCCGCGTGAACGCCGAAAACCCCCGTACCTTGGTCCCTTCTCCAGGCAAGGTGACGAGTTATCACGTTCCGGGAGGAAATGGAGTGCGAGTTGATTCGGCGGTCTATGCCGGCTACACCATTCCTCCGTATTATGACTCAATGATTGCGAAGCTTATCGTTAAGGCCGAAACTCGAGAGGCCTGCATTGAGAAGCTCCTTGTGGCCCTCGACGAGTTTCTCATCGAGGGGATCAATACCAATATTGAGCTTCACCGAAGAGTGCTCACCCATCCGAAGTTTCGCTCGGGCGACTTTTCGACGAAGTTTTTGGAAGAGAACGATGTTTTTGAAGAGCGGCCGGTTGAAGAAGTGCCGACGGAAGAAGAGATTAATATTCGTGAGGACAAAGAAGGTGATGTTTCTCCGCAAACAGCTTGAGCAACTCGTTGTCTGTAGCACCAGACTTTTGTTTCTCGTCGTTACTCTTCTTTTTGCTCTTTCTGCATGGGCGACTCCGAAGCTCTCGCTAGAGAGCCCCATATACGAGTTTGGCGTGGTCCCGCAGGGAAGGACGGTTTCTCATTCCTTTCGCTTTCGGAATGTCGGTACAAGCCCACTGGAGATTCAGCGGGTAGTGCCCGCATGTGGGTGTACCGTTTCAAAACTGGAAAAGGAGCTCTTAGAACCTGGAGAAGAAGCAAACCTCGCCGTTGAGCTTGATACGAAGGGCATCTCCGGTTCGAAAGTAAAAACAGTGCGAATGTATACCAATGATCCGGACCAGCTTACGGCGCTTCTGACCCTGCAAGGGGAGGTTCAACCCGAGGTGCTCGTGACCCCAACGAGGATTCAGTTTGGAGAAGTCGTCCGAAGAGAGCTCGAGCAGAAATCGTTTTCGAAAGAGAACACTGTCGAACGCTCTTTTTCCGTGAAGTTACGGGATGGCTCTCGGGGAAAGATCACCGGTTTAACGAGTCGATCGAAGTGGATTGAGGTGGAGACCCTCTCATCAGACGCGCGCTCGCTTCAAGCCGTTGCTCGGTTGAGACGAGATGTGCTCGAAGGAGAGTTCCGAGATCGGATCGTCATCTCGCTGAGTGGAACGAAGCAGCGAACCGTGAATATCCCCCTCTATGCAAGTGTCCGTTCACAGATTGAGTTGAAGCCAGAGGTGGTCTCCTTCGGGATCGTCAAAGGTGAAGGAGCCCAAACGCAAGAAGTGCGAATCCAGACTCGTGGCAAGGGAGATTTCGAAGTGCTTTCGGTGGATTCAGATTCTCCGGCGGTCTCCGTTGACATCGCCCCTGGTGTACAAGCAGGGGTGTTTATCCTTGACGTTACCCTCGATGAAACAAAGGTGGAGAAAGACCTCAAAACGGCAGTACGAATACGAATAGAAGAGCGGGGTGAGGAGCGAGAAGAAGAGCTTCTCTTAAGTGTGACAGCAGTGCTCCCCCCTGATTTTTTGCGGCGAAAAAAGGGAAAGCGGAGCTGACGATCTCTTGGTGAACGCTCTATATTCGCTGAATGGTTACCCCTCGGCAAGGAATGCTTTTGAAGCTATACTCGTGAAAGCCCTATGTTCCGTGGAAATCTTCACCTCAGATGCACTCGTTGCCCCCTTGCAGCATCCGTTTTTCTCGGAGCAAGTCTCGTTGTCTTCCTGTTTGGGAACAGCCTCAAAGCCGATGTGCGGGAGATCTATGGACTTCCCTTTCACGTAGAAGAAATTCTCCCCTTAGAAAATAAAAGTGTTCGTGTTCGCTTGTTCGGAGAGCTAAGGATTATTGCTCAGCAGAATAGTGATCGCTACATCGTAGAATCATACCTGCGGGCAGGAGACTTCTTTCAACGCTTTGACTCAGAAGACGTGAAAGAGTTTCTTTTTAGTGCGGCAGCCGACAAGCGATTTGAAATCGTTGCCCCCGTGCTTGAGATGTTGTTACGGGAAGAGGCATATCCGTTTGCAGAGAAGCGAAGCATCTTGCTGACCTTGAGCCGTATGCCTGAAAGTGGACCGACCTTAAAGGCTCTTCTCTCTGAACGCTTAGAGAGACGATTGCATGAAATAGGTCTGTTACTTTCGGCTTTGGTAGGCCGAGATGACCTTGATTGGTTGCGGACTCACGAATCCTCTCGAATCTTTCAGGCGAAGGATGAATTTTTAAGGGTCGTCGAACTGCTTTTGCAAGATGAGCTGGCTGGAGAGAAGAGCACTGATTCCCTGGAGGGATATTTAAAGATGCTCTCTGAATTTTTTGGAGGAGAAGATCCTGAGGTCGCAAAACTTGAGCTCCTCGTTGAAAAAACTCTAAAACTCGTGCAGCTCTCTCCATCAGAAGACCGTTCTCAACTCTATCCCTATCTGAAAACAACCCATAACTCACCGAACGGACATATTCTTCGACCGCTTGTCGTGAGAAAGATTCACGATTTTGCTGACTTCGCGATTCAACACCATGAGCCCGCATCTGCACTCATCCTCCTCGCAGAGCTCTATCCGAAAGAACGATCACAGAGAACTCAAGAGCTTCTCATCCAAGCTTTCTCTCGACTGCAACCGCCCCAAGAGGAGATACGAAGAAATAACGCAGTGCGTCGGCTGGCAATGACTGAGAGTCGTAACAATCCATTAGTTGAACGGAGCTATATCAGCTACCTCCGTCGTGCCTTTGATGAGGAGGTTGAAAGCCGAAGCATTCGAACGGCGGCACTTATTCGAGAGCATCTCCGGGAGGTCAGTGCTCAATCACAGGGTGAATATGAGCAGATGATCTTTGAAGAAGCGCTGATCTGGTCGGGAAGAGACCGACCTGACGTTGCTCGCCAGCTTCTCGCTCTTCGGTCGCATCAGCCAACACCGATGGAGTTTTTTCAACTCCTTGTGGCAGGATACTTTGGTTCTCCATTACGAATGTTGCTGTTTGCTCTCATCCCTCTTCTGTTGCTATCACTCTCCGTAGTTCGACGTCGAGAGCAGAAGCTCAAGAAGAAGAGTGCTCAAGAAGAAGACTTCTCTCTTCATGATACGGTGGAGGAAGAGAGCTATGCCTCTCATGAAGTTGATCCCGTTGCATTTCGGAATCTTCGGGGGGGTGGTAATTCTCTCTTATTGGAGTATCAAAAACTATTGAAGGAGTTTGATCTCTCATGGCAAGCGAGCCTCCAAGAGATCAAGCGGGTGTACCGGAGAAAGATTAAAGAAGTTCACCCGGACTCCAGAGAAAGAGAGAGCCGAGATCTTGAATCTGACGAATCAAGTGATGCCTTTATCCTACTTTCAAAAAAGTACGATCGGATACTCGAGCTTCGAGAACAGCTCGACTTGAAATAGCTTCTCGCGCCGCTCTCCTCACTCTTCCCCTCTCAATTTGTGAAGTGCTGGATATGGCCCTCCTGCTCCGAAAAGAAGGATCCAATCGTTGTCGTGGTTTTGGAATTGGCCGGTGAGTGCTCTTGAGGCACGAGCGAGAACATCGTACGAGAGCCTGCAGGTCTTCTCCGAGGGCATTGAACCGCTCACCAGAGCATGCCGCACGAAAAGCTCCGAAAGATGGCTGGTGCTCCTCTGCTGATTCCACTGCCCGATGTACCAGAGCGAGCCTTAATGGGTCGTTCTTCTCGAGGTACTCATTCGCCATCAAGAGTGCCCACGTTGGATCTTCTTTCCCCTCAATAGGTCCAGAAGAGAGGTTCTTTGTCACCGAATAGAAGAGCCTCTGTGGCATAGCGAATGCGTCCCTCATGTGCGTACTCCAAAACAACAGTTTTCACCGGAGAGATTTGGCAAGGGGCGTACCAGACCCTAACTCCCTAAAAATACTGAAGTTCAGGAGATGTCCGAGAGAGAAGTGATGCATTCTTACCTCACTGGTGAGGCGAAAATCCCCACCCTCATGGGGGGGTGACACCCCAGAGGGGGGGGGTTTTCGCCTCACAA
>JALEGQ010000154.1 GCA_022763385.1 bacterium
CCCCGTTTACCGAGCAAGCATAGCTCGGGGAAGAGAGCGCCTCACGAGGGTCACGATCTCTCCCGAGCGGATCGAGCTCCTCTTGGCCATCATACGTGGTATTAAAGGTGACGTGACGGAACCTTCGAGCTGCGGGAGGAAGGACCCTTGAACTGTGATCCGTACAGTTCTCCGGAGTCCACGAAACGGGCTCCGCTGCGATCGCGACCGGTTCCGTATAGTATCGAAGGTCGTGAACGGAGTGCGACGGGAGAGACGTGTTCGCCCGACACTCGCTATCTGCGCGAGAAAGTTCGACCTCAGCGGGCTGACCGGGCTCAGGTACCTCCCGAATGCTCTGACCAAAGTTCTGTTCGTCACACTCGTGCCGGACCTCTCGATTCGGATCAGACTGGCTTGGAGTTTCAAACCAATCACGCAGCTCTTCTGACGAATGTTGTCGTCCAAAAACAGCGTCTATCAGCTCTCGTGAAGCTGGGCGGATCGTATTGTGGGGCGTTTCAATGAGTACATCCGTCAACTCTTCCCGCAGCACCTGGCGGTAGTTCTCTGGCTGAGCCTCTGGATCTATCCATTCGAGAACGGAAGAAGATGCCGCGCTTCCACCAATAGAGCACCCACTGTTCGATCCATACTGAGATCTCAGGACTCCGCCTTCGCAGTCCTGCCACTGCTCATCTCCTGAGGTAATTCGCGGCAGGTAGAGCTGAAGGTCTTCGAAGTTCCACTCAAGGTCCGGTGCTCCACTGGTAAAAGAAAAGGTGAGGGTGTAGTTCCGGTCGTATTCAAGAGCGGAAAAGCCGCTATATCTTCCCGGAGTGGACTCACTGCAGTTCTGCTGAGTAACCCAAGGTCCCAGTCCATTTCGACGCCGGAGAGAGGGGACTCGGGGGCAGAGACTTGCATCGTCATTGCCGCCATACCGGCGACCACCGAGATCGATCGGCTCAGAGATTCCAGGGCCAGAAAGCGTCATTGAAACCGTTCCGTTAGCGGTACGAGGAGAGTTTCCACTGTTTGCCGTCACAAAAAGAATTGCTTTGACACGATTCGGTTGAAAACCACTCCCAACCCCGTGGCCGCACTCCTGTTCACTGGCAGAGTGCCCCGAGGCGCGGTTGAAGTTGACGGATTCTCGACACACTATTCCTGCTGGGCGGCGGATTCGAAAACGGACCCGGCCTGAGTTTTGTGAGTTCCAGCGGAGGGAAGGGGAGTTTAAAACCTGATAGTCGAGGGTGTTCTGGTACCTCCCGCCACCATCAAGAAAGGTTGCGGAGACGTTCGGTCTTCCTCCAGGGACTCGTTGAATCCGAAGGGCCGGAAGTTCCGCTTCATAGATCTGCGGAGTAATTGCTCGCGCAGGAAAGGTGAGTTGTGCCACCTGTCTCCGATGAAGAGTGGTCGTAAAGGAGCGATAGTCGAGACGGTGACCTTCAAACGTATCAAATCGAAAACGAGGTGCGGTAAGGAAGTACTCTTCGCCGGCATATTGAGACTTGTATCCATAGTAAGTCGTTGCACCGGGGCGGTATGCATTCCAGTTGAAATACGCAGGTCCCGGGCCGGTATCGGGTGAAACCTCGTTACAATCTCCATCGGTTGCCCATGTGCATCGGTTTGCGGTCTCAACCCCATCACGCACGGCGTGATAGGCCTGCAGGGTGGTATTGACATCTACTACGCCGATCATGAGCACAAAGAGGAGGGGAAGAGTGAGGGCTACCTCAAGAAGAGAGTATCCGTTCTCCGGAGAAAGCTCAGGAGTGCACGATAAGAACGAATGAGGGCGGATGGAATTGGGGTGAGGTATCGACATCTACTTCTCCGGTAAAGAAACAAAAAAACGGTGTGGACGAAGAGCGGACCTTTGCCGGCAATTCCTCGAAGCACATTTTCTCCATGCTCTATCGAAGAATCTCTGAAAAAGTTTCCAAAAATCTACTGCAATAGGCTAACGAAAACCTTGTTTTAAAGAAACATGAGAGGGGAAAGAGCCAAAGAGTTTTATAAGTGTATGAATATAGGAGATAAATCTGTGTGGACAAGGACAAATGGAGGCATCTTGAAGAGGAATTTTTTTAGCCAGGAAACAAGATGATGAGAGAGGCCAGCCCCCAAACAGTTGTGTCTTTCGACCCGGGTGATGCATCGGTACAATGAAGAGAGGATGGAGAGGGGTGCACAGATCGTCTGTGCCTTCTTCTTCTCGCGGTGGAGGAGAAAAGATGAAGATACTGGTTCCGGTGAAGCGAGTGCCGGATTACGAGGCGAAGATTACCGTAAACCCAGAGAAGAACGGTATCGTCACCGATGGCATAAAGTGGATCGTGAATCCTTTTGATGAGATCGCCGTAGAAGAAGCCGTGCGCTTACGAGACGCGGGAAAGGCCTCGGAAGTAGTTGTCGTTGGAATTGGTCCGGAGGATGCTGTAACCCAACTGCGATACGGAATGGCGATGGGTGCAGACTCTGGAGTGTTTGTGAAATATGACGGAGTAGTTGACTCAGACCTTGCTTCCCGAGTGCTTGAGGCCGTTTACCGTAAAGGGGAGTATGGGCTCGTGATTATGGGGAAACAGTCGATTGATTCCGATGCCAACCAAACGAGCCAGCTTCTGGCTGAGCGCTTGCAGCTCGGTCAGGCTTGCTTTGCTTCGCAGGTAGAACTTGATGAAGGAAGTGCGAGGGTAACGCGTGAAGTCGATGGTGGATTGGAGACCCTTCAAATACCGACACCGTGCGTCATCTCAACAGACCTTCGGTTGAACGAACCGCGATATGCCTCACTTCCGGGGATAATGAAAGCCAAGAAGAAGCCCATGGAGGAGTTTGCGCTTGAGGAACTCGGCGTTGAACCGACCACAACGGTGAAGGTCGTACGGATGAGTCCGCCCCCCGAACGTTCGGCTGGCCGGAAAGTTGAAGATGTTGACGCGCTGGTGAGCGCGCTTCAAGGGGAAGCAAAAGTATTATAGTGCGGTTATTGACAGAGGAAACGACACATGTCGAATAGTATCCTGGTATACGTTGAACAAGAGGGCGGAGAACTTCAAAAAGCCGGTTTGGTTGCGCTTCAAGCCGCTCGAGAACTTCTCACGTCCTGGAGTCTTGGAGAAATTCACACGGTAGTTCTTGGGGCTGGTGCTAAAGACGCCGCCGAAAAACTTCTTCCGTACGGCGTAACAAAAGCCTATTACTCTGACTCAGCCATTTATGAGAAGTATCGCGCCGTTCCCTATGCAGCAGCTTTTGTTCAAGCATTTGAAGCAAGCACATCGTCCGTGGGGATCGCTGCGGCAACCACCACAGGAAAAGATTTCTTCCCTCGAGTAGGAGTTCGGCTCAGTGCCGGTCAAGCCTCAGACATCATCGGCATCCAGAGTGACGGTTTATTGCAGCGACCAATGTTCGCTGGGGATGTGCTCGCTGACGTAGAGATTACGACTGAACGCAAGCTTATTACGGTGCGAACCTCAGCTTTTGATGCGGCTCTACCGGAGGGAGATGGGGGCGCGGTGGAAGAGTTGCCGGAAGTATCCGTTCCGGCGTATGCCGGAGAGGTCGTAAACTTTGAAGCCTCCGGAGGTGACCGCCCTGAGCTCACGGAAGCGGAAGCCGTAGTAAGTGGAGGTCGAGCGCTTCAGTCCGAAGAGAACTTCGAAAAGTATATCTTTCCACTGGCAGATGCCCTTGGAGCAGCGGTTGGCGCCTCGCGAGCAGCGGTTGACTCTGGATATGCGCCGAATGACTGGCAAGTCGGTCAGACTGGGAAGATCGTTGCTCCGCAGCTCTATATCGCCGTGGGAATATCTGGTGCAATTCAGCACCTTGCGGGAATGAAGGACTCGAAAGTGATCGTTGCCATAAACAAGGACGGAGAAGCCCCCATCTATGAAGTCGCTGACTACGGCCTTGTAGCGGACCTGTATGAAGTGCTCCCGGACCTTACCGAAAAGATTAAGAGCGCTCGAAGCTAAAGTTTGTAGAATTAAAGCATACGAGCGGCGTATTTCGTGGAGTACCCTGTGCCGTCAAATCAGAAGTGGAAGAGAGTCCAATACCAACAAGCAGCACTTGTCGCGTTGTTCATCCTCCTACTTGGCGTCGGGGTGTACAGTTATGCCGAGTATCGAGAAAAGCAGAGCCTCCTAAAAGTCACCTTTCACCATGAAGAGAGCTCGTCTCCCCCATTTTTTCTTGAAATTGCAAACACCCCATCTCAACGCAGCAAGGGCCTCATGTATCGGAAGCACCTCGCTCCGGATCGAGGGATGCTCTTCATCTTTCCAGAAGAAAAACAGCAATCCTTCTGGATGAAGAATACCTTCATCTCGCTTGACATGATCTTCGTCTCCCCAGATCAACAAGTGGTCGGAATAGTTCATAGTGCCCCGCCTCTCACCGAAGATCGGCAAACTGTACCCGCCAAAAGCACCCACGTCATAGAGCTCCCCGCCGGAACCGCCAAAACGCACCAAATCACAAAAAACACCCGCGTAAAATTCCACACCCCCACCCCCAAGCCCCTCTAACCCCCACCTTCTCAACGGTGCGTCCCACCTCCCGAGCCAGCGTCATATGGTGCGTCCCACCTATAGGATGAAGCACCGGGATGAAAAAAGTTTTGAGCTAACGTGCTGAAAAGAGTGAGTGGTGGGAAGTTTTTTTGGTGAAGGAGGAAACTTTTTTGAGAAATATTCGATAGAGGGAGGAGTTAAGAGGAATGGACCTCTTGAAGTGAGCCGTACTGGCAGGGCAAGGAGGACCC
>JALEGQ010000155.1 GCA_022763385.1 bacterium
TCCGAAGCAGCCCCGATAGTAACTTACTGTAATTACTTCGTTACCCGTTACCGTTACCCACATCCCCTACAGCGTGTGGGTAACGGTAACGGGTAACGCAACACTCTAAGCAACCAAAACTCCATCATTTTTCGTGACCACACTTCCATCAAATATCGTGACCGGTCACACTAACAGAGGTATTGCCAAAACTGTTTGAGGAACTTCCGCCAGCGAGAAAGCTTATCTTTGCTTCTTGGGGAAGTGATACGCCAGCTCTTGAGCGCGAGTTTCAAAGCAAATCAGGGAAGATCGAACCGATCATTGATCCTCGTTTTATCAATGTTGCTGTTCACTTTAGGGCAATACACCGTGAATATAGAGTAGGGAGGCGATAATTAAACTATTTCGGGGTATTTTGGTCGAGAGAAGAAGATATCCTTTCTTACCATCCTCTGATCGGGGATGTCGTTGTTTTTGAATAGTTGCTTGTCTTCACCCTCAAAGAGTCCCCTGAGGTGGACTTCTCTCAACATTCATCGACCGAGCCACTGGAAACGGTTCAAAACACGCCAAATAGTTACGAGTTCTATATGACAGATGTGCAACGAGTATTTGCCTGTGGAGTTATTCTTCTTTTTGCAGTTCTTCTGATTCACTTCCTGTATACGATCTACGCAGTGTTCAAGGGGGCGGTGTATATTCCGACCTCCCGGGCAGATATCAAGCGAGTGCTGAAGCTCCTTGTTCCGAGGGAAGAAGATAGAGCGATTGACCTCGGTTCTGGTGATGGGCGACTGGTCTTGGCACTTGCCCGGGCTGGGGTCCGGGAGTGTGTGGGAGTTGAGATCAATTATCTGTTGGTCATCTTTTCTCGTTTAAGAGTTCTGTTGAGCAGAAGAAGGAATGTCACCATACGGCATCAAGATATCTGGTCGACTGATCTTCGTCCTTATTCAATAGTTATTCTTTTTTTTGTGCCGATACACATGGAGAAGATGAAAGAGAAGATCCTCCAAGAGATGAAGCCTGGCTCACGGGTGGCATCGGTGTGGTATGAAATTCCTGAGATGGAGTTGGTGGGCAGCGAAAAGAATGTGTACTGCTACCGGGTATAGCGGTGCCCTGCACTCCGCTGCACCCCAACTTGTCTCTCTGTGTCCACGCTGCAAGGGGGAGATGCGGATGGTGGGGTGAGGTCTCGGAGTGCTATCCGAAGTAGCAGACCTGAACCGACAGAATCTTTATAAAATGCTCTCAGAGGATGGCAATCCAACTATCGAGAGCTTGGTTGCGATACTGAACTCTCTGGGCATTACCGTGTCTTTCACGCCAAAGGACACTTTGACTGCTTAGCGATTATCCCTGCTGACTAACGAACGGGGAGAAAGGGCCTTTATAACAACCTTGTAATCGACTCCGAGCGTTCAGGCGCCACGCAGGCTGTAATTCCCGCTCGCCGCTGAGGGTATGGGATCTGAACCTGTTCATTCTATGAAGTGGAATTTTCATTGGTATATATCTTCTTCTTGATATGCTCAAAGGGATCCTTCAGAAGAGGTGGTGGACCATGGATATTGATCATAGAACGTCGCGCCGGAGATTTTTAGCTGGAATGGTAGCGAGCGCCGCGCTTCCTGGCGAGTTATTCGCTGGGAGTGGCTCCGATGAGGGAATGGTCGCAAGGATTAGGAAAGTTCTTGAGTTGGACGGGGATCCGATCAAGGAGGGTTCTCCACGCGCCTATGATTATCTTGTAACCGAGTCCTATCTCGCACGCGTCGCCAGGGACTCTGATAGCCGTGAGGCAGCTCGGAGAGCTGGTCGTCTCAGTGACATGCTCGCTGAGGCCAGGAAGTTTCGAAAGGGTGATAGCTCCGCTGGTGAGCGGATTGGAGCGCTGAGTCGAGAAGGTCTTCACCCCAATGATCAAGACTTCTTTGGATCCTTTCAACAACTCTTTGATGGAGAATCCCTTCGACAACGTGGCGATCGGGAAGAACTCGCGAATTCAACGGCGAATGGACTTTCTGTGGCAGGCTCATTCGGAGGTCTGATTCATCCCGGTGTCGGAGTTGGGCTGAGTGTTGGAGCAACGCTCCTAGAACCGGCATCGAATCTTCTCCCGAAGGTAAATTACGATTTTCTCAAGGCGCTTCAGTCTTCTCCCTCGGGTCAACGAGATCTTGATACCCAGGTCGCTCAGGCAGAGAAGATGATCGCCTATCATGCCGCCCAACTTTTTCGCTCTGATCCGAAGGTTGCCGCTGAGGTGCGAGAACAGATGACAGGTGATGCCCCCATTACTCTCGACCTTGGACTGCTTGCTACTGATGGTTCCACCTCAGAACTTATCCAGTCCCTTCCTGAGGAGGAGCGAGCTCAGATCGAGCGTGGAACGGGTGGGCTGGAGAGCAGCAACTCCCCTGGAGATGAGCTTTCGGAGGAGCAGATTGCCCAACTCCAGGAGATTATGAAGGAGGGAGTTCGGGCCGCTATTGAAGAGGCTCGTCGAGAGGAGGCTGTAAAAGAGAAAGATGCCAGAGAGCTCCAGCAGCTCCACCGTGATATCGACTCCGGAATCGATATAGCTGGCTTTATTATCGGAGATATCTTCGGTGATCGTCGCGCCGCTGAAATCTTTACTACTACCCTTGGTGCGGTCCACAAGACCGCTCAGATTATTGATAATCTCGCTGAGATCGGTGTGATGGGAGCGATCTCGGGGGGACTTTCCCTCTTTTCCTCCGTTTTCAGCCTGTTTGGGGGACCAAGTGCTGATGAGCTGATCCTTGAGGGAATCGGGGATATTAAAAAGATGCTCGGAGAGCTGTCGCAACAGATTCAGGATGGCTTTGAGCACCTCTCTGGAAAGATCGATAGGTTGGCTGAGTTTAATGCGGCTCGATTTGAAGATGTGATCCTGAATCAGAGGCAGATTCTCACCGAGCTCTGTCGGATCGGAGAGGAGCTCAGCGAGGGACAGGATGATATTCAGGCTCAGGTAGAGACACTCACTGGACAGGTAGCAGAGCTAGCAGATCTTGTGATTCGGGAAGACCATCATGATGAGCTCACGGAGTTTCAAGAACAGATAGGGCTTTTGAGCGAATTGGCCGGCCTTGTCTCGGTAAAGGATGTCGATGTTCTAAAAGCGATGGTGAAGATCGAAAATCACGCTGTTCGAACCTCTGGAAGTCCCACCTTCTCCGGAAGAGATATCGGAGGGACGAGCTTTGCAGCCGTCATGGAACAGCTTTCTCGCCGCCCGTCTATTGCGAACACCTTTGGTGCCGATCGAGTTGTTGCTGGGCGGTTCGGGGTTTCCCTCCCCGCTGGCGGCGGGAGAAATCCGGTTGAATGGGCGAGGGGAGCCCAGGCCTTCCTTGAAGCGTATGACCTCTTCGTGCCTCCTGGTCATACCCGACTGGACGATAATCTGAACAAGGTTTGGCTCGCCGGGGTTGAGATTCATCGCAACGACCGTGTTATGGGTGGTGAGCAGCTCTTTCGCCGGGCGACTGAACGGGTGCGTGAGAGCCTTGAGCTTATCGATATCGTCCTCGCTGAAGAGGCAGAACGGTTCATAGGGGAACTGTTGAAACGGTGTCCTGATCTCAGAATCGATATCACCGCACCCCGAGAGCTTGCTCTCCGACACTATCGCCCAGGGAATAAGGGGAATTACCGATTTGATCCGAACGTTCGGATGGAGTCTGGTTTTTTCGTCGAGTATACCCCACACCCTGGGAGTTCCTCCGATCTTCCTGATCGAAGAAGTTATAAGGCTGAGATTGGAGATGTCATTGATGAGGCTCGTCGTTTGGGAGTCATCGAAACGGCCCCGGGGAGAGATGGGAGACCGACCCGGCGGGAGCAGATCCATCCGACCGGAAACCATGAAGTGGTGGATATCTCGCATCGACTCAGGTTTTTAAGAGGGAAGAGAAAAGGGAAAGAGCTCAGCGGAGTAAGGGATGATGGCCTTAGAACGATGGAGTACACTGCTGATTATGATCGGGTGAAGAATATACGATATCTTCCAGCTATCCCAAGCAACCATGAGCTTTACGATGATATTCGTTGGGCTGGAAATACCTTTGGAACGAGAGTTCTCAGGGGAACGAACACCCTTCCGCTGCTCCGTCTGGTCGAGTACGACCTTCACGAGGAGATCCGACGCCAGATGTATGATCATTTCGAAAATCTTGGTACCCGATTCTTTGAGCACCGTCCGAGTTACAGCTCAGCAGCACGGGATCAGCTAGATGAATTTTCTGGTGATCTTGCTGCGATCGGTTATCTCATGTGCCGTCAGGAGAGCCAAAGAGGAGTTCTTGATATCTCTACCAGTTCGTTTCAATCCCAGTGTTCTCCTCAAAAAGCTCTTACCCGTTTCCTGAATGCTGTTGGACGGGCCTATGTAGAGGATCAGCAAGCGCTTATCGCAGCAGATCGCAAAGCGGGCATCTTCTATTATACTGACGATCAGGGAACCGTTACGAGGAGGACTGCTCAGAGGGATGGGCCAGAAACGAGGGTAACACCCCTTGCCGACTCCCTAAAAAGTTTCGCGAAGGGGCGGCTTAGACAACAGCTTGATGCGGTTGAAGAGGTTCGAGGAGATGCTCCCCAGGGTGGGGTGCCGTTGGTTGATAATACTCTTCTAAAAATCGCTGCCTACGCTCAGAGGAGAGGTATCGATCTTACACTCTAGAGCATTCACGAGAAATAATGGCATGAGGTAATACTAACCGTCTATTGGGGTGCGCCAGAGGAGAGCAGGATCAACAAAGATGGATTGGGCGAATTCTTAAAACTTGATTCCGAAAATGTTCAAGATTACTAACGTGCCGAGGTACGCTCCGGGGAGGAGCTCCATCAGGACGCCGAAAAGGAAGAGTTTGGGTTGTTGATGCCGATCGATCTGAAAGTCGCGACCGTTTCCAATTATAATGGTCGTACCGGTTTTAAGTGAGATGTAGCTCGAGCAGAGCAGAGCGATACATCCGCAGAGAAGCCCTTCACGGAGTGCGATTCCTACATCAAGATGAAGGGCCTCCATCTCGGCGGGACCGAGGACAAAGCCATTCACCAAAAGTATAACGGTACAAGCATAGAGGGTGAGAAGCTGGAGCCACGCGACCCAGAAGAGAGATCGATCCTTTTCCCGAGAAAGCCTAAGGCCACGTACCCATAGGAATAGTCTCCCATGGAGCGCTGCCTGGCAGAGTTCAGCAAGGGAGCCCATTACGAACATGAGAACTCCAAGGGTAAAAAGAGGGAAGCGGAGATTTCCCTCAACAAGCAACCCGGAAACAGCGGTGAGCGCTCCAATGGTTTCAAGCGTCAGGATAATTCTTTTCGTTTTTTGCTCCAGGGCTGACTCTCGTCCAGTGGGTTGCGTGCTCATCCATCCCTCTTTTGTTGAGAAACGTGAAGTTCCCATATCTCGATCCAAGGAAGCCCGAGCCACCCAGGGCGTATAGAAGCTGTTACTCTTGATTCTCCGATCGCTACTCTCTTGAACTCAGCTGGTGATACGGAAAAGCGCTTTAAACCATACCCTGGGAGAAGCTCCTCCGTGGTAATGAAAAACTCTTCCGCTCGACTTTGGAAGAGAGAACGCTTCTTCTCAAGAACCTTCACAGCAATCCTTTTACTCTGTCCGGAATCGTATCTCCCATTGAGCGAGGCTATCAGACAAATGGGACCAGCAGTGAAAACGATAGTGCCAGCAATAAGGAGAACGGAAATACGGAAAAGAGCTCGATAAGTGCCAGAGAGCATCCGGAGCACCGTCATTCCCCAAACTGCACTGCCGAGAAGGATAACAGGCAAACAGTAAGACGCTAACTCTGTCCAACTCACTGGTCGATAGAATGCAAGAGTTTCAAAGCTGAAGAACGCCGTGAACAAAAGCAATAGCATGACTATCAGTGAGAGTGGATGCAACCAGAAGGGGAGAGCAGAGTGTTTGTCCTTCAACCCAGGCACCGGTCGTTTGAGAGTTGCCATCAGCTGGTACAGCTCCTCTCTGAATGGCGCTCCAAGCACGACAGCAGTTTTCAGCTCTGCCCGAAAAGCAACCGCGGTGAATCGTCGCTCTTCCCAAATGGCCTCGGTGAAGCCGGCCGTAAAGAGGCGACGGAGGGCGAGGCGGATGTGCTGTTCCTTGAGGATGAAATCTGCGAACTCGGACTGTTCAGCATCAATCAAGAACTGTTCATCAAAGTAAGGGTCATTTAGCCTGACCCTTCCAGAGAGTCCTCTTCGCTCTCCCCATTCCTGTAATGCATCCATCTGACGAAATCTGATTTTCCCACCGTAGCGCTTCGGAAGATCGATAGACAGGATAAATCTATCAAACTCTGAGCCGTGTGGTGATGGCTGAAGGGTGATATTTCCGGCGAGTCCGTTGAGCATGAAGGGCAGACAGCGACCCGCGGAAGGAGCGTTCAGCGTCTTTTTAATCTGCGTGGTGATGTCATCAGAAGTGGATTCTTCGCGAGTCTGTAAGAGATCTTGCAGAAACGCCCAGATCGCCAAAAAGAGCATTCCGACAAAGGTAAAAACAACCACCACCAGCCCGATATTCATTCCAGATGACCCTCGCAGGTAACTAACTTCAGAGAAGGTTGAAAAACACTTCCAATCCTCTCATTTGTGTTATGCAAGCAATGAGCCTGAGGTGCCTCTCAGCGGTCTCTCGGGTGCACCCCAACTTGGGTCTCTGGTAGTGCGTTCTTGAGTTGGGTGTAAACGGGTATGTAATCGGATATGCTTGATCGGAAAAACCTATCTTTAACTCCAGAAAAGCTTAATATTATTGCAGAAATCGATGAGTTTGAAGGAGCTTGGAAAGATCGTTGAAGGCAGCCAGTTGAAGCTCAATGGAAAAGGGTGAGGAGCCTGGCACTTTCTGGGATAAAATCTCCGCTCCTTTGTGTGAGCTGCAATAAGCGGCACTTCTTTTCGGTGGGTTCTCCCGGTTCTGGCTTGTCGCCGAATCGCTCTTCGAGTTCTTCTTCGGCTCGGTTTACGGTTCGAATAAGAATGAACATCACAACAGCCACGAGAAAGAGGGCGATGAGGTTGTTCAGGAACTTTCCGTAGTTGACCGTCACGGCACCGGCGGCCTGAGCTGCTGCTAGGGTGGTGAACTCTATTCCTTCTTTTGGCCCAGGATCAAGAACCCAGAACAGATCTGAAAAATCTGAGCTCCCAAGCAGCCACCCCACGGGTGGCATAATGATGTCATCTACGAGCGACTTTGCCACCGTGGTAAATGCAGCTCCAACCGTTGTCGATTCTCAGTAAAATGCCACCGCAAGATCAACGAGGTTTCCCCTCAGAGCAAACTTCTTAAATTCAGCGACAATCGACATAACTTCTCCCTACCTGCGAGGTGCTTTTAAGCCTCCCAGGCTTAAAATTGGGCCACATCGTCTTCTATTGTGCCAGAGTGAATGTTTCATGAGATAGTCAAGTTCTTGTTGAAAGTATTCCGATGCGGGGACGGTCACAACAAAGTCCATACCGGAGCGAAGCAGGAAATTCAGAGGAGAGTTAAAAGAATGGAACCGCGAATTAGCATGATCACTCTTGGCGTGGCAGATCTCGGGTGTTCTATCGAGTTTTATGAAAATGGGTTAATGCTCCCGCGGTATGATTGTCTGTCAGAAGACGTTGCATTCTTTCAACTATCGGGTTCATGGCTTGGTCTGTACGGCCGCAAGGCGCTTGCAGAAGATGCGACCGTCTCCTCAGTTGGCTCTGGATTTCCAGGATTTACCTTGGCCTACAATGTTACCTCCGATAAGGCGGTTGACCGCGTTCTGGAAGAAGCCAGTAGCGCTGGGGGAGAAGTAGTAAAACCTGGGCAGAAGGTATTCTGGGGTGGATACTCCGGATACTTTAAAGATCCAGATGGTTTTCTCTGGGAAGTTGCCCATAATCCCCATTTTTGGATCGGCCCTCTCCCGAGGGAGAGCTGAGAGGAGGGGTGTTGTCCTTCTGGGAGCCAAGCAGTCTACGGGCAAATTTTTATGCAACGTTGGGGTAGAGTTTGGCTATGGTCGATATCACCTCCAGTAGTTCTCACGATTTTTCAGGCAGTATCGTGAATGAGCTGACCGCTGAAAGAGAAAGTCTCATTGTAGAAGATGCGGTCGAGCTTATGCGGATTCCGAGTCATTCTCAGATCTCGAAAGATGGGATAGTTGAAGCTGCTAGAGAAATTATTCTGAAACGGCTTGATATCGTTCCTGAAGTTCTCATACACGATGGGCAAGCTTCTGGATTGCTGGTGGAGATTGAAGGAAGTAAGGAGAGAGGCCCCCACTACTGCCTCAATGCGTGCATCGATACTGCTGCTGTCGGCGAATGTGAATCTTGGGAGACAGATCCCCACTCTCCAGTGATGAAGGACGGATATCTGATTGGGAGAGGGGCGGCAGACTCGAAGGTTGCTGGTCCTTCAAATGTAGGAAATTTCCTTGCGCTTCACGGGGTGAGTGCGGTTTGTGGATTTGGACTCAAAGCCGACGGAATCCACGGAGCGAACGAGCGGATCCGAATTGATTCGATTTCTCCTACGTATATGGCTTACGGCCAAGCTCTGGAGGCGTTGTTCTCGAAATTCAGATCTTGATATCGTTCTTGATTCCACATTCCGAACATCCACCAATTGATCACTCCCTGGTCTCTGAAGCGCTCTCCAGCTCTTCATCGTGAGAACTGTGCTTCCAGCCTCCACCCAGGGCACGGTAGAGGCCAATGTATGCTCCGAGCGCTATTCCCTTGTTCTCTGCGAGCGCTATCTCCTGCAGAAAAAGTCTTCGCTCACTATCGAGTACGTTTTGGAAGTCGGTTAATCCGGCGACATAGAGCGATTTTACGAGTTTTACGGCATCACGACTCGCGATAACCGAGCGCTCCAATGAAGTGCTCCGGACTTGTGACTCAAAATACTGAGCAAGTGAATCCTCTACCTCTTGAACGGCGACAAGCACCTGTTGCCGATAACGTGCTTCTGCTTGTTTCGTTCTGAGGTCTTCTACCTTAATCGCTCCTCGAATCCGACCGAAGTCAAGGAGATTCCACCGCACTTGCGGCCCCACTGAGTACGCAAGGCTGTCTCGCCGAAAAGCATCTTCAAGAGTGTTTAAAGCTTCAAATGAAAAACTTCCGGGAAGACTGATAATCGGGTAGAGCTCAGCCTCTCTTACCCCTATCAGAGCGTGTTGTGCAGCAAGTGCTCTTTCGGCTCGTCTTACATCTGGCCGCTGCCGGAGAAGACGTAATGGGAGAGTATCTCGTGAGAGGTCTGGAAGTTTCGGGAGTGCTCTTGGGTCACTTAACAACGGTTCTACCTCCTCAGGAAACCTTCCGAGCAGAACTGCCAGCCGGTGGAGTTCTTGCGCGAGTAGGATGCGAAGGGTGGGAAGGGCTGCTTCTGTTTGACCGAGGTTTGAGTCTGCCTGTTTTACGTCGAGCTCTGGGGCTATTCCCGCTATAAACCTATCCTTGGCAAGTCGAAGACTTTCGTGCTGGGTTCGGATATTCTCCGCAGTAAGCTGTATCTGTGCCTGGATCATTCGGTATCGAATGTACCCGGTAGCGATCTCTGCATGGAGGGTTACGAGAGAGTCATTAAACTCTTCACTTGCGACCTCTACTTGAGCTTTAGCGGATTCGTTCAGCCTCCGGATCCTTCCAAGGAGGTCTATCTCCCAATTGAGGAACCCTCCAACACCAAGCAAATCATTGTTGAGATCTGCGATGGCGGATGCGATCGCTCCGCTTCGTCTTCTTTTCTGCAAGTTTGCGCCGAGGTCGATATCCGGAAAGTATTGCGCTCGCGTAATGCCAAAGGATGCAAGCCGTTCTTCTAGTCGGAAACCAATCTCTTGTACCGTGAGGTTTTCTCCTCGACCTATCTCAAAAAGGTGTTCCAGCGGTTCATCGCCAAAGACCTTCCAGTACTGGTGAAAATCGGATGAATCAGGTTCAGTTAGGTCCTGAGCTTGCTCACTCCACCGCTGTGGGAGGGAAAGCTCTGGCGTTTCATAGTCCGGACCCACCGAACAACTCATGAGTATGAAAATACTGCTGAGCGCGCAGGCCCAGAGCGAGAAGCTCCCTGTTCGAAAGAGCGTATGGAAGGCTGGAGTGTAGCAGAGAGAGCGCATGAAGACGCAGTGTGCTCAAAGAGATAACCCATTGCAAGCAAGACTTTGCTGGGTAATTCGTCTACACTTCCACCCATTTGGCGCCGGAGGACAATATTTCATGCTTATGCCAGTCACCCAAAAGCTCAGCCGATTTGTCGGCGTGTTTTTCTGTTTATCCGGTCTCCTCGTACCCCTCCTTGCATTTTCTCAGAATAAGGCGCCCCAAGTGGTGGTCCACAAGGTCGAGGAGCAAAAATGGAGTGATACCGTTGAAGCTCTTGGTACGCTGATCGCGAATGAGACAGTGCAACTCACCGCAACTGTTACTGATACGATCACTCGTATCCACTTTGAAGATGGTCAGCGGGTAGAAGCCGGTTTTGTTCTCGCTGAGATGACTGATCAAGAAGAGAGTGCCCTGGTTGCAGAGATGACTGCTCGGGTTGATGAAGCAAAACGACAACTGACACGCCTGAAAACGCTCCCTGAGAGTGGTGCCGTGTCAGAATCGCTCTTTGACCAGCGAACTCGGGAGTACGAAGCAGCAGCAGCGCAACTCAATGCGATGAAGAGCCGCTTACAAGACCGGCTTATCGTTGCTCCCTTTGATGGAGTTCTCGGGCTCCGAAACATCAGTGCCGGAGCACTCGTAGAACCGGGAACAGAGATCGTTACATTAACTGATGATTCAGTGATGAAACTGGATTTCTCCATCCCCGCTATCTATCTCGGATTACTCCGAACCGAAGTGCCTATTGAAGCCAGAACGCGAGCTTTTCCAGATCGCACCTTCAAGGGAACGGTCAAGAGTATCGATTCGCGTGTTGATCCGATTACTCGCTCTGTCATTGTGCGAGCAATACTGCCGAACGACTTCTTAGAAGATGGACAAGCGGTTCTGAAACCCGGACTACTGATGACGGTGCGGCTAGAGTACAACGAGAGGGTAGCGCTGGTCGTACCGGAAGAGGCTCTCATTCCGAAAGGAAGCTCCAACACGGTATTTGTGGTCGATGAGAACACCCTTATCGCCGAGAAGCGTGATGTCGTGATCGGAACCCGGCGTCGAGGACATGTAGAAATCTTGTCAGGAGTTAACGAAGGAGAAGTGGTCATAACTCACGGAACCATGAATGCACGCACCAACGAGGGAGTGGTAATATCTGCCTATCAACGGTCAGATGAGAGTTCTGCTCAGGTCTTGAAGCGGATGGAGCAGAAGTCGTGATTCTCTCAGACCTCTCGGTAAAGAGACCCGTCTTTGCATCGGTGCTTACCTGTATCCTTGTTCTTTTTGGATATGTGTCCTTCGAGCGGCTTTCGCTTCGTGAATACCCCGATATCGATCCGCCAGTAGTAAGTGTCGAAGTCTCTTATCCCGGTGCATCTGCTGATATCGTTGAGTCAAAGATCACAGAGCTCGTTGAAGAGCGAATTGCCGGGATTGAGGGCATCAAGTTTATTGAGTCTGGCAGCGAGGATGGAGAGTCCAACGTCAGTATTGAATTCGAGATTAGTCGAGATATCGATGGGGCAGCGAATGACGTGAGGGATCGGGTTTCCACCATTCTGGATGACCTGCCGGATGAAGCTGACCCGCCTGAGATACAAAAAGTTGATTCAAATGATGATGTCATTGTGTGGCTCAATCTTCAGAGCGATCGGATGAGTGTGCCGGAGCTTACTGACTATGCTGAACGCTACCTCGTTGATAGGTTCTCTGTCCTGGATGGAGTAGCTCGCATCCGTGTTGGTGGTGGACAGGACTATGCGATGCGGGTCTGGTTGGACCGGAACGCTCTTGCCGCACGAAACCTAAGCGTTGCTGATGTCGAGGCAGCTCTTCGAGCTGAAAACGTTGAATTGCCTGCTGGGAGTATCGAGTCGAAGCAGCGACAATTCACCGTGCGGCTCGATCGCTCCTTTCGAACACCAGAAGACTTTCGGTCTCTTGTGCTCAGCAGAGGAGCGAACGGCTATCTCGTTCGATTGGGAGATGTAGCACGAGTCGAGAAAGGAACCGTTGAAGACCGTACTCTGTTTCGAGGAAATGGTGAGCCGATGGTGGGAATCGGCACCATTAAGCAATCAACCGCAAATACGATTACGGTGGCTCGTGGAGTAAAAGAAGAACGTAACCGTGTTAATCCGACCTTGCCGGACGGTACAGATTTAAAGCAGAGCTACGACACCTCTATCTTCGTAGAAGAGGCCATTAGCGAGGTATATTGGACGTTAGGAATCGCGGTATTGCTTGTGGTACTCGTCATTTACTGTTTCCTCGGGGATGTCCGGGCGATGTTTGTCCCAGCAGTTACGGTGCCTGTTTCACTTATTTCAACTTTTATCATCCTCTACATCCTGAATTTTTCGATTAACCTCCTCACTCTTCTCGGGTTAGTTCTCGCGATAGGGCTTGTCGTGGATGATGCGATTGTTGTGCTTGAGAATATCTCTAGACGAATACGGGACTATGGTGAAACTCGGCTCGTCGCAGCCTACAATGGAGCGAGAGAGGTGGGGTTCGCTGTTGTTGCGACAACCTTTGTCCTTGTGGCCGTTTTCGTACCCCTGGCGTTTCTTCAGGGAGACATCGGGCGACTTTTTTCTGAGTTCGCACTTACGATGGCTGCAGCGGTATTTTTCTCAAGTTTTGTAGCACTTACGCTCTGCCCGATGCTCGCCTCGAAGCTCCTCTCAAAGAAGAATGACTCTCAAGCGAAGAGCTCAAAGCTCCAAGAGCAGTTTGAGAGGCTGCAATCCTCTTATGAAAGGCTCCTGCAGCGTGTGCTTAAAGTGCCATCGCTCTCCATTCTTGCCGTGGCTGTTATTGGGATTATTTCATATGGATTGTTCTCTTTCCTTCCAAGCGAATATGCACCTAAGGAGGATCGTGGCGCATTCTTTCTGCTCGTAAATGGCCCCGAGGGAGCTTCCTACGAGTATATGAAAGGATATATGGATGAGATCGAAGATCGCATGAAGCCCTATATTGAATCAGGAGAGATGTCTCGCTTGCTGGTGAGGGCACCGAGAAGTTTTGGGAATATCGCTTCGTTCAACAGTGGCATTGTTATCTGTCTTCTGAGCGAATGGAGCGAGCGGAGGGACGCCTTTACGATTATGGATGAAGTCCGTGAGAAACTTTCTGATCTCTCAGGGGTGCAGGCTTTTCCCGTTATGCGACAAGGTTTTGGGGGACGTATTCAGAAGCCAGTTCAGTTTGTGATCGGAGGTGGAACGTACGAGCAGCTCGTCGAGTGGCGGGACCTCTTATTGGAAGAGATCAACCGAGAGAACCCAGGGCTGGTTGGAATCGATTACGATTACAAAGAGACGAAACCTCAAGTGAGGGTTCAGATCGACTATGACCGTGCAGCGGAGCTCGGTGTAAAGGTTGGAACTATCGGCCGTACACTTGAAACGATGCTCGGTTCGAAACGAGTGACGACCTATATTGAAGAAGGTGAAGAGTACGACGTTATCATTGAAGGAGAGAGAAGCGAGCAGAGCACACCGCTTGATCTCCAAAATCTCTATGTCAGGTCGGAGCGCACGGAGCAACTGATTCCGCTCGGCAACCTCGTAGAGCTCAGTGAGTTTGCGGATTCTCCCAAATTAAATCGCTATAATCGTATCCGTGCGATTACTCTTGAGGCCAACCTGAGTGACTCACTCTCTTTAGGCGAAGCGCTGAGGTATCTTGAAGACCTGGTGAAAGAGAAACTCCCTGAAACTGCAATAGTCGATTACAAGGGGCAGTCACGTGATTTTAAATACTCCGGAAGCTCTATCGGATTCGTGTTCATACTCGGGTTAGTGGTTACGTTCCTCGTGCTTGCTGCTCAGTTTGAGAGTTACATTCATCCTTTTATCATTATGCTTACCGTTCCGACGGCGGCTTTCGGTGCACTTTCGCTTCTTTTTGTGAGCGGTGGAACCCTCAATATATATTCGCAGATCGGCCTTGTGATGCTGGTCGGCCTTGCAGCAAAGAACGGGATACTTATCGTTGAGTTTGCCAATCAACTCCGTGATAGAGGAGTGGAGTTCGATTCGGCGATTATGCAGGCGGCTACCGCGAGATTGCGGCCGATTCTGATGACTGGAATCACCACCGCAGCGGGCTCGCTTCCGCTTATCATCGCGAGCGGTGCAGGGGCTGAGACCCGTCAAACGATAGGAATCGTCATATTAGGCGGCGTCACTTTTGCTACATTCTTTACCGTGTTTCTTGTTCCTGCGGCCTACTCACTCTTTGCTCGAGGGACTGAGAGTCCTGAAGCCGTTGCCCATCAGCTGGAGCGAGAAAGGGAAGATGCGGCAGCACAATCCAGATGAAATCGCCCCCTTTCCCCAAATTTGGATTTTCCCCTCGGAAGAGGGCTGCTGAAGGTGATACCAGTAGCTGATTTTGATATTCTCTCTCCTGGCGGGTGCTTGGAGGCACCGAGCTGGCTTTCGGGAGAGAGGTATGACGTCATCGCAGTCGGGTGTGGGTTCCCACCAAGGTGGAACGGTAAGTCGATATCGGCAACACCATTTAGCTGGAGCGCAGATAGCTCCGGAGGGGGCTGCGCTTTTGCGAGAGTGTAGTAGTGCCCTCGAAGGGCTTCGGTCTGTGCCGAACCGAGAGGAGTTTGTTGGGTTCGCTGGTTCGCGTGCACACGATGTGCTTGAGGCAGTTGATGAGCACCTGCAGGGCTACAGCCGAATGTTGCGATTGATTGGAGCTCCCGCGAACCGTCGTGATATCATGCTCGAAGACCTCCACTTCCTGACGGAGAAGCTCGGTCATGTGCCTCGGGCGGAAGATGTGAGGGAGGCCTGCCAAAATCTCCAGTGTGCTTCGTTTCAACGGTACGAAGAGGAGTTCGGAAGTTGGGACGGAGCGCTGACCGCTGCCAATATTCTTGAGTCTACGAAGGCAGAGCTTCGAGACGAAGTACTTCGTGAGAGGCTGAAGGCCGATCTCCAGAAGATGTTCCGTTCTACTGGCGAGGTTCCGAATACGGCGACCATTAAGCGTGCTGCTCGTGCCGAGGAGACCTCATCGTTCAAGGTCTATACTCGACTTTTCGGAGATGTGAATACGGCAGTTCGGGCCGCACTTGGCGATGAGATTTTGGAGGAGGTTCAAGAAGGCAAGAAACGACTGATGGAGTTGGGCTTTCGGGCTGCGCAGGAGTTTCTCGGTAAAACTCCCTCAAAGACGAAGCTGGACGCCGTGAGCCACCTTTCTGATGGTCGTATTCCGAGTAGTTCACAGATTCGAAGAGTGTTCGGGTCGCTCGGGGCACTGGTTCAGCACTGTGGGTTTGCGCCGAGTAAGCCTGGAGGAAAGAAGAAGGTCGAAGAGCCGTTCGGCGAAGGAGATGCTGAACGGCTCGCAGCGATCCTGGAGAGGTATTTGGGAGCCGAGGATGGTCATAGTAGGTCATAGTGATTTTGAGAGGTGATGCAGATGCGTGAGGGGAATTCTCCCGTTACCTGGCAACGATCGGCAAACATCCCTATGACGAGCTGGAGCTGAGACCGGTGATGAGAGAGTTGGCCCTCTTGGAGCGGGCCGAAGATCGCGATGAAGTCAGCTACTACCACGCGTTGGCAACGGTGCGAGAACAGGCACGAGCGGTTGCCAACGGCATTGATGAGAAGAGCAGAACCCACCCGGTACAAAAGGGGTGCGGAGCTTCTCTTGTCAGAGATGTGCTCTTTGTTTCGAGTGGCAGCCCGTCAGCTGCCGTTCAGCTCCAAATCGGAAAAAATTCATCAGGAGACGCTGTTTTCGTTCAGGTGAGTTTTTGAGGGTGCATGGAATGAAGTGTGGCCGTGTCTTGGAAATCTCATTGGAGCCGGTCTGCTATGCTTTGAAGACATAGTGAGTGCTTCGACCAGCTCCATGTTTTGTAATGAATCCCCCCTTTAAAAGCTCTCGTAGTATGCCTTGGGCTTGGGACTTACTTACGCCGAACGATTCTCTAACGTCCTTGTTGCTCGTATGCTCTCGCCCTTTAATGAAGTTCAGAATTGCCCTTTTCTGCTCAGTAATTTTTGAGGGCGGAGAGCTTCTCTGAGTGCTGGATGTCTCTAACCCTTTATCGCTTTTTCTGGCGGAGAGCGTGACTATAAATTGACCGCTGCCCTCTCGGATTTGGAGAGGTCGTTCGGCATGTTTTTCCGACCATTCCATCACTCGGTCCATGCCCTGCCCCCAAGATTCAAAGTAGCCCATTTCAAACATTCGCTTCGCAATATGAGGATTTCGGCTGAACTGTCGTTCCAAGATGTTGTCGACAGTTACTGGTCCAGCGAGTGAGCCAGGAGTAGAGAATTCAATTCGATCATCAAAGATAGCGACTTGTACTGAGCTGCCAATGACAGAGTAGTCACGGTGAATAACAGCGTTTACGATAAGCTCGCGAAATATCTCAGTTGGATAGTCAGGAAGGTCTTTTCGTTTGCTGCCCTTGATTACTGAGGCTACTCGAATATTACGAAGGAAAAATTGTACTGCTTGTTCAATCAGCTCAGGAAGGGGGCCAAGCAGTTCAGCCCTATCGATAAAGTTATCGCTACGCCGATCTCGAAAGCGAGCCATCTGGATGCCACTATTTCCAAGTTCGGGAATGTCTTGAGGGTATGTTCGCAGGAGCAGCGCACCAGCAATAGTGAGAGTTGACTGATCATATAGCCCGAGGTCTCGCAGCTGTGCTTTGCGAACTTGTTTTGGGACAGTTGTGCCGAGTCTTTTATGGCGCCGTTCTGTGTAGGTGTGAAGCAGTGCAGAGTCTGGATCGAGCTGCTGCGAGACAGGGATGACGTCATAAGGAATATTTTTGCCTTCTCGAATGAGCTGGGTAAGGGTTTGTTGATCGGCTCGTCGCGTTGTTGAGCCTACTCGCACGAAGCTGCCCGTCAGGATATCCTTGTTCTTGAGAAAATAAGGCTTGTTCACCCCTTCGGCGATATCAATGATGAGAAGCTCTTTTTGCTCCCCATCAGGAGCGTTTATACTTTGAAGGGACACGGTGTAGGGAATATGAGGGCTGCAGAGGTCGTGCACGATATTTGCCACGACCTCCTCTTGGTCTTGCTTTAGGTCTATGCCAACAAGCAGGTCATCTTTCTGATCGTAACCCACAACGATCTTTCCCCCGCGGGTATTTGCGAAAGCTATGACCTCTTCGGCAAATTTTTCTCGCTTTTTGGGGATCTCCCGTTTGAACTCAAAACGCTCGTTTTCTAGGTTCTTCAGGATGTCCATAGATAATCGATTGTAATCGATTGCAATCGATTGTCAATCGATTGTGATGAGGGTCATTTTGCCCCGAAGAGGACCCCGTTTATGCTCAAAATGCAGGCTCATCGTGTTCGATTTTATCCGGGAGCGGCATCTTGACAGGTGTATCGAAATATTTAACCATACTTTTAAATTCCATCGAAATTTAAAAGTATGGTTAAAAGACTACTTAATCCATCAGAAACACACAGTTTTTTTCTTTTCGGTGCACGTGGCACGGGGAAAACCTCACTTATCAAGGAGCGATTTCTCGGTGACAACACGCTCTATATTGACCTCCTCAGAGATATTGAGTTTGAAGCTTTGAACCTCGAGCCTGATTCTTTAATAGGGAGGGTCGCCGCTCGGCCAGGCTTGCAGAGGGTGGTGATTGATGAGGTCCAGAAAGTTCCAGCCCTCCTTGATACTGTTCATCACCTTATTGAGACCCACAAGGATCTCCAGTTTATTCTCACTGGCTCCAGCGCCAGAAAGCTTAAACGGGGTGGTGCAAATCTGCTAGCAGGCCGGGCGTGGAAGTACCATTTATACCCCTTTCTCTCTGATGAGCTACACGAAGATTTTTCACTTGAAACGAGTCTCGAGTGGGGAGGGCTTCCTGGTCATTTCGAGTTATCTTCTCCGGAGGATAAAAAAGAGTTCTTCAGAGCATATACGACCATGTATCTGAGAGAGGAGATCCTCCAGGAACAATTAGTCCGTGACTTGCGACCTTTTCAACGTTTTCTTACTGTCGCTGCTCAAACTTCGGGGGCAATCGTTAACTTTAGTAAGGTCGGACGAGATATCGGCGTCGCTCCCCAGACAGCCGAAAGTTACTTTCAGATCCTTGAAGACACGTTACTCGGCTTTCGCTTGCCAGCGTTTCAACCATCACTGAGAAAGCAGGAGCGCACAAATCCCAAGTTTTATCTCTTTGATATCGGAGTTGTGAGAGCGCTTCTTCGAACGATTGGCACTCCCTTGAGTCCAGGAACATATGCATATGGGAGAGCCTTTGAACATTTTCTCTTAAGTGAGATCATCGCGTTATCATCATACAACCGTCGAGATGATGTATTCTCGTATTATGCGACTCATGGTGGGAGAGAGGTTGACCTCGTTATCGATCGTGGGCCCGAGGGGCTTGTTTTCATCGAGATAAAATCAACTGATAGCGTTGGAGATGATGATCTGAAACATCTCGCGGCTTTAGCAAAAGAAAAGAGTCTCAAAGATGCGAGTTTCTACTGTTTTTCATGCGATCCTCGGGCCGTGAAGCGAGGCTCGGTGCTTTGCCTCTACTGGCAGGATGGTCTAGAGCGTCTGGGATTGAGGCAAACAGATCGCACACCACAGGAAGTGTCCGGTGAGCAGTAATAATCTTTCGGGTGAAGTGTCTTTCTGTGCGATAATGGTGAACAGCACCAGAGGTATTGGAGTGAGGTGATGGGCTCGAGTTGTTTCGCCTCTAAAAAGGTCCCATGAGGAGACCTTTGTTCGTAGAGTCTTACTCTGGCTATTCAGAAGATGGCTATTCAGAAGAACTCGGTAAGGACGTGAATGCATACAGGATCGAAATTGAAAATTTTTCTGATATTTTTTTGTCTGAGCGCTCTCTCTAGTTTTTCTTTATAACAGTTCATTTGCAAGCGAATCGTTGACACCTGTAATTGAGGAGTGGGGTGCTATCTTTCTTGTTCTCGGCCTCTGGATCGTGTTGGCAAGATATGTGGTAAGGAAGTCGTGTGAGGTGGCAAGAGAGCTTTGCGCTGGTCGATTCGAACAGGCGGTGGCGCTTGGAAAAGCGAATGCTGCAAAACATAAGCAGAGCACCAACTATTGGAGAATTAACACCTATAGCGATCCTCAAAAATAATGGCACGAAGTGCCGTTGTTTTAGAGGAGCGATATAGCCCCCGGAGGGAAGACACAGAGCGTTCACCTGAAGGAA
>JALEGQ010000001.1 GCA_022763385.1 bacterium
CAGGGGATGACAAGAAAGGTTCTGTTCTTCTATCGGTCAAACTACCCCGAAATAGTGTAATTATCGCCTCCTACTCCATATTCGCTGAATGGTTACCATATTCTCAGCTCTCCATAGCGAAAACCTCGACTACTACATCCCCCTCTGACGAACTCTTGATGGGGATTGATTATCGCCTACTATCACGTAGCAAGTCGTCACGCTCTTGGTTCAGGCCGTTGACGACCCTAGCCCACGCGAATTCCTCGACAGCAAAGCCCAGTGCCACCACGTAGGTAATGTACTGCAACTCTCGATCGCTAACCGCTCCACCGTTTGCGAAAGCGCTCAGCTCAGCACAAAGCCTTTCAAAGTCACGGGTGATGTTATCTACCCCTTGGACCAAGGCAACTCGCACACCCGTTCTTTCATAGAATGGCATCAAGTCAATACTCGAGGGATAGCCAACGAAGGTATCAAATTGTGGATTAAGGGGCCCTGGCTCGGTCAAGTACGGAATAGCAGCAGCATTTAAATCAGTTTGAGCAGCAAGCGTTCGAAAGTAGTGCAGATGAGTATTCCCCATCGCAAGCTCGCCCTCAACGGCCTCCAAGCTGCTTTGGCCTAAATCCTGATACTGATTGTTGACAATGAAGCCTCGCAAAGCGTTATGCGTCAGTCGTACACCATTGAAAAAACCTCCGACCTGGGCGCGGAGCACCTCGTTCTCGATTCCGGCGAGCCCTTCGTCAAAGTCTCCCTGAGGGTCTGGAGTCACGCTGGGTTGGCCACCTCCGCCGCAACTATTGAATGATGGCAACGAGAGGGCCAGCAGAACGGCGAGTCCTGCTCGGCCGCAGTGCCCCACAGCACCCCTTTTCAGGGCACCGGAATCTGGCTTGATCTTCTCTCTCATACGCCACCCCCTCGCCGGTTTGCCACCGCATTGCATACTGCCCGGCAATCAAGTTGCCAGATTGGTGGTCGAAAGCTGATCGCTTTTGCCCGTTCTTGCGGGAAGTATGCATTATCCCTCCGACAGCTTCAGTTGCTTTGAGTATACCAACTTCTTTTCTACCAGTCTAAACGATCCCGATGTAAGCCGCAGAGTGAAGCAGCGTCATTCCACCTTCTCCGATCTTTGGCGAAGCATGTTTCGGCTTTCCTGTCATCGCTCTTCTCTCATTGGGAGCCTATCAAACTCTCCCTGAAAAAATTCCTTTTCGGCTATGATACCACCACTTCATCCCCAATATCTTCCAACAGTGTGCAGTACCTCTTCATCATCGGGGCGTCCTCCCCCGCACACTCCCCGGCCCTTACTACGGCGATACCTTCTCCACCACAAGCGGCATAAAACTTTGAGAATACTCCGTCAGAACTTCCGAGAAAGTGTACCATATTGAGCTTCGGATCGGTCTCAATTATTGAGACCAGATCCTGCCAGGAAGAGAGTCCTTTTAGCCGATCGATATCTTCATGACTCCGCGCGAGAGCTCCGAATTTACCAGCAAGATGTGGAAACACAGTAAGCCCCATAAATCCTGCGACACGCTTTAGGGCGACAAAATCTTTCGATGCAACAGGAAGAATCATGACGGCAACCGGAAGTGTTACTTCCCGAGAGATAGTAGTACTCGCCTTGCCAGCACCTCTTCGGGCAATGGAAAAAGAGAAACGCTTTTCTTCCACCTGGCAGGTGAGGCCCGCTGGATCAATAGCTCCCTGAGTCCCCCTCCCAAAACCAGAGTGATACCGATAAGTAATCTTCGCTTCCGAGAAGATATCGCCAATGACAGCCGTGAGAATATTCTTCCGCCGTCGACGAGTCTTGATAATATGATAAGAGAACCCAAGAGAGAACGTGATAACTAAGACCACGCTCCCAATGATCACTATAGATTGAGACACGTCTTCTCTCTCTTCCTCTTCCTCTCTATGAAAACAACTCCGAAGCCGTTAGTGCCTCCGATCCCTCTTCGGTCACCACCAGGGTGTGCTCCCACTGCGCGGAGAGCGAACCGTCAGCAGTTCGCACGGTCCAGCCGTCGAGCTTGGAGAGCACCGTTCCCGGGGCTCCGATGTTGATCATCGGCTCGATGGTAAAGGTCATCCCCGCTTTTATCTTTGGGCCTTTCCCTCGCTTTCCGAAATGAAGGATCTGAGGGGGTTCGTGGAACTCACTGCCGATACCATGCCCAGTGTATTCACGAACGATCCCGTAGGGGTGATCAAGTCCTTCGATATACTCTTGAATCCCTGCTCCGATATCCCCGATATGAGCCCCCGGCTTTACCTCAGCGATACCGGCTCGAAGAGCCTCGCGCGCCACCCGAACGACCTCGACCGCTTCCGGAGAACACGCCTCTTCACCACCCACGAGGTACATCCGGCTAGAATCTCCGTGATAGCCGTTCTTGATCGACGTGACATCGACGTTAATGATATCTCCTGCTTCTAAAACGTCGTATGATGAGGGGATGCCGTGGCAGATGACATCGTTCAGCGATGTGCATGCCGACTTCGGGAAGCCGTGATAGTCTAGGGTCGCAGGGATCGCCCCCCGCGCCGTCATCATGTTGTGAACAAAGGTGTTGATGTGCTCAGTCGTAATACCGGGCTTGATAATCTCTGTTACCGAGTCGAGAATGTCAGCGGTGATCCGCGAGGCCGCCCTCATCTTCGCGATCTCTTCCGGTGTCTTTATGGTAATACGACTCATTTCTGCCTTTCAAAATTGCTGTCCACGTGAGCACCCGTCACTGGCACTGCCCTTGAGGCTATCTCGGGGGGATATCTGTCGCAACTCTCCCCTATCAGCACGCCAGCCCTTCATCCGCACTGATCGAGACAAAAGATGACCTTCTCCCTTCCCTTCTCCCCCTTCTTTCCGACCGTCACGGTCGAAATTATGCTCCGTGAAGAGCTGAAGCTCCTTTCCCTTTCGGAGGACCGTCTGGCCAGCACCGCCTTTGAGGAAGAAGAGCAATACGCCCTCCGCTTTCAGAGCACACACCGTCGAGAACAGTTCCTTCTTGGGAGAAAGCTGATCCGCACGGTTCATCCGGCCTTCCCTCCAGTCCTCCGTCATCCGGACCGCTCTCCGAGCTTTCCTCCTGGGTTCTCCGGATCCCTCAGTCACAGCGGTGAATACTATGGGTTCGCCTGCTCAGCGTCAGCTCCGGTTGGACTCGACATTCAGGAAGAGCACCCCTGCTCTCCGAATTTCATCACAAAGGTTGCGACTACCGAGAGCGAGCGTATCGAACCAGCCGTACGGCTCTTCTCGGCGAAAGAAGCCGCCTACAAAGCTCTCTCCTCGTACCACAAGCTCGTCTTCTTTCCTCGCCGACTTACCCTCGAGAGAAGCTCCCCAGACACCTTTTCGGTCATTCAGATCGGCGGAGGCTCCCCCCACCTTCCCATCACGGTAGCGCAACATGTGGCACTCCCCTGGGGTAGTGGTACGGTCCCCCTTATTATCTCTGTTGCAAGCACGAAATCTCCTTGACCAACTCTCCAAGAGCTTCAACGATAGGAGGAATCGTTGCTTACGGAGCCCTATGCACCCGCAAACCCCTCACCCTTCAGACGAGCCCTCACCCCGCCAACTTCCAAGCTACGCTGAGCTTCTCGCACTTCATGAGGAGCTCTTGCACCGCGCCGCAGTAGCTGGCGGAACACGTGCCCGAGATCGCCACCAGGAGGCCGGGAAGCTCCTCGTACGAGACCGTATTCAGACCCTGCTCGACGTGGGAAGTCCGTTTCTCGAACTCTCTCCCTTCGCCGGGTACAATCTCTACGAGGGGGTCGAACCGAGCGGAGGGGTCGTCACGGGGATCGGACGAGTCTCCGGCCGACTCGTGATGGTGGTTGCGAATGATGCCACCGTAAAGGGGGGAAGTTACTTTCCGATTACGGTAAAGAAGCACCTCCGTGCCCAACAGATCGCCCTTGAGAACCGGCTTCCCTGTCTCTACCTCGTTGATTCCGGAGGGGCTTTTCTTCCCATGCAGGATGAGGTGTTTCCCGATCGTGAGCACTTCGGGAGGATCTTCTTTAACCAGGCACAACTCAGCGCGCAACGGATTCCGCAGATCGCCTGCGTCATGGGCTCGTGCACCGCTGGTGGGGCGTACGTTCCTGCCATGTCTGACCAGGTCGTGATGGTGGAGAATCAGGGAACGATCTTTCTTGGAGGTCCCCCACTCGTGAAAGCGGCTACCGGCGAAGAGGTCTCTGCCGAGGAGCTTGGTGGTGCAACGGTGCATGGTACGGTGAGTGGGGTATCTGACTACACCGCCCCTGATGATTATGCAGCCCTTCATACCGTGCGGGAACTCGTCTCGCATTTTCAACACGACTCAGAACGCCTCTCATTCCGTCACGAATCAATACACCCTCGCTTCTCTCCCGAACTTCTCCCGGCCCTGATCCCACGAGAACGGAAAAAGAAGTTCCCGATGCGAAAGGTGCTCGACCATATCGTTGATGAAGGCTCTTTTAGCGAGTTCAAGAGAGATTTTGGAAATACTCTCATTACCGCTTTTGCGCGTATCGATGGATATCCGGTGGGAGTGATCGCCAACGACGGCATTCTCTTCTCAGAGAGCGCTCTAAAAGGAGCGCACTTTATTGAACTCTGCTGCCAACGGGATATTCCGCTGCTCTTCTGCCAGAACATCGTGGGATTTATGGTGGGGAAAGAATATGAACACGGCGGCATCGCAAAGGACGGGGCAAAGTTTGTGCATGCCGTCGCAAATGCGAATGTTCCAAAGATCACCGTCATTATGGGGGGCTCCTTCGGAGCCGGGAACTACGCCATGTGTGGCCGTGCATACGATCCCCGCTTCCTCTTTCTCTGGCCAAACGCCGAGACCTCCGTCATGGGGCCGGAACAGGCAGCGAAAGTGCTCACGGATATTAAACGGGAGGCCCTCCTCCGAAGAAAAGAACAGGTGAACGAAGAAGAGCTCGCACAGTTTTCCGAAGAGATCCTCACGCAATACGAGGATCAGGCCGATGCCTACTACTCGTCAGCTCGACTGTGGGACGATGGAGTTATCACCCCTCAACAGACGAGACGGGTTCTCGCGCTGACCCTTGCGGTCACCACTCGCGAAGAATCGAAAGAGACCCGCTTCGGCGTGTTCCGGATGTAGAAGAGAGCTCCGAGGAAGAAGGTATGCCGAAAAAGAGAGTGCTCATTGCAAACCGTGGAGAGATCGCTGCCCGGATTGCGCGCACCGCACACCGACTCAACATCGAAACGATCGGAATCGTCTCAGCTCATGATCCTGCTCAAGATCACCTCTCCTCCTGTACTCACCAACGAATTATCCCCGACCGAGAGCCCGCCGAACTCTTTCTCTCCCCAGAGTACCTCGCTGAACTCGCTCAGAGGGAAGGAGCCTCCCTCCTCCACCCCGGATACGGCTTTCTCTCGGAGTCACCACTGCTGGCAGAGGCGTGTGAAAAGACCGGGACGACCTTTATCGGCCCCAATCCAGCACTCCTCCGCCTCTTTGGTGATAAACAGAAGACGAAGGAGCGAGCAGAAAGCCGAAAGATCCCAGTGCTCACTGCCACCACCGTCGAAATGGAAACAACGGCTGGGCAGAAGGCTCTCCATTCCCTGGCGAAAAGCGCTCGTTTTCCCCTCCTCGTTAAGGCTCGAGCGGGCGGCGGCGGAAGGGGGATGCGACTCGTGCACAACCCCACCGACCTAGAAGAGCAGTGCGCATCTGCGGCACGTGAGGCCGAGAAGTTTTTCCTCGATGGAACCCTCCTTATCGAGCCGTATCTTGAAAAGATCAAACATATCGAGGTACAGATCGCCGCAGACCGCAGCGGAGACACCATTCACCTCTTTGAACGAGAGTGCTCCGCACAACGAAACTATCAGAAGATCCTTGAGGAAGCTCCCGCAAACTCGATTTCAGAAACGGTGAAAGAAGCACTTTTTCGAGATGCGGTTCACCTGTTGAGCGAACTCTCCTACTCCGGACTCGCCACAGTAGAGTTCCTCGTTACCGAGGCGGGGGAATACTTCTTTACCGAAGTGAATCCCCGACTCCAGGTAGAACACACCGTCACCGAGGAGGTGCTTGGGATAGATCTCGTCGAACTCCAATTTCATCTCGCGGAGGGCGGAACGCTCGGTGATTTTGAGAATCAACTTGGACGTTCTTCAGGACAACCGCTCACCTCTTTATCTCCGCAAGGATACGCCCTTCAGGCCCGGGTGAATGCCGAGGATGCCCTCTCATTTCAACCAGATGCCGGCAGGGTTCGAGATCTCTCTTTCCCTGCTGCCGAAGAGGGCTTTCGGCTTGAGACCGGTATCTCTGCGGGAAGTCTCATCGTGCCATTTTTTGACTCACTCCTCTTTAAGGTGATTCATCACGGAAGAGATCGCGAAGAAGTCACGCAAAAGATGGAGCGCCACTTACTCCAGATAACGCTTATTGGGGTGGAGACGAACATTCCCTTCTTACTCCGAATGTTACAGAGCGGTGCATGGTGTGACGGCACCCACACCACTCAACACGCTGCTGCTGTGCAACGCACCACCCCACCTCTTCACAAGATCGCCCAACTTCACTGCTGTGCGAGCTACCTGGCACAGCGCTCCTCTGTGGAAGAGGAGAAGAAGAGCAGTTGGGCAAGAGGGGATCGATTTGCAGTCGTGCAACACGAGAGTTCTCTTCGCCGAGCAATCATAAAGGGGTGCGATCTCACCTTTTCTGTCGATCAACACGGGCCATCCTCCTTCTCATTTACATTCCTCCCTCTCGAGGGAGAAGAGAGCGCCATACTACGAGTCTCCGGCCTTCAATGGTGTGATGACTCAGTCTTCTTTCTCGCTGATGGGGTCGGAGCGAGCTTCCGGGTGAGTCAGGTCCCAGAAGGATGGTGGGTTTTAGGTCCCTATCTCGCCACGAAGACAGTACTACTCCCCCCACTCCTGCGGGAGAAGAACAACACCGATTCCATGACGGAGCGCTCCCTTACCTCTCCGTTACCAGGAACCGTTATTGAAGTACGAAAAAAGGTTGGTGACCTGGTGAAGAGTGGAGATACAATCCTCCTGCTTGAGTCGATGAAGATGGAACATCCCCTCGAGAGTAAGGTTTCTGGCACCGTGCAGTCTCTTTCAGTAGCCACCGGAGATACGGTTCACGCAGGAGAACTGCTAGCGGTAGTAGCACCAGAAGAGAGATGAAGAGAAGAATGAAGGTGATATGAATCGCAAACGACTGGAAGAAGAGATCCTCCATTTTGGAAGTGGGATCTTTCAGCAGGTACAACAGGAACGACCGTCTGCCTTTAATACCGCCTTTTGGAGTGGCAAGGTCATGGAGTGGTCGATGCAGTTTCAGTCGTTTAAGACTGATATGTTTCGATTGGTGGATGTACTCCCCGCACTCCAATCAAGCCGTGCTATCGCCTCTCATGTCTCGGAGTACCTGGCTGAATCCGCAAAGGAGATCCACGATCTCGCTTCGTGGGGAGTTAATATTCCCCCGCACTCACTTCGCGCGAAAGCGGCTTCATTCGCGGTCAAGCGAGGGGTCTCCCAGATGGCGAAACAGTTTATCGCCGGAGAGACTCCCAAAGGAGCGCTCAAAGAGTTAAAGCGGCTTAGGAAGGCGGGCCTTGCCTTTACCGTTGATCTCCTCGGAGAGTACTGCCTCAGTGAAAAGGAAGCGATCGAGTACTTTGAACGGTACCGAGAAGCGCTTGAGGTATTTGGACGTGAAGTTCCGAAGTGGGGCTGTGCTGAACCGCTGATCCCGAGTCACCCGGGAGAAAAAACTCCGGTCTGTGTTTCGGTAAAGCTCTCGGCGCTCTACTCGCAGTGCTCCTCGCTGAACTTCGCAAAGAGTGTCTCGGTGCTCTCAGAGCGGCTGGCAGAACTCGTTCGAATAGCCGCGGACAATACCATACAGATCTACTGTGACGCGGAGGATACGGAACACAATCCGATCATCTATCAGGTATTTCGAGAGGTCTTCGGCAGCGCTGAGTTCCGGAGCTATCCCTACCCTGGGATCGTTCTCCAGGCCTACGCGAAGGACTCCTTTCAACAGACCGAGCAGATGATCAATTTTGCCAAAGAGCGTGGCGCTCCGATCGCCGTCCGACTCGTAAAGGGAGCGTATTGGGATGCCGAGACCGTTTCTGCCTCACAGAAGGGGTGGGAGAATCCACTTTTTGAGGAGAAATATCTCTCTGATGCGAGCTTTGAGCGGATCTCTGAACTCCTCCTGGACAATGTAGAGCACTGCTTACCCGCTTTCGGCTCACATAATATCCGATCCCTTTCTCACGCCTGCATGTATGCTGAGCAACGGGGAATAGGAAAGGACGAATTTGAATTACAGATGCTCTACGGAATGGCCGAACCGATAGCAAAAGCGTTTGAGCGCTCTGATTATCTCGTGCGTCTCTATGTTCCACTCGGGGAGCTTATTCCTGGGATGGGTTACCTGGTCCGTCGCCTCCTCGAAAACACCTCAAACGAGTCCTTTCTCCGCCACACCTTCTTTGATGAACGAGAGGTAAACCACCTCCTCCAAGCCCCAGCACCTCACTCAGGAAAATAATCAACAGGAATGTATTGCCATGTCCCCTTCCTCATTTCGGAATGAACCCCTCCTTGATTTCTCGCTTCACCAGGAGCGAGAACGATTTCAACGGGCACTTGATGAGGTGCGAGCTCAGGCAGCCGCTCAACAACTTCGTGCCGCCCCCCTTCTTCAGGGGGAGAAAAAGGGAGAGGGCACAGCGCATCAGGTACGAAACCCCTCTCTCCACTCTGAGATCCTCGGAACGGTCCAGTATGCCACTTCCGAACAAGCAGACGAGACGATCACCTCTCTTGCAGCGGCTCAAGAAGAATGGCGTGCTGTCGGGTTTGCTCGGCGAGCTGAGATCATTCACCAGGTAGCGGTATTGATGCGAGCAAAGCGGGAAGAGCTCGCCGCCTTGATGGTGCTAGAAGCGGGGAAGCCGTGGGGAGAAGCAGACGCTGATGTCTGCGAAGCGATCGATTTTTGTGAGTACTATGCTCTGCTGGCGAAAGAGATGGACGCACCAAAAGCACTCATGCCGTTCCTAAACGGGGAACAAAATGTGCTCTCCTATGCACCGAAAGGGGTAGCCGTGGTGATCTCACCCTGGAACTTCCCGCTTGCTATCGCCTGTGGCATGACGGTCGCCGCCCTCGTCTGTGGCAACCCAACCGTGCTCAAACCCGCCGAACAGACCTCCCTTATCGCCGCAGCGTTTGGAGCTATCCTTCTTGAGGCAGGAGTACTTCCGAATGCCTTTACCCTACTTCCCGGAGTTGGCGAAGAGATCGGAGCTCAGCTAGTAGCCAATCCTGCAACGAGCTTGATCTGCTTTACGGGCTCTCGAGCCGTCGGACTTCAGATCTTACAGCAGGCTTCTTCTCTCACTCCCGAACAACGCCACTTTAAGCGCGTTATTCTCGAGTTGGGGGGAAAGAATGCGATTATCATCGATGATGACGCTGACTTTGATGATGCGGTAAAGGGAGTGCTCTACTCGGCATTTGGATTTGCCGGGCAGAAGTGCTCAGCGTGTTCTCGGGTGATCGTCGTAAAAGAAGCGTATGACCGCTTTCTCGATCGGCTGACAAAGGCCGCAGGAGATCTGATCGTTGGTCCGGCACACGAACCAGCTACCTACGTCGGCCCACTGATCGACGAAGAGAGTCAACAACGGGTGCTTCAGGCCATCGAAAAAGCGAAAGGAGATCTCACGATTACCCTCTCTTCTCCTCCCCCCACTGGTGGGTCCTTCGTTTCTCCGACCATCTTTCGAGATGTCCCGGATACTCACGAATTATGGCGTGAAGAGCTTTTTGCCCCCGTCCTCTGCGTTGCGCCAGCAGATACCTTTGACGACGCACTCCGACTCGCGAACGACTCTGCCTATGCCCTTACCGGCGGCGTATTCAGCCGAAGCCCCTCACATCTCGCCCAGGCGCGAGAGCAGTTCGCCGTCGGAAATCTCTATCTCAACCGCAGCATTACCGGTGCTATCGTCGGGAGACAACCGTTTGGTGGCTTCCGCCTCTCCGGCGTCGGAATGAAAGCCGGAGGTCCAGACTATCTCCTGCAATTTGTGGAGGGACGGACGGTAACGGAGAATACGATGCGAAAGGGTTTTACTCCTGAACTCGCGTAGTATCTTTGGTTGGTCCTTCTCCGGCATCACGCCACAGCTCATCGAGGAACTCGTGAAGAGGAATGATCTCGATGCCATCAACGGTGCGCCTTCGCTCTTCTTGAGCAACAAGAATGTATCGGCGAAAGACCTGCTCCTCTTGGAGTGCTTGCAATCCCTTCAGATCACGAAATGAAACATTTCGCGTTGCCTTCACCTCGATCGCCGTGTGGTCTCCGAGGAGAAAATCAACCTCGTGTCCAGTAGAGGTTCTCCAATACGAAAGAGCATCCCGAGAAACGTACGAGCAGTACGCACGAAGTTCGTGGAAAAGGTACGTTTCGAGCGCCTCCCCGTATTCCACCGAATCTCGAATGAGTTCTCGTCGCCCCTGAAGGTACCGAACAACTCCGACATCAAAGAAATAGAACTTATCCTTTGCCGTTGCCTTCCGTTTCTTTGACTCCCTCCACGGAGGTAATCGTTCAATAAGGAGGGTGTCTCTGAGGATATGAAAATACTCTCGAACGGTAGAAGGAGCGATCTGAGCATCATCGGCTATTTTCGTATAATTGATGATATAGCTGTTGCTCAACGCAGCAACGT
Organism: bacterium; assembly: GCA_022763385.1. Classification (GTDB taxonomy): domain Bacteria; phylum Bdellovibrionota_C; class UBA2361; order UBA2361; family RFPC01; genus RFPC01. Next base: position 10,786 of record JALEGQ010000001.1, read on the forward strand.
CGAGAAAACGGCTATACGCCGGAAGCGAGCGAACCAGGCTCTCCGCAGCGACCTCCTCCTTCAGGTAGAGCTCGACGTAATCCCTGAGATCGGAACGGTAATCATCAGAGAAATAGATCGAGGGAAGCAGTCCACGAGAAAGCGCTTGGTCCAGTTCGAAGTGCTCTCTGAGCTCTCGACGCACAAAGGGAAAGAGAAAGCGCTGCGTTGCTCTTCCACCGAGCAAGTTGACCCCAGCACGACGGAGCTTTCGCGCACTCGAACCCGTGAGGAGGAAGGTGGTGCCCCGCTCCTCGATCAGGAGATGCACTTCGTTCAGCAACTCGGGAAGGAGCTGAATCTCATCGATCACCACGAGGCGATCTTCTGGCTCAATCTGCTCCCGCAGGGTACTCGGACGCTTACTGAGCGTTCGAAAGAGCTCAATATCGAGGAGATTAAATATCCGAGCATCGGAGTATCGAGCTCGAATTAACCACGACTTCCCCGTCTGACGGGGACCAAGAAGAAAGGCCGACTTCCGCTGAAGCACCGCCTCAAGGTCCAAAAACCGCTTCACTGACCATTCTCTCATGAAAAACCACCACCTTGTCGCTGTTTTTCATGGAAAAATAGCAACTTGCCTACTGTTTTTCAAGAGAAGAACTATTCCAGAAGCGTACTCAGGTCTACATAACCTGAAAAACAATCCGAATTGCGACCCACAACATGATGCAGAGAAGACCAACCATAATGGTCAACACCGCCATAAGCGCTCCGCGGACGAGCGGTTTTACAATGCTGTTCAGTACCTTCATTTCCTACTCCGGACCCGGCCCGCCGCATACGTATCTGACTATCTCCCCCTACTGCTTCTCCCCCAAAACAGCAAAACTAGCGTCTATCTCCAATTTTAAAAAGAACAATTTTGACATACATGTCAAAATACACCATACTATTTTGATATGCATGTCAAAAATAGCAGAAAAAATGAATCGCTTCACCGCTACCTGGAACCTTCCATTCGGGAAGATCTCACCGAGAAAATGGTATTTATTGCCGGCCCCCGCCAGGTGGGAAAGACGACGCTCGCAAGAAGCTTGCTCCCGGAAGACGATGATCGTTCTGGATATCTGAATTGGGATATCGTACGCGACCGCCAGCAGATTCGGAGCGCGGAATTCCCGGTCGAGCCAAAGCTTATGGTGCTCGACGAGATCCATAAGTTTCGGAGATGGCGGGGCCTGGTAAAAGGACTGTATGACCAGTATTTCCCAGAGAAAAACTTTATCGTTACCGGCTCTGCTCGATTGGACTATTATCGGAAAGGTGGAGATTCGCTCCACGGACGGTATCACTATTGGCGACTCCACCCCCTCTCCCTCGGAGAGCTCCGGTCAAAGGATGCTCTTAGAGATCTCCTCGAGTACGGAGGATTTCCCGAGCCATTTCAGAAAGCAGAACGTCGATTCTGGCGACGATGGAGTCGAGAACGGCTGCACCGAGTCATTCAGGAAGATGTACGTGACCTAGAGAATGTAAAAGACCTCAGCCTCCTCGAACTCCTCATGGATGAACTCCCTCGGCGAGCGAGCAACCTTCTCTCGCTCCACGCTATCGCCGAAGATCTTCAGGTGAGTCCGAGAAGCGTTGACCGCTGGATAGAGATCTTTGAACGGCTCTATGTCACCTTCCGAATCGCTCCTTACGGACCTCCTCGGATAAAAGCGATAAAGAAGTCCCGAAAGCTCTATCTCTGGGACTGGGGGAGTATCGAAAAGGAAGGGGCTCGCTTCGAAAATCTCGTCGCAGCTCAACTCTTAAAATACTGCCACTTCCAGGAAGATCGAGAAGGGTATCGGATGGAGCTCCGCTTCCTCCGAGATCGTACCGGAAAGGAGATCGACTTTGTTATTCTCCAAGATCGCAAACCGCTGTTTGGAGTGGAATGTAAAACCGGAGAAAAGGAGCTCTCCGATCAGATCCGCTACTTTCAACCCCGCACTCCTATCCCAATGTTCTACCAGGTCCACCTGGGAACGAAGGACTACGGAAACGAGAAGAAAGGAGTCCGTGTCTTACCGTTTTCAACGTTTGTTGAGGTCCTCAATCTTCCGTGAGGACGTAAACCCTCATTTTGTCCCAGCAAAGTTCACTCTGCAGCGAGAATGCCCAATCAGTTCTGCAAACGGAGAAACTCCTCTACGGGGGCATCTGCGGGATCGGTTGAACAGACCTCGAGTACTCTTCGAACTCTTGCAGCTACCTCTGAACGTTCTCTGGTAGCTGCACGTACTACGAAGCGCTGTTGAACCCGATGAAGCGGTGCTGCTGATTGGATGAGAAAGTCCAAAAGAGTTGCTTGCTGTGTCCATGCATACTCCTCTCTCGCAAAGAGATCAAGGAACGGATCAGGGTGGGGATCTACTGACCGCTCTGATATTCGCTGTATGGCCTGGAGTACCTTCGGATGGAGCGATCTTCGTTCAACATCAGCGAAGATCCTCTCCAATCGGGAGCTATCAGTTACGTCTCCTCGAGTATCGAGCTGATCTACTAATTTACTGCCAATCACGGAGTATGGGACTACATTGACCCCGTAGCGAGCGCCATTGTGTCGTTGTCGAAGTGAGGGAATAAGATCCCCCGGAGATTTCTTCGCGTCAGAAGTTGGATACAACCGCTCATCGAGGATCGTTCTCACGAGAGCGAGAGGAGGATCGGGCATCTGGGCAACAATCCCCCCGAAAAAAAGCTCCCCTCCGCTCCGTCGATTCTCAATGAGAGACTCAATAATCGGGTATATGCGCCTCGAAAAACTCTCTAGCGTCGCATAGAACTCCAATAAGGCAACCCGATGAGCCTTTTTGAGACCGCCCTCCTCAAGTGTCTCCTCAATAACCGAAGCAAGCTCACGGCGGGCTTCTCGAATCTCTTCATGCATCATGCTCTCCCGAAGGGGAAAGTGTTGTGGTTGTTGCACGAAAAAAAGATAGAGTTTTTTTCGTACAGAGCCATCAAGGATACAGGGTTCCCCATATCGAAGAGCATGCTTTATCGCCTCACGACAAGTTGAAGAGGTAACAATCTGTCTCGGCGAAACTGTTGCTAACTCAGAAAGAAGCTGGGAACGTGATTCTATCTCCGCACCACCCTCAGTCTCACTATCTTTGGTGACACTCCACTCCACTTCGATCAGGTCGTGGAGCCGGGAAGAGATAAGCTCTGAAAAACCGGGGACTGACCGAAACTCTCGACAAAATTCACGATCTACCACCTCGGGAAAGCGCCGTAGGGTGATGCCAAGTGTTGGTCCAAGTGGTGATCTTTCCCGCACCCAGAGCAAGGGCTCTTCATCGGCATTTAGGTACGGCTTCGCCTGGCGTAGGGCAAAACGAAGCGTTTCACTACTCATCAAGAGCTCCTCTTCTCCGCGGGCGAATCGAAAGAGCAGCTCTAAACAGGCTCCTTGCTGAAGAAGATCTCGAAAATTTTCACGGTCGAATGGTCCATCGGGGAGCAAACTTTCCTCTTCAACGATCTCATTCACCGCCGCAAGTACATCCACTCGCAAGAGCGCTCGACCTGACGCGTTCTCACTGAGCTTCCCAACGATCTGCTGCATCATCTGAATGCCATACAGGGCCTGTCTCGGATCGACAGCTCTCCCCATCCAACTCCCATTTCGGAGAGCAGGACAGAACAAACGCCCCCCCCCCGCTGGTCCCGCCGTCGGGCTGGGCGGGGGCTGGCTCGGCCGCGCCC
>JALEGQ010000156.1 GCA_022763385.1 bacterium
AGGGGAAGGTGAAGTGTCCAAAGTGCGGCAGTGCCCGGTCATCGGTGGTTGATTCTCGGGGTGATCCGAATGCGATTCGGCGTCGTCGAGAGTGTCAGGGGTGTGAATTTCGATTTACCACCTTTGAGCGAATTGAATATGCGCTACCCCTCATCATCAAGAAGGATGGGAGGCGGGAGGCCTTTGACCAACGGAAGCTGCGGGGTGGTTTAACCCGGGCCTGTGAAAAGCGTCCTATTAGTGTTGAGCAGATTGAGAATGTCCTTGGGAGAATAGAGCAACGGGTAAATGAGATGTGTCTGAAGGAGCTCGAGAGTATTCGGGTGGGAGATCTCGTTATGGAGGAGTTGCGGGAGCTTGATCACATCGCCTATATCCGATTTGCTTCGGTGTATCAGGAGTTTTCCGATATCGAACAGTTTGTCCAAACGCTTCACAGTCTTGGAAGTGATGGTGAGAAAGCAAAGCGCAAGGCTCGTCGGCTGGCTGCTGAGCAACAACAGGCGCTTTGCAGCTCTCAGACCGCTGACCGGGGGCATCTCGGAGAGGATGGGGAAGGCGAGCCATGTTCTCTGGAATCGTAGAGGAATCAGCTGAGATTATTGGAGTTGAGGAGCATGCCGGGGGACATCGGGTAACCATTGCTGCGCGCGGTGATCTGAGTGATATGAAGGTTGGAGACTCTCTCTGCACTGACGGAGTGTGTTTGACGGTCGTATCTCTGGCGACCCAAAACGGTTTGACCTCCCTCTCTTTTGATATCGCCTCTGAGACTCTCCGGTGTACGACTCTTGGAGAAACAGTCGCGCGACTCACGGATGATACGGCGGCGACCTGCTCAGTGCATATCGAACGCTCACTCGCGATCGGAGAGCGGCTTCACGGTCACTTTGTCACGGGACACGTCGATGGTGTTGGGACGGTATGCGACCGTACCGAAGAGGGGAACACGGTGAAGCTCACCATAGCTCCTCCTGCTCCGGAAGAGGGAGAAACGGCATCGCGGTCCCTTGCGACTGCTCTTATCGCTCCGAAAGGGTCTATCGCCGTTGCTGGAGTTGCTCTTACCGTAGGAGAGGTGGATGAATCGACCTTTTCGGTCTATATCATTCCGCATACGGGAAGTGTGACACGGTTGGCAACGCTTCGGCGGGGGGATCGGGTAAATATAGAGTTCGATATCCTCGCACGGTATGTTGCACGACTCTCTGGTGGAGAGTTTTTCGCGGACAGAGGAGACTTCCGGTGAAAGACATTACGTACACTCCGATGACGGAGGTGATTGCGGCATTTCGTTCTGGTCGGATGGTGGTTATCTGCGATGATGCGGATCGTGAGAACGAGGGCGATCTTGCTATTGCCGCAGAGCATATCTCTGTTGAGCACTATCTCTTTATGATGCAACACGGGAGAGGGCTCGTCTGTACGAGCATTGATCAGGAGATCGGGAAGCGACTTCAACTTCCCTATCAGGCTCCCCAGAATAATTCTGCTTTTCAAACTCCGTTCACCCCCTCTCTGACCATCGCTGCTGCGCCACGAGGAACCTCATCTGCCGTTGATGTTCGAGTTAAAACCGTACGGGAGATGATCTCGCCAGATGCCGATCCGAGAGACTTCGTCTCTCCAGGGTCGGTTCATCCCCTGTTAGCACATCCGGCAGGAGTGCTTGGCCGTGATGGTCAGACAGAGGGCTCGTATGATCTCGCTCGACTGGCAGGATTAACCCCTGCGGCGTTGATCTGTGAGATCCTCCGACCGGATGGGGAGATGATGCGGGGCGAAGAGTTGCAGCGGTATGCTGCCGAGTGGAACCTCCCGATTACCTCTGTGGCAGAGATCTTTCGACACCGAGTGCATCACGAAGTACTCCTCCGTGAGGCTTTTCAGGGGGTGCGTGTCACACGGTGGGGGGAGTGTCGAGTTCACCTTTTTCACGAAGATGTCACTCAGAAAGAGCATCTGGCTCTCGTCTTCGGCGAGCTCTCGGAGAGTGATCCCGTATTGATCCGTATTCATTCGGAGTGCTTGACGGGTGATGTCTTTGAAAGCGAACGGTGTGACTGTGGACCTCAGCTAGAGTATGCACTCAAGGAAATTGCTGAAGAAGGCTCCGGCGTTATCCTCTATCTTCGCCAAGAGGGACGAGGAATTGGTCTTTCCAACAAGCTCCGAGCCTACGAATTGCAAGATCAAGGCAAAGATACGGTGGAAGCGAACTTGGAGCTCGGTTTTCAGGCGGATGAACGTGACTATCGAATTGCGGTGCAGATGCTCGCTGCTCTTGGAATCGGTGATGTTCGTCTTCTCACGAACAATCCAGATAAGGTAGAGTTTCTCGAACGGAGTGGAATCACCGTCTCGCAGAGAGAAGAGATTGAGGTTCCGATATCAGAGCATGCTACCAGCTATATGCAGACGAAGCGTTTAAAGCTCGGTCACTTCCTCTCGAGTGATTTCTCCTCTTCCGAATGATGTGCTCGCTTTGCGAATGCAACCTTCAGTTCCGCAATGGACCAGTCAAAGTAAGCAACTTCGGTTTGTTGTAAGAGGATGGCCTTTGCCGGCTTTTCAAGTGGAAGTTCGACGATTGCTTGATGGCCGAAGTATGGAAAACCTTTATCGGTAAAGTGGAGTGACCCCTCCCACGGAGCATAGCGCTTTGCCGTGCGGAGCAGCTCTTTCTTGTCGGCACACCGCTCTCCAGTTCCAACGAGCAGTCCCCGAGGGAAGTCGGTAAAGAAATCTCCAGGGGTGAGACGAACCCGTTTCATCGCTTGTTCAGACTCGATGCAGAGAAATTCACCTCCCCGTTGTCCCCCTCGGCCAACACGAACCCGTGTATCGAAGCGTTTATCTACCAGCGTCTCGGGTTCGAGCAAGGAGTTCGGGGAAGCGCTCAGGTGAAGAGGAAGGGGGTGATGGTGGTGCCGAAGTCGGCTATAGCGAAGGTGAGTGGGGTGGGGAGCAAGGAGTACTCGCATCGAAAGATCGTAGTATTGAATAACAGCGAAAGAGGGAGAGAAGAACACCTTTCGAAGCTGAGCAAGTTCTTTCTCGTCAAGTTTCTTACGACTTCCATTTCTCAGGAGGATGCCGTTGTTCTTTGCGGATTGGTATCGTTTAACGAGGGAGTCAGACGAGGGAGAAGCGAGCGCTCCAAGGAGTGGGGGGCGTCCTCCCGGTATAAAAAACATGGTAAAACCGAACGCCAGCGCAAGGATCAGTGGATGAAGTGAAGATGAAGCCGTGACCAGGAGCGCGCCGCACACGAGTGTGGCAGGAGCGATCAAGAAGGCGCTCGGCACCACTCTTCGAAAAGTTTCCAGTGGAGCGATCATCGCGAGTGCCTCTGGAAGAAGTACGTCAAGAGCGAGGCAGAGGGTGAGGAAGAGCAGCGGAAGTGTCCCTCGCGTCGGAAAGGCTGTGGCGCTACGGAAGTATGAAAAAAAGCCGTGGAGCAGAGCTCCGAGGATCAGGAACAGCGCCGGGAAAAAGAGCGCTTCTTTGAGAGCGGTTCGGTTCACCACTGGGATGGGAGGACTAATCCCAGTAAGGGGTCGGGTAAAGCCCGCAACACCATCATCGGTCACGATATGTCCAGTCGGAGGATAGTCGGGAAAAAACGGCTCTGAAGTGCTCGTGAGCAGATGGAAGCAGACGAGAAGTAGCGCGAGTAAGAGCCCAAGTGCCCGGATTCCTCGTGTTGAGCCTCTTGCCTCGCTCCACTCTCCGAGGAAAAAGGGGAGGAAGAGGAGCGCTGCTACGGGGGAAGCACTGACGAGAAGAAGAGAGGAGCTCCCGACGGCGATGCTTCGTAGGAGTGGTACTCGGATCCAACAACTTCCGAGTAGCCACGGCAGCCAGCAGATCAGAGCAGCGTTCGTCGCATTAATCCCGTAGAGAAAGTGAAAGAAACAGAGGGAGAGAGCTATCCCAGCTGCTCCTCTCCAGTGAGTGCTGCCCCGTTGGAGATGCCAGAACCCGAGGCCGAGTGCGAGGAGAATCGAAGAGAGGGTTGATGAATACTTGGCAAAGTGAAGAGGATCGGAGGGGTCTCTCCCAGCGAAGAAATGGACCACTCGTCGAAAGAGATCCTCCTCCCACGGAGAGAAGGCATTGCTCCACAGCGAGAGTGCATAGAGTTCTCCCGAGAGCTCTGTGACAACAGAGGTGTAGCGGATATCCGCACTGAAGAGATAGAAGAGCGTGAGGAGGACGCCCGGGAAACAGAAAAAAGCGCAATACCGGTACATCATTCCTCGCTCCCTCCGCCTCCGAGATAACTTCTCTTCCATCGCACCACCGGAGAAACGGCGCGGAGCTCGAGTGGCACCTCCGTAGGGCATCCGTGGAGGGCAACGAAGCGGAGATCTGCGTCGATCTGACGAGATGAGAGGTGACATCCAGCAGGTGCTGTCCCTCCCTCTTGGGTGACCGTGAGAAACGGAAAGCTCTGAAAGCGGAGCACTCCGTCTGGCTCGGTGAGACGGAATCGGACGGAGCCAGAGCTCTGAGAGAGGATCTCCCCAGACCCTTCGAGGAAGTAGCTCTCGGGAGAAGAGCTCCGGGTAAAGAAGGAAAATTTTCCGATCCTTCCGACCTGGTGATAGAGTAGCGGTTGTCGCTCAAAAAATGCTCGCCACTTCGGTTCGTGAGCAAAGACGAGGGAGACATTCATGAGATCGAGATATTCTTGGATTCCCTCGCTCTCTCGTTCAAGGAAGCTCTTCGGAAAGATCTGCTGGTAGCTCCAGAGGTTATGAACTGGGCTTGAAGCGAGGATCGGCTTCCCCGTCATCAGAGGAAGGGGTGCGAGGTGACCACCACTAAAGTCATGGAGGATAAAGCCGGAGAAGAGCGTTCTTCCTTCTCCAGCGTGCTCCTTCACGGCAGCAGAGATCTCTTCCACCTCCTCGTCCTGAAAGGAGATCGGCACCACGGAGCGATTCAAGATGACACTGCCCACACTAAAGATCCCTGCGATGAGAAATCCACAGGTCAGGAAACTGGTGAGGGAGCTCCTTTTTTCTTCGAGAACAGAAGAGATCGCACGAGCAACGGGAAGGCTTGCGAGAGAGAGCAAGATGACGAGCATTCGGTCCAACTCAAGTTGGGGTTTGATCAGCGCTCCAACGGTCCCAAGTCCGAGAAGCCAGAGCAGCGTCACGGTAAAGATGAGTCGGGTGTACCCAGAGAGGAGAAGAAGTCCGGGCACGAGAAAGAGCCAGAGCAGGGGATGAGCATTGTGGAGCGCTTCTCGAAGCCGCTTCCTCGCTCCATCAAAGGTGATCGGCTCTTTCTTGTGTTTGAACACCGTCTTTCTCTCAGAAAAACGGGGGCGAGAAACGGTACCCACTGAGAGTTGACTCCTACTGGACTGCACCGTTCGTTCTTCTTGATTGAGATCACGGTAAAAAAGCTCGTCTGTAGAGGGAGCCTGCTCTCCTACTTCCTGGTGAGGAGTATCAAGAAAGGAGCTGACGTTCGAAACAGACCAGAAAAGAGTGATCCACGGCACATTCACGGCAAGGATGAGAATCGTCGTGAGAGGCCACCACCGTTGTCGGAAAAGCTTCGGAAGCGCGCAGAGTGAGATCGCCAGGAGGGGGATGCAGACAAGCCCAGAAGGGGACCAAAGGAGCATGAGCGATACCGCCACCACCGTCAGTGCCGCCTTCCACAACGGCAGGTGACGTTCTTCGAGAAACTGAATGCCGAGCGCGAGAACGATCGGAAGGAGGGCGGATGAAGTGATAAACCCGAGCGTTCCAAACTGGAGTGCCCACCGGTACCAGAGGAGCGAAGAGGTCAGTGACAGCAGGCTCGCGAGCGCGCACGTCAGCGGGGAAAATCGGAGAATTCTTCCCGCCAGAAAAAGGGCACCGGGAACAAAGAAGAAGAGCAGGAGGATAATGAGGATATTATATGTTGAGAGGAGGTCGGTGAGGTAGATGAGGGGGCTAAAGAGGAGAAAGCCGTTCAGTGCTCCCGTGGCAAAAAAATCTCTCGCATCGATGCCGGCATTCCAGAGCGGATTGTAGAAAGGGATAGATGGAAAGTGCTCTCTGAGGAGGAGGAGTCGGTAGAGAAACGTTGGGTTATCATCGGAGAAGAGCAGTCGCCCGTCAGCGCTCCGGAAGAAGCACCAACTGAGAAAGAAGGGAGTAAACACCACCAAAATCGGGAGCAGCATCCTTCGAAAGGGCCAACAGGTAACCGCGAGGAAGCCGAAAAAGAGGATCTCTCCACGGATGCTCGGTCCCTGCAGGAGAGAGAAGGGAAGTGAGAGCCACTCAGCACAGAAGAGAATAAGGAGCGCAGCACCAGAGAGATGTGGGAGCTCGTCCCTCTTCGGCTGAAGTCCCCATAATGCTCCGACTATCCCGAGTGAGAGCAGCCCTACCCGAACCAATCCACCGAAGAACAGGGGAGCATCTGATTCTTCCCACCACGAGATCTCTCCGTTGAGTGCGAGGAGGAGTGTTCCCCCAATGATCATCCCGGTGAGTAGGAGGAGGAGGTGCCGAATACATCGAGGATCTCTGCAAGACGAAAAAAACATGAGGAGAGAATTGGCGCGTACAGAATGATCCATGAAACCGTGTAAGCAGTATACGACTTGCATGAACGGCAGCGATGCTGCATCGTCCCATCGATGACTCTGGGTGATCGAACGTCCCATAATATAGCATATTGAGAGTCATTGAAAATGTCTTGAAATTGATGTGTAGGCCGAAAGGAGAGCGGTATGGGAAAGAAAAAGGTGCTGGAAAAATACCGTCTTTACGAGGCAGCAGTTCAAGACGCGCATCAGCAGGTCGCGGTTACGGAGCAGGTATTTGAAGAGAACTTTGCCCGAGAGCCGCTTCTCCTGAAGGAAGACTTTTCTGGAACGAGTTGGATCTCGACCGAGTGGGTGAAGCGGGGAAAGCAGCGCATGAGTCTCGCCCTTGATATTGATGAGGAAGCCCTAGAGGCGGGGAGAGCACTTCATGTGCGAAAGTTGAGTCCCGAGGCGCAGTCTCGGCTTCACCTCCTGAATCAGAACGTGATGAAGCCAACGGCGAAGAAGGTTGATGCGATTGCTGCCTGCAACTTCTCGTATTTTATCTTTCAACACCGTTCAGAGCTTTTACGTTACTTTGAGGCTGCTCACGCCTCTCTCCGAACAGAAGGAGTATTTCTCCTTGAGACCGCTGGAGGACCCGGATTTGTGGAGTCGCCCTTTCGTGAGCAGCGGACGGTAAAGCATGAGAGTGGAAAGAAAAAGGGCAAGAAGTGGTTTCGTTATACGTGGCATCAGCGAAGTTTTGATCCGCAGTATCGTCGGGGTCTGTATTCCATTCATTTCGATCTCTTAAATGGAGAGAAGATGAAAGATGCGTTCGTCTATGATTGGCGAATCTGGACCATACCCGAGGTGCGGGATGCGCTCATCGAGACCGGCTTCGATGAGGTTCAGGTTTATTGGGAGGAAGATGATCCAGATGACGAGGGGTATCCGGTGTATTCACGTCGGGAAACCGGAGACTCCACCTTTGACACGTATATTGTCTATATCGTGGGAGTGAAGCGGGGAGGTCGCCCTCACTGAACGAGTCCGCACTCTTTGTAGAAGGTATCGAACTGAAACACCGCATCGGTGAAACATTCAACTGCTCGATCGTTCTCTCTTTTATTGAGCGCTGACAGGCCATCCTGAAGGTTTGAGTTGATCACTTCGAGGTTCTCTGGCTGAAAGTTCAGGTAGTGTTTTTCGTCCTGTGTCTTTCGCTTCTCATACTCCTGGAGGCTTGAGACCATATTCGCCACCGCAGCAAGTGTTTCTCCCTGCCGAAGAGCGATCAGTCCCCTTAGGGCCAGTGACCGGGGGCTATCCTCGAGGCGATCCCCATAGAGCAGACACTCCTGAGCCTTATCAAGCGCTCCGAAAGCGATAAACCTCCCGGCAAGGGTGTGGTAACAGGCTGCAGCGCTCTCGGATTCAAAGGTTTCCCACGGATGATTTGGAAAGAGCTCTTCGATGTTGATCGAGGCAAGTGCGAACTGGAGAAGTTCGCCGTTCTCTTGAGGAGATAATCGTGTTTCGATCGAACCGTGTTCCCCATTATCCTTCCCAAGCTCGATATGAGCGATATTCCAAGAGATTTCACGGTTCTCTCCGAGAAGGTGAACCGCCACTTTTAGCAGGGCGAGTGGAAGACTCTTCTCTTCTTCCATAAGTTCAGCGGTCTTTTCTCGTACGAAAACAATCCCCGTATTCCAACTCTGTGAGGGAGAGAGGCTTTGAACGAGAGTTGCTGAATCGACTTCTGGAGAAAAAAGGTCTCCGATGCTGATCGTCGCATAGTCCCCGGAGAATGCCTTGGCCTGCTTCTCAATCTCCGTGATATCACCGAGGGAAAGGGGAAGTGAACGCTCGATGAACACCAGCGTCTCATGGCCACCTGCAGGGGATTCTCGGAGCAAACCAAGGGCCTCCTGCTCAGTGCATACCTGAACTGGGCTCTCAAGCTCGCCAGCTACGGCGTCGTTGAGTACCCCAGGTTGTTCACTTTCGTTTTTTGCAGACCAGAGAATTACCTGTACCATATGAAAACCTCTTTCGGGAGCTCCCCGTCCTCACCTTTTTGAGGGCTCACCCTTTGGGGAACATCCCCCTTCGTCTTCTGAAACTACAACTCGCAATATTCTTTCTTTTGGATGCATGATGTTGAGAAGAAGTCACAAAAAAGAAGTTCGTTAACCCATTGAAATAAGGACACTTTCTCAAAATAGCGGTTTATTCTGAAACACCGTCTATCTAAAAGAGTGATCCAATAGAGAAGTGGAGGCGAAGAGAGGGCTCTCCGGAACGTTCATCGAGAGGGGCTCCGAGATCAAAACCAATTGGTCCGATCGGAGAGAGATAACGAAAGCCCACGCCGGTGCTGTAGCGAAGCTCTTCGGAGGAGACTCCGATGTCTTGCACGAAGGGCGACCCACTATCGAAGAAGAGGTGAAGCTCGAGGGCATCTGTGGGAAAATAGCGAAACTCGGTATTGAGCGCGACGAAGAGATCGCCTCCGATGACTGCCCCTCCTGGTCCACGAGGGCCAAGAGAATTCTCCCGAAAGCCCCTTATGGTGGTTCGACCGCCGAGGTAGAACCGTTGGCTGATGGGAATCGAGTCCGTTGCTCCATGAGCTACCGAGATCCCCGAGCGGAGACCCGTAGCGAGGCCAAAGCGGGTTTCCCGGAGTTGAAAGGGGAAGAGGTACGCTGCTCGTCCCAAGAGAGAGGTATAGTCTGCTTCGGAGCCGAGCGCTTCGTGAGAAAAGCGGACTTCGCCGCCGACATTAAACCCTTTCTTCGGAGAGAGGGGGTTGTCCCTTCCATCAAGGGAGGCGGAGAGGGAGAGAAAGCTGAGCCGAACGTCTCCCGTATCGAGCTCTGGATCGAGGACCGCCCCTGGGGTGACGTTCGAGAGGTCCTCTTGAAAGATCGTATGGCTGAGGGAGTAAGAGAACGCCTCTTGGGTGTCAGCCAGCGCTGAGGCGAAGGAGATCCGATCGAGGTTGAACTCCTGTGTGGCCAGTTCCAACTTCTCGAAGCGGAGGTCTTCCGTGTGATGAAGATCGAGAGAGGAGAATGAGGGATTCGAGTATCGCAGCCCTGCGAGTCCACGCGAGAGCTCTCCTTCCGTATCATTGTAGAACGTATCAAATCTGAGAGAGAGATTTCTTCCGTCGAGAAAGAGCTCTCGCTCTACGGCTTCACCGAAGAGATGGAGTCCAAAAACAGAGTTTACACCACCCCCGAGTTCAAGGGTCTGAAGTGGGCGTTCGAGAACGGTGATGATGGCTGAGGTTTTCCCGTGCTCATCAACGTGGCGTTCGATCGTGACCCGTGAAAAGAGCCCCTTTGCAAGGAGAAGTGCGCGCGACCGCTGAACAGCTTTCTGACTCCATACCTTTCCAACCTGGAGCGGAAGGCCGGCGAGTATCTCCTCTTCGTCGACCCGGTTGTTCCCAACGATCCGAATGGAGTGGAGAGTTTCCGGCTTTCCGGGATCTATCTGGAGAATCATCTTATGAGCATCGAGCTCGGGAGAAATAGAGGGGTGAAGGTAGCCACCTTCTTCGAGCGCAAATCGAAGCTCCTCGATATAACGCTCCATTTTAGGGAGTGAATAGGGTGCATTCGGTGTTTCAGGGGCGCTCAGTTTAACGGGAAATCCTCGAAGCTGAAGGGCCTCAACGAGGAGTCGCTCTCCCTCTGTAACGGTGTACACGATCGCTACGGATGCAGCATCTCCCTCTGGAACGATCTCTCCTTCTACCTCCGCACGGTGAAAACCGAGGAGGTCTAACATCTTCTCAAGAATACGGGCATTTCGACTGATCTCTTCCTGGAGCGCGAGAGTTGGATTTCGGATCTCCTCATAGACCTTTCCGGCCCCCTCTTCTCGAAACTGTTGTTCAAGGTCATCAGCGGTAATCTGGTGGAGCCCGTGAAACTCTGCCTTTGAAACCGATATCTTCTCCTCTTCCCTCACCGTAATCTGGAATATCTTTCGATTCTGATCAGGTGACTCCTGCTCTTCAAGTTGCACCGAAGCGTACAGATAGCCCGCTTCGCGATAGAATCTCTCAATATTTCTCACGAGAATTTTAACGGTATTGTTTCCAAAGGGCTGCCGACGCTCGAAGAGGTTAATCGTTTCGAGAAGCTCTTCTTCTGAGAAGTGCTTATTGCCCTTGAAGATAAGAGTGATCGCTGAGCCACGCTCAAGGTTGATGACGAGCTGCCTCTCCGATCCACTCTCCGAAGGGAGGTAGTCATAGCGAAGCTGCACTCGCGACTGAAGAAAGCCATCGGAACGGAGTTTTCGAATAATTTGGCGTTTCAGCTCTTCTTGAAAAGCACCGGTAGCAAACGGTCGTCGGCGTACCTCTCTCTCGAGTCGCACCTGAATTTCTTCTGGAAGTGGATCTCCCTGATTCGAAACATGGGATATTCGGGACTGTGGACCCTCTTGAAGGATAAAGTGAATCTCTCGACAGAGCTTTTCAACTGGAGTACACCGTGTCTGGATATCTGCACCGAGGAATCCTTCCGCTCGGTAGAGCTCTCGAATCTCTCGCCCTATCTTGGTGGCTTCTTCCTCCGTGAGTTGACTCTCCTGGGAGAGTCGGAGTCGCTCTGAGATCTCTAGCGGGGAGAAGTGCTGAAACCCGCTAAAACGATACTCTACGAAGTTTGTTTCCCGAGAAAGAATGGTATACCCGAGATCCGCACCAACGGATGATTCAGATTCTATCGTTGTCGTATCGAGGGTTCCGATCAGTTGTGTTCGTCCCCCTAACTTATAGCGAAGAAAGAATTGAGACCCCTCTTCCGGGCTACTGAGAAAGCTCTCCGCAAGAAGATTCAATCGGGGAAGAAGTCGTCTTTCTGCGATCAGTGCCGGTTCTAGCTGACCACGCCGGGCGTTAAACTTCGGTTGGAGGGAGAGCGTATCAATTTTGGTGACTTCATGAAGAAACTTTCCGAAGAGCGTTTTCTGTTTCCGTTTCCGAAGAGAGGAGGGAAGTTCAAGAGAGTTATTATCGCCAAAGCTGGTCGAGCCCATTCGAAAATCAGAGCGAGTTCCCAAGAGGCCGAGGATCTCTCGTTCACTCAAGCCCTGATCGGAAGAGAGAGATACCTCTGGGCTCAAGATGGGGCCAGATGCCTTGAGCAGTACAAGTGCGTTCTCTCCCCGCGGGCCGCGTACATAGGTCTCACCGAGGAGTGTGAGGTATGGCACAACAGAAGGGGGACGAAACTCCGCTTTTCCAGAGTGTATTTCAAAACGGGTTTCGTTCATGCCGACCCATCCCCGCTTGGAAAGAATCTCTCCCTTTACTGAAGGAGAAGCGAGATCTCCCCGCACAAAGACCTCTCCCGCAAGCTCTACTCCGAAGAACGAGGTGATAGCGAAGACATTCCCGGACGATCGGATCGCCAGATCGAGTTCGATATTCGGAAGTCGACGGGGGCCGCCATTCTTTGGTGCTGCTTTCCCGAGCAGGGTGCTTGGAACAGAAACGATCAGATCGCGAACATCAAACTCTTGCAACGTCTCACCATTTTCCAGAACGATCTCTCCTCGGAGAAGAGGAATTCCGCTCTCGGCCTGTTCTCCGAGAAGTGTCCCAGAGAAAATGGCGAAGGTGTGTACGTCTGGTTGATAGAGAACCTGTTCAAATTCAAGAGAGAGTTTCGATTCGGCGATCTTCTCCGGCAGAAGAGTTCCTCGGAGAACGATTCTTCCGCCATTAAAATTTCCATTCACGCTATCGATAAAAATCTCATCATCTCGTAAGAAGATATCTCCTGCTATTCGGCTCAGAACGATATCTCCAGATTCGATGGCGAGCCCACCATTTTGCACGGTCGCAATACCGTTGATCCTCGGAGATTGGAGATCTCCAGTGACTGAAATCTCAATGCCAAGTTCTCCCGAGAGGTCGTCAAGCTGCGGAGCAAGCGAGAGAAACGATCTGAGGAGAACTCCCCCCTCTGCTGAGATCTCCACCTCGTCTTCGGTGATCTGACCACGGAGGAGGAGAGAGGCATTCGGAGACTCAAACTCAAGTTCTCGAATCCGTAAAGTTCCCGCTTCGATAGAGAGCTGTTGAGGATGCGCGAGCAGTGTTTGGTATGGACGACATCCCAATTGAAGCTCTTGAAGTGAGATCTCTCCAGAGCCGTCCCACGGAGCCGAAAGGAAAAATTGGTAGTCTGCTTGCAGGTCGGCCTGAAGGCATCGGAGTTGTGGAAAGTACTGTTGCGGTTTGAAATCTCTCAGCTCGAGGTGAACAGAGCTCTGGCGGTCTGGTGAAAGTGGAACTTCTCCGACAAGCGAGAGGCTTTGGAGGTTGTTCCCGATATTCCACTGCACCGTGTCCCCACTGAGGGTGAGAGCACCTCGAAAGGCAGATTCACCAGAGAAGGTCTCACTGGAAACGATCAGTGACATCTCTCCACGCAGTTGATCTTCTTCTCTGCTCGTGACTTCGAGAGATCCAGAGAACGTTCCATCTGCGGTAAGGGTAAAGAGCTCGCGTGCCTCAGCTCCCGTCACTGCGGTGGTATCCCAAAGCGGGAGCTCCTGAAGGTCAAGTACGAGTTCTTCAAGCTTCGGGTGGTGAAAGAGAGAGGTCACCCTGCCTCGGACGTCGAGTGTTCCGGTCTCTGGAGTCTGCTGGCTGAGAGAAAAGTCGAGTCGTTCGCCGGTAAGGGAGACCTCTGTGGTCGCACCGGGAAGGAGCATCTCTTCGACGAGAACCCCGCCGACCGTGCCACGGAGGGTGTATCGTGAAGCTTCGGTTGAGACGTTCTTTCCTGGAGGCGAAAGATCTATCGAGAAATCTCCATCGAGCAGAGTGGCCTGCTTGAGCTCAAGTTTGGAGAAAGAAAAAGCGAGCACTCCGCTTGGTCGAGCTCCGGAGATCGAGATCGGTTCAATAGCGCGAAGAGCACCACCCGGAAAGGTGATCGCAAGGGGATCCAAGGAGAGCGTTTCTCCCGCGGTGTGAGAGCTATCAATGGTGAGTGTGCTTTCCAGAGAAAGGGGGGGGAGGGAGAGATCTCCTATCGCTACACCGACCGGATGCTCTGAATCGGTACTGAATGTAAAGCGTCCACTCTTTCCGTCGAGTGAGCTAGCGAGCTCTCCTTCAGCTGTTATCACCCCACTGGTGAGCCAGGGGAGTCTGAGCTCGGTGAGGTCTCCTCGTGCCTGAGAGGATACGGTGGTCATCTCTCTTCCATACTTCTCGATGGCGGCAGAGAGACGGAGAAAGCTCTCTTCGGTTTGGAGAGCGAGCTCTCTGACGGTGATATCATCATCGGTGATGAAGAGCTCACTTTTGAGATCTCCAAAGAGGAAGAGAGGAGATTCTTCCTGAGAAGAGGAGGGAGAGAGGCGGTATCCGAAACTTTTTGCTCCGGGAGTAAGGTGGAGATCGTCGTTCTCATCTCGAACGAGTTTCAGGGACACTCCCTCAGCGCGGATCTCTCCCCCCGGGAGTTGGTGAGTAAGAGCTCCATCAAAGAGATCCAGCCGCATCAGCTTCACCCGGATCTTGAATTTTTGCTTTTCTGCTTCGGGAAGCGGACGAGCAAGCTCTTGAATAAATCGAAATGCTCCGTCCTCTGGCCCAACTCCTGAAGCGTGTGCATCATAGAGGTTGAGAGAGGTGAGGGCGATCTTCTTTTCAGCGATCTTCTGGAAGAGGTTAAACTTCGCCGTGATCCGTGGGACAACGAGTTGATCGACTCCTCCCTCTACGATTCGTGCGTTGTGTGCCGTTCCGGTGAGGGTAAAGAGCGAGAAGTCGACGTGTGCTACCTCAAAATCGAGGCCACCAGCTTTTTCAGCCTCTTCTTGGAGGAGATCCACGAGGAGCTGTTCAACAGTTTGTTCGACGAATATCTTTCCGAATCCGAGGCTAAGCCCGAGTAGCATTCCGAGAAGGGCGAGACGGATACCACGTTTTTTCTTTGCTCTGTTCACGAGTGCGTTAGGTTATGCTGAAAAGAGGGAGGATACTCTAATACTGAGAGTCTCCCTACCTTCTTTTTCGGCCGCTGTCTTTATCTCCCCGTTACAGAACGGTGCACGGTGCTTTCGTAGGGTTCTTCTGAGGTGTGTTTCCAGGCGTGGTATGAGCTCCTCACGAGTGCGCCTGACTCAACAAAGAGGAAGCCCCGTTTTTCTCCCTCTTGGCGGTATGCATCAAATTCTTCAGGAGTAATAAACTCTCTCACCGGCATCTGCTTCTCGGTGGGGCGAAGGTACTGCCCGATCGTCATGATATCGACCCCAGCATCCCGGAGATCGTCCATCAGAGCGAGCACTTCCTCTTTGCGTTCTCCAAGCCCCACCATGATGCCCGATTTTGTTCTCGTGGTAGGAGAGATCTCCTTTGCCCAACGGAGGATAGAGAGTGACCGGATATACCCCGATCCTGGTCGTACTCGGCGGTACAGTCGCGGAACGGTCTCTACATTGTGATTCAAGACGTCCACCCCGGCCTCAAGAATTCGTTCCAGTGATGGCCGGTAGCCCCGAAGGTCTGGAATCAGCAACTCAACCCGACACTCCGGAGCATGACGATGGAGCGACTGTACGGTTTTGTGGAAATGTTCTGCACCGTAATCTTCGACATCATCCCGGTCAACGGAAGTGATCACGGCGTGCTTCAAGGAGAGCTTTTTCACCGCCATCCCCACTCGGTGGGGCTCGAGGGGGTCGAGTGGCTCGAGGTTTTCATCGCTTCCATCCTTGACTGAACAGAAGTGGCACCTCCGAGTACAGAGCTCTCCCATAATCATAAAGGTCGCGGTGTGGTGAGACCAACACTCTCCGATATTCGGACAGTGTGCTTCTTCACACACCGTATTGAGCGCAAGTCCCTTGACGACCTTCTTCGTCTCGAGGTACTCGGGCGAGCCAGGGGCCTTCACCTTCAACCACGGCGGCTTTACGAGCCGCTCTTTCATCGTCTGCTGACTTCTCGGAACTGTAATCGCCATATAACGGTGCTTCTCTAAAAGTCTCCTCACAAAAGGAGGAGAGCTGGGTTTTCAAGCGCCTCCTTAAAGGCCTTTAAGAAGTTGCCGGCCATCACGCCATCGATGATGCGGTGGTCAACGGAGATCGTGACTTTCATCATATTCGCTACTACGAGTTCTCCGTCGCGTGCCACCGGTTGTTCAAGGATACTGCTCACGGCCAGTACGGAGCCCTGCCCGGGATTGATAACCGCAGTGAAGCTCTCGACATCGAACATCCCCATATTCGAGATGCTGAAGGTGCCTCCCACAAGATCCTGGGCATTTGGTCGACCTGCTCTCGCCCGCTCCACGGCCGAGCGCGCCTCAAAGACGAGATCTTTCAGAGAGAGTTTGTCTGCCTGCTTGACGACGGGGATGAGAAGCCCATCCTCTATAGCCGTGATGATACCGATATTGATCCCCTCCGGCTCGTAGAGATACTCCTCATCGCGGACGGCATTATTTACCCGAGGTTCTGCCGCGATTCCGTAGGCAGCAGCCTTTATCACAAAGTGGTTGATACTTGTCTTTTCATATCCCTTCTTTTCCTTGAGCGTCTTTCTCAGCGTCATCACATTATCCATGCACACGGATGTCGTGACGTAGAAATGAGGAGCTTCGTTGACACTCTGCTGCATCCGTCGAGCAATCGTTGAACGCATCTTTGAAAAAGGAGTCTTCTTTCCTCCTTCTGAGCTCGGCGTTTCACTCTGACGAGGTGTCTCTTTTGCTGCTGTCTCGCTGGCTACTGGAGCAGCTTGAGACTGCTGCGAAGATCGCTGCGGAGATGAGGTCTGAGCCGAAGCCGCCGCTGCCGACTCAATGTCCCGTCGCACAATCCGTCCTTCGGGGCCAGAACCAGAGAGAGAAGAAAGATCTATCCCTCGCTCAGAGGCGATCTTCTTTGCGAGAGGAGAAGCTTTTATTCTCCCCTGGCTTGTCGGTTGGTGACCATTTCCATTAGAACTCGAGTACGATGCAGCCGGTGGCGTTGGAGAAGACGCAGTATTTGCAGCGTCCTCCTGCGCACTCGCCTCTGGTGTTGGCTCCGGTGTTGGCTCTGATGGTGCTGCGGAAGAGCTTTCTGCGGAAGAAGAAGATGCGCCATTTTCGGCAACCTCTTCGCCTTCGTCACCGATGTAGGCGATCACTTCCCCAACTCCGGCCGAGTCACCGGCATTGGTGACAATCTTCAAGAGCACGCCTTTATGAAAGGACTCGATTTCAAGATTCGCCTTGTCCGTCTCCACTTCAGCGAGGATATCCCCACGAGTAACGGTTTCTCCTTCCTGCTTGCTCCACGAGAGGATCTTTCCAGAGTCCATCGTATCGCTCAGTTGGGGCATCTTAATCTCGGTTGCCATAGTCTCCACACTCTCTCTTGCTTCTCGGATGAGAAGAACACCTTTCACTCCGGACAAAGCCTAACAAGGATTTATGACCGTGACCAGAATTTGGGCAAACGTTTCCGAAGGAGCTCTGAACCCGGGGTTTTTGCCTGCTCGAGGTGACGTTCCACCCGGTGAAGGGCGTGGCCTATCCGTTCCTGAAGGGAAGGGGAGCGCGGGGGGCGGGGCCTCTTCGCTGCAAGCTCCGCACAGTTCGTGCAGAATTCCTCTTGCTGGAGGGTGCGGTGACCCCAGAGGCCACACCGTCGGCAGATCCGGTAAAAGTCGGTTGATTGTGGACGAGCAGCGCTGAAGATGGCGAGGCCGCAGCCGAGGACGAGATAGGTGAGGGATGAGGAAGCACCGAGCAGGGAGAGCACGGTGATGCAGAGCATCGCTCCGAGTCGACTGAGGATAAGGATTCCGATGATCGCCGTATCGAACCACCTTCTCGAACGACGTATCCGGTCCTCAAGGGAGGTGTTCCGGGTTGGTGCCTGCTGAGGAGATCTGTGGTTCCGAATAACGAGTCGGTACCAGGTGGGGAAGAGAAAAAAGCCAACCATGAGTACGAGCCCTGCAGAGAGATACCCAAAGGTGCTGACTCGTCGAGCGATATCGACGAGGATAAAAAAGCTAAAAACGGCGGTGGTGAGGGAGTTAAAGCGCTCAGAGAGGCTCTTTGCTGCCCAGCGGGCGGAGTTAAACGAGAGGGCTGTTCGAAGAAGGGCCTCCTTAAAGAGGGGGAGTACGAGAAGAAAAGCTCCGATGATCAGCAGACTGATCCGTTCTCCCGTGAGATCAGGGAAGGGAAGTCGAAGAGCAAAGGGAATGAGGATAAGGTCGACGGGAAATGAGAGGAGGAGGAGCATCCAGATCTTTCGAAAATATGAGAGTGGGCGGTGTTTCATGGATTATCGGCGAAAAAACGGCCTCCTACGAAGGATCTTCCAGCGGATATGGTACCCTCTGGTCCGACTTGTTTCGAGAGCTTCTTTCACAGTATTGTGAGAAAGCGCCTGGCCCTGCCAGGGGTGATACATGAGGAGAGGGGGACTCATCGCCTTGGAAGAACAGAAGTATCTTTCTGTAACACAGTTAAATGCTGAATTTAATGAGATGCTCCAGTCTCAATTCCCCTCGGTTTCTTTTCGAGGGGAGATATCCCAGTGTACTCGTGCCGCGAGTGGGCACCTCTATTTTACCGTGAAGGACGAGAAGTCACAGCTCTCCGGGGTGATGTGGCGCGGTATGGCGAGCAAGCTCGCCTTTGAGCCGAAGCAGGGAGTGGAGGTGCTCTGCGATGGCAAACCGAATATCTACGGAGGAAGCGGGAAGTTTCAGGTCGTCGTGCACCGGATGCAGGAGGCCGGAGAGGGGCTTCTCCAACGCCGTTTTCTGGAGCTGAAGGCGAAGCTTCAGCGGGAAGGGCTCTTCGAGGACGGTCGAAAGCGAGCGCTTCCGAGCTTTCCGAAGCGGGTTGGAATCGTGACCTCGAAGACCGGGGCGGCGGTGCATGATATCATGAAGAAGATCGCCGAGCGGATGCCATCGACAGAGGTCTTCCTCTATCCTGCTCGGGTGCAGGGCGAGGGGGCGGCTGATGAGGTTGTTGCGGGTATTCGCTATTTCCAAGAGCGCCATGGAATAGAGGTGCTTATCGTCGGTCGGGGAGGCGGATCGCTTGAAGATCTCTGGTGTTTTAACGAAGAAGTCGTTGTGCGCGAGATCTTCGCTTCTCGCATTCCAGTGATCTCTGCCGTCGGTCATGAAGTTGATGTAACGCTCTCGGATCTCGTGGCAGACTGTAGAGCGCCGACCCCGACAGCAGCCGGAGAGATGGTGGTTCCGAGACGACAGGATCTCCTCCAAGAGCTCGACCGTGCAGAGCGGAGTCTGAAGAACTACGAGCAGTGGTTTTATCCCTATGCGCAACGGATGGACGAACTGGCAGAGGGGCTCCGCCAGAATTTTCGTTACCGGCTGCAGTATGCGCGCTCCGGGCTTGAGCAGCTACGGGGCGACCTCGCGCGACTTCGCCCAGATCGCTTTCTTCGGGATCAGCACCAGCGTGGAGAAGCGCTCTTTTACCGGCTCCGAGACGGAATTCGACGGCGGCTGCTCGCCGAGAGCGATCAGCTGCTCCGGTATCAACAGTCGCTCGAGAGAAAGGCTCCGCATCACACCGTTCGTTCGTACCGCGAGCGACTCGAAGTCCTCGAGAGGCGACTTGCTGAGGGAAGTAGAAGAAGAGTTCAGGAGGAACGGCACCGCTTGCGGGGAATTTTCGAAGTGATGCAGGCGCTGAACTGTGAACGGGTGTTAGAGCGTGGATACTCCCTTGTTCGGAGTGGAGATCGCGTTGTGAAGTCGGCGGTTGGTCTCCAGGGGGGAGACCTCCTCGATATCACCTTCGCGGAAGGAGCCGTGCGGGCCGCGGTAGCAGGAGAGAAGCGCCAGACCGCACCTAGGGCCACTTCCCGGCCCACTCCCCGGCCTACTGAGAAGAGCAAGCAGCCTCCTCATCCGAGAGGGGCGGAGAAGGCCCAGGGAATGCTCTTTCCGGAGGAACGGTAATTTTTCAACAGAAGAGGAGAAGAAATGGCAAAGGAGACGAAAGAGAGAGAGCTTGAGGAGCTACTCTCAGCAAAAGATCCGAAGGCGCTGATAGAAGGGATGAAGTTTGAGAACGGAATGAGGCTCCTTCAAGAGCTCGTTAGTCAGGTCGAAGGAGGGGGCATGGAGCTTGAGCGCTCAATAGTCTCCTACGAACGGGGCATGATCGTACTCGAATACCTCCGCGGGGTGCTCTCTCAAGCAGAAGAAAAATTGGAGATCGTCCCTCCTACCGAATCGACCTCTAGCTGAATCGTGAGAGGTTCGCTATAACAGAGAGGCGCAGCGTGGTCTTTCATGGCGCAACCGATCTAAGGGAAGGTGTTGGAATGGGAATCTACGAAGTTATTGCTTTTCTCTGTGCTGGAACGATGGTGCTCACGATGATATTCGGTTCGTGGTCCTAAGGAATTTACAGCGCTTTTCGGCCGCCTCCTGGCCGTTTTCTTTCTTCCATTTTTGTTCTTCTCTTCCATGGGTATTCATCGGTGCCTGTGGGGGATTCTATCTCCTTTCGGCTGCTCTCATGGGGATCTCCAGCTCCTCTGAGGCGAGAGAGGTGCTGGTCACCTCGACCTTGATCGACGGAGGAGATTGGCTCGTTCCGGCCCGAAACGGAATTATTGCATCGAAACCCCCGCTTCATCACTGGCTTTCGGCGGGGTTTGCGAAGCTCCTTCCGTTTTCAGTGGAGGATGTCGGCGCACGAATTTTTCTCCACCGAGCAATCTCCGTCAGTAGCGCTGTTGTTCTTCTCTTGCTCGTTGCCCTCTTCCCCTATTGGTTGATTTCGACCTCCAGAGGATCACGCAATCTCTCAGCGGAGCGAGGAGGAAAGGAGAAGGAGATGGCCGCTCGTCGTTCGTTCCTCGCCGTATGCCTCCTTGCCCTCACACCTGACTTTATCCGTCTAACTGCAGATGCACGGGTCGACATGCTCTTCGCCCTGTTTATCAATATCGGGGTGCTGACCTTCCTCGCCGTTTTGCTCCGCTCTCCTTCCGAGAAGGTGCTCTCTCGGCGGTGGTTTCTTCTGTCGAGTCTCTCGTTTGGACTCGCATGTCTTACCAAGGGGCCGCTCGGTATTGGACTCTCGGTGCTGTTGATCTCTGTCATGATCGCCGTGAAGTTTGGAATAGCGAGCAGCCTCCGTATTATTTTTCGACCTCGAATCGGTTGGCTCCTGCTCATTCTGACCGGTCCCCTCTGGTATGTGTTGGCTGCTGCGGTAGCAGGCGAGCCATTCTTGAAAAGGCACCTCTTTGAGAACGTGGTCCGACTTGCTGGGGGGGAAGGAGTGACCGCCGATTCCTGGTGGTTTTACCTCTGGACCTGGTGTACCGGAGCAAGCCCATGGAGTCTCATCGCGGTGTTGTTGAGTATCCGTCACGGAGTTTTCTCAGCAACGAGCCCCAAACAGCTCGCCTCGGCGGAGCGAATCCTCTTTGCTGGCATCGTATCGGGGACCGTGCTCCTCAGCATCTCCAGTGGAAAGCGAGATGCCTATCTCGTTCCCCTGTACCCACTCTTCTCTCTCTTTCTCGCCTTTCGGTGTGCTGCTCTTTATGAAGGCAGTTCGAAGTCATGGTGGCTCTCATTTCATTCTCTGGCACACCGGGCCCGCCCGTGGTGTTTCGTCTTTCTCCTCTTAGTAGTAACCACGGTAGGAGCACTCGCACACGGATGGTACATCAGAAACTTCATCACAGCCTCTATCATCCGGTACAGTGCAAATGTGGAGCTTCCCGTGCTCTGTGGTTTAGGGGCGGTCGCGATACTCTTGGGATTTGCATGGAAGCGGGATCGGAGCACCTCACCTCGTATTCGCTGGCCACTTCTTGCAAGCGGTTGTATCGGCACCGTCGTGCTCTGTCACGCTTTTGGCCAGGGGCTCAAGGCAGAGTTCAAGGGGTATCACCATTTCGCCGAGAAGATTCGACACCTCGTCCCGCTCTCGAAGAGCATCGTCATTGAAAAGGAATGGGGCGATGAACGGTACGACGTTCTGCTCACCTACCTCCAGCGCCCAGTAACCATCATCCCTCCCCAAGCGCACCCCACCCCTCTCGAAGAGGAAGGCTACGACTATCTCCTCACCTTTGAACCACACCCCTCAGCTGAAATCCTCGCCAAACACGAAACCCTCGGAAGCCGATACCGCGGAGAGGACACCTCCCTCGCTCTCGTGTACCCCAACAGGCGGTTGAAAAGGGAGGGGATCGAGGATTTTCGTGGTGGCGGAGAACGCTCTAGAGTTCAAACGCACCAATGTCGGGAGTGCTTCTTGTCTGGCCAGTAATATCTTCACGAGAACTTAAAGTTGGGTGGCCTGTATCAACGAGTGGCGACGATACATTGTCTGGCTCGAAATCATCGCTTGAGATGTCACTAAAATTGGGCTCTCTTTCTTGCGAACTCTGATCAAACCCAGAGGAGCTCCATGCTGAGAGATCGCCACTCCCGAACTCCCACTCACCTGATGAATTGGGATAGTAGCAAAGATTGTTATCAACGGCCGAGTAGCTCGTTGAAGAAAGTGGCAGATCGAAGCAGGCCCAAGCACTATTACTTCCTGCGTAATAGATCGCGTTGCTCGTCGCGGTATATCCATCTCCTTCTGTACCGATCGAGATCGCAATCCCGCTAGCATTTTGTCCGAAGTAGACGGTATTATTTCTCACCGTTGCGCGAGTAGTGATGGCGTCATCGGTGCCTCGTGCTCTATTTGGTACGGCTATTCCTGTCGAGAATCCTGAATCTTTGATAATGAGATTATTCTCGATAACGGCATCCGTGCAGGAGGTACAACCGATGGCGATATCTCCGAGATTCTCTACTTTATTCCGTCTAATTATGAGGCGTTTGAATTCCTCTGGGCCTAAGTAGGCAGAGTCAAAAGTCATCCCCCAACAGTTGGATGCTGCTGTTCCTTCATCCTCGTGAACATAATTGCCCTCTACAAGGAGGTCAGTGTGAACTCCGTGGGAAACCACCGGTGTCCCAGAGCAGCTTCCGCTTTGTTGTGTCGATCGGTAGACCTCGTTGCATCGAATAATTCCTCTGTCGGTGCCTGTGTCATTCGGATCAGCCCAATAGATGGAATGATAAAAAGTCGGACCTTCAAATCCGTTATTCTCAAAGTAGTTCGAATCGATGGAGACATCATCTCCACCCCCAAGAAATCCTTGCCCACTATTGTTCAGAATCCGAGAGCCATAGAGCGATATGCGTTTACTCTCCCCGTCGCTTCCTGGTAGGTGGTTTGGATTCGCACCAGCAATCTGAACACCGATCTGAAAGTCTGAGATTACAAGAAATTCAAGATTGATATCGTCAACATCGTTGAAGATAAAGACTCCAACGCCCACGTTGTTGCCTCTAAGATCAAGGCTTCGAAATGTATAGCCTTCCTCATGTTGAGAGTCTCCACCATTTGAGAGATCGAAGATTCCACCGCCTGAGTTCGAGAGGATAGGAAGATTTTCATCACCACTTCCCCAAGGAGCGGCATAATTTTGAACGGTACATGGACTGTCTTTCTTGCAATTTGTATTGACCCAAGTAGTTGAACCGGATGGGGCGAAGCTTCCTCCTTGGCAGAAGGCAATGGTTTGATTCGCAGAGAGAGAAGCAAAAGCCTGGCGAGCAGCTTCGTATGTTTGGAATGGTTGAGATGGGCTGATACCGCTATTCGCATCTGAGCCGGCGACGCAATCAGAATCAGCGCCGCTTCTACAATCACAAACGTAATAATCAGCTGTTGTAGGAACTGCACCAGCGCTCAAGTTTGAGGGAACGCCGATACACCGGTCACCGTCCGTACCTGAGTTCTCTTCTCCTCCGCCAGAGTTTTCTCCGCCACCACTCCCAGAGCTTCCTCCGCTTTCAGAGTTCTCCTCCTCCTCTTCGTTACCGCCGGAATTGCCTCCGCTACCAGGAGTCTCCTCTTCCTCTCCTCCGCCAAACTCTCCTTTCTTACACTGCTTGATCTCTTGAAGTGTTACCGTGAGCGTCTTCATCCTCTTGCGCATACGACCCATGGCCTCGCCCTTTGAGGTGCGAGATTCTCGTAGTTTCCGCATACGACGTTTTACTCGCCGACGTTTCTTCTTTATTCCTCGCATTGCTTTCAAGAATGATAGCTGGCCTTTGTCTGTCGAGAGGGTTGGCTCACCCCCATCCGTACTCGAGCAGTCATATCTGCTGTCAGTTAAAGGGGTTGCCGCGAGATGCATCGGGAAAACAACGAATAGAAAGAGAAAGCAGAGAGAGGTGAGAGTTTTAAGACCCAGAAACATAACTCGTCTTATCGACCACTTGGTGTCAGAGCTTGGGAATGGCGAGCGTTTTTTAATGATTTCTGGTTTAAGATCGTTCTACCTGCCCCCTCTGGTATACCCCAACAGGCGGTTGAGTATAGCTTTAGGCGGCTTTGAAATCGCTAC
This sequence comes from bacterium, assembly GCA_022763385.1. Lineage (GTDB taxonomy): Bacteria > Bdellovibrionota_C > UBA2361 > UBA2361 > RFPC01 > RFPC01. The sequence goes on from JALEGQ010000156.1 coordinate 24,041, forward strand.
GAACTCTTTGGGCTTCACTTGGTTTATAATTGTCTACGAAGAGCTTGGGGACTCCGTATCGAATATCGATAAGATCTCCATCTTTATCGAATATCAGTTGCCACTCTAATGAATCAACTGGATATTTTGCCCCAAATATTCCGTCCTTTCGGATAGTATCACCAAATGCCTCACGAAGGGTCATTAATATGTTGTCTGAAGAGGCATCCTCTAACCCTTCGCCTCCGACTGAGCATGACATTGTGGCAATACGTGTTCTTTCTGAATCAAAAAAAGCTGTAATCCCACACTGCTTTAGATGCTCAGCATCCTCAAGGTGCAAAACAGCCTCAGAATTTCCTTCATCGACGAGTCGTGGATCCCCAGCACCTAAAGCGATCCCTTCCCGGGATCCGTGTCCACCGACAAGAAGAAGATCAATCTTTCGTTCGTCCTCTGTCGGATGACCTTTTAACCCAGCATCAAAGATAGCCTCAACGATACTATCGGTAGGATGATCCCTCTGCGTGAAAAGCGAGTCTAGCGCTGAAATGGGCTCTTCATTCTCCTTAGCACTCGCCAAGTCCTCGCCTATCGTAAGGTCTCTTGTCACTTCATAGTAGAGCACCCGGTAACCGTTTTCCTGCAGAGCGAGGATCTCTTGATTCGTCGTGTATATTGCTCCGTTATGATCTGCTCTTCCAAACGTTACAACAGCAAGCTTCTCACCTTCCCGTAACGTGTCCTCAACTGAAAGTCGGTTCTGCACGAGTTGTTGAAAGAGCTCAGGCGAGAATCGGAATGGCTTCTCGATCCCGAGCTCTTCGCATTTTTCAAGCGCAGCTCCATAAGCCAACAAGGAATCACGCTCTTTTGGAGTTGGAGCATGTAAGGACCCATGCATGATCGCTTCTGCAAACTCGGATAAGTCGAGGCGCTCTAAGAGGTAATGAACACTTAAGATATCTCTCTTAACGGCTTGATTGTGGAGATCTGACATCAAATTTGTAAGCCCGATGGCAGCTAATGGTGAGATTGGTGCAGCCTCTACCAATCCTTCGACTACGAGATGGAGTGAAGCGCGTTCTACTTCAGGGTGAGCCCCAGCGAGAGTAAAAAGTTGAATAGCCTTTTCGAGTGAGTTCCCCTCATCTATCTCATTGGCCATGACATGATTCGCAACTTCTAATGCAAGTTGTGTCGGAAGTTCGCCCGAGGCCTGAAATTCGGTGAGCATCACCTCAACGTACTGAGCACAGGCTTCCCGGGCGGATGGTGAGTTTGAATTCAGTGCGGCCTGAACAAAGGCATCACGCACGTTCTCATTCTCTTCAGCTATCAAGAACTGTGATATCTCAGAACACTGCTTTAAGTTCGCAGAGTCAAAAAGAGCCTGAGTAAGAGATTGAAATTCCTCGGACTCTCCTATCCCCTCTTGCACCAGGAGCTTGACCTGAGTCAGTAGGGGAAATCCATGAGTTCGAAATCTCTCACTTTGAACCAACTCAGAGAGCGCGCGAGCTCTCTCCAATGGAGGTAGGGAGTCACCATGCTGATTCCAGAAATCAAATACGGCTCCCCCGACTTCTGGGGATCTGCATCTCGAAGCAAATCGCCCCGCTCCTGGAGGGATGCTTCCGGCTTGAATGGACTTTACGATCGAAGCCACGAAAGAGTCTCTCTCTTCAACAAGAGCTGTGTTGAAATATTCAGGGGAGAGCACCCCTGAAATTGATGCTCTATCCCAGTATTCGACAATCAGAGTCCTTACGGAGTCGTTATCTGGAGTGCCTTTCGAGGTATCAAGAATAGACAATAAGAACTCTCCAAAAAGTTCATGGTCTACCATCTCCAGACTTTCTAACAGTTGAATTGGCGATACCTTGGATTCTCCGTTGCTCAGCTCGTAGATCGCTTCGAAAAGCTTCTCTTTCTGTGAAGGAAGGTGATGACGAAAAGCGGTGGTCCGCAAAGCATCTTCTATTGAGGTTGGGTCATTTTCAAAATCAGTACGGACCACATGAAGGGCATCTTCGAATGTTCCAAGTCTGAGAAGATAGAAACGAGCATCCTTCAATTGGTTTGGGTATTCCTCACTGGGAGGGGTACGAGTCGCGAGATCATATGCTTTTCGCGCTAAGGTGATATATTGCTCGGAGTCTACATCAACTCGGTCTCCGCTCAGTAGAACTCCTACCGCAAGAGCGACCTGTATTGATTCCGAAAGGTGCTCCTGTTCAAGAAGATCTAAGATCTCTCTTGTCTCCTTTGCGCCGTGAAGAATGGGGCTATTCACTATGTCATGTGCAGCTTGAAGCTGCTTCTCACTATCCGTATTTTTTTCTTTTAGCTCTCCGAGTGCTTCTTGAAAACGAGCGGCTCGCTCTTTTGCGAGCCTGTCTTCGTTGGTCGAATGATTGTGATCACTTTCTTCAAGCGCAAGTTCGGGAATCGAGAATGGTGCGGTCGCCGAGAGTTCATCCTCTGAAGGCTGGCAACCCGTAAGAGCTAAGATGGAATACGGATCATGTTCAAGGAGATCTCTTTCCGAGAAAGTCTTTCTCTCTTCCGGATTGAGAGCATCAGAAGTCTGCTGCTCAGAGAGGTAACCGGTGATTTTCAGATGATCAGCCATACAAACCGTTTACGCCAGCTCTTCTCGAGACTGCCTATTTCGACAAATACTAAATAAATGGGTAACCGCCATATATAATATGGTCCTCTTTTTCGGCGAGGTTGCATGGTGAGACCAGGAATCAGGGAAAAAGCGCACGGTGAGAAAGGTAGGAAATCAATAAGGCCTTCAAAAATTGTAGTATCTCGATACTACGCCCTCAGAATGACCGCTTACGGGTAAATGAATCTCCCTCAGGGATAGTCGTTGCAGAGGCAGCGGCACATGAGGGGGAGGGGTGTGGCAGCTTGGAACTTACAGGAAAAAATGCGTCCCGTGTTGCGCCTCAATGTCGGCGCGAGCTTGATCGACCCGCTTGTCCCAGTCCTCCTCCGGTGCACCCCAACAGGAAGGGGCGCGCCCATGGCCATGTGCCAGCAAAAAGATAGCATTTCTTCGCGGTCTCAGTGGTTTTTCGTTTTCATATTAGACGATTTAGTACTGTAATCGTCTAATATGAAAACGGATAGGGCGATGGATATTAGAGAACCACTGCTTCAGATCGAGGGTACTCAGAGGCGTCTCGAGGAGGTGCTCCCGGCATCGTATCGTTTGCACCTTCGGGATGTGGACCTTACTATCGGTCAAAATACCCCGAAATAGTGTGATTATCGCCTCCTACTCTATATTCGCTGAATGGTTACGAATCCTTTTTACAAATTGTCACTGCATAAATATAGTCATAAAAATCAATATGTTGTACGGATGTGGAGAAGGGGCCGGCAGTTTGCTCCGGAGTCTCTTTCACGGTAGAACACAGCGAATGAGCGAAGAAGTGGTACACGGAGAGCAGGCGGGGGATTTCTGGAAGCTGGGGCGGGAGCTGGTGCTCCTTATTGGGGGGACGCTCTTTCTCTCGGCCCTGGTGTCGCCGGCGTTGTATGAGGTGATTGGAGCTCTCTTTTCGGAAGACCCGTGGCCGTATTCTCGGGTGTTCGATCGGGTTGCGATGGTGGTTGCGGCGGGGATGCTCTGGTGGCGTCGGAAGGAGTACCAATTGCACCGGTATCGCGCCTCTTTCGAACGGTTTCTCACGCCGCCGTGGGTGAAGCCGGTGATAATCGGGTTTTTCCTCTCTTTTTGCTGTAGCCTTGCGGTTCTTCCCCTTCTCGTACAGGGGGGGACTCTTGTTTGGTCTTCTCACTCTTCCGGGGAGATCTTGTGGCGCTTTGGGAAGAGTATCCCAGCAGCACTTCTCATTTCACTGATCGAGGAGAGTTTTTTCCGATTCTTTCTCTTTCTTTCGTTACGACGGTACCTCCCGTTTCTCGCTGCTGCAGCGCTCTCTTCAGGACTCTACGCGGTGGTGCACTTTATTCAGCCGGTGAAGAGTTGGGGGTTCTCCTCTCTTGAGCTGACGACCGGATTTCAATACCTCGGTTTACTCCTCGAGCGATTCTCGTATCCTGGTTTTCTTGAGGCTGCCTTCGGGTTGTTTCTTGTGGGTATGGTGCTCTGCTTTACCGTGGAACGCTCGCGTTCGCTGCTTCCTGCCATCGGTCTTCACGCGGGGTGGGTAACGACCACGAAGGTGATCGGCCGCCTGGTTGGGGCTGCCCCAGGGTTTGAGTATCCGACGGGGTCGGGTCGGCGGTACTATCTCTTGACCGATGAGTTTTCATGGGTTGCCGTGATACTCGTCGGAATACTTTCATTTATCCTTTTTCGTCCTCGAAGAGACTGTTCGGAGCAAAAGCCATGAACCGCCCTGTTGTTTTTGCTACCGGAAATAGTGGAAAGCTCTGTGATGCACGAAGGGCGCTTGCTGGGCTGCCGTTCACGGTGTTTTCTCCGGCTGAGTATGTCGAGCAGTGTGGATGTGGTGGCGAACCACCAGAGGTTGAAGAGACGGGGAGCACGTACGAAGCGAATGCGGAGTTAAAGGCACGAGCGATCTCCTCGTGGGTTCGGGCGGTAACCGGAGAGGTGGTTCCAATCTTTGCTGATGATTCAGGGCTTGAGGTTGAGGCCCTCGGTGGCGCTCCCGGTTTGTATAGCGCTCGGTATGCCGGAGAGGGGTGTACCTTTGATGACAATATCCAGAAACTCCTCTGTGCCCTTGAGGGCCAGAAGAACCGTCAGGCTCGTTTTCTTGCCGTCCTTGCTCTGGTAGTGCCTTCGGGTGACGAAGAGTCGTCGCAACCGTCGGTAAAGTTCTTCCGCGGCGATCTCCTCGGAGAGGTGACTCTTGCCCCGAGAGGGAGTGGAGGGTTTGGGTATGATCCGATCTTCGAGGTCAGTGGAAAGGGGAAGACCTTGGCAGAGTTAAAGGAAGGTACGGCTTCGCCCGAAACCCACCGCACCAGGGCCCTCTCAGAGCTCTTTGGTGATCCTCTTTTCGGTGGTGCGTAATCTTTTTGTCTATCCTGCAAGAGTGCATTGGAACGGGGCGCCTCTCGGAGTAAGATCTCTATTTCCCTGAGAACCGAAAGTGAAGGGGTTCTGACAACATCCGTTCGTGTCAGGTTGACACTGGGATGAGTTCGCAAAGGAATCATAGAAATTGTTGAAGACCGGAAGGGTTGCCGCGACACTTGGGCTGAT
>JALEGQ010000157.1 GCA_022763385.1 bacterium
AGAACGGAGAGCGAGGAGCTGCTTCTCTCAGAAATGAAGGTGGGTTGGTCTCAGGAGAGAAGAAGAAGCGTGACAAGGAGCTCGTACTAGAGGCTCAGGGTGGCGACCAGCAGGCCTTTCTTGAGCTGGTTGAACGGTATACCGAGAAGGTTACCCGTCTCGCGACCCGCATCACTCGGAGTGAGCAGGATGCCGAAGAGGTAGTGCAGGAGGTATTTATCACCCTCTATACGAAGCTCCATACCTTTCAGGGGAAGTCGGCGTTCTCGAGTTGGCTCTACCGGGTCACTTCAAACGCTGCGTTTATGAAGTTGCGAAGTCGGAGAAAGCACCTGGCGAGCTCCTACGAAGAGAGCTGTGAGCAGGCTGGTGGGCAAGAGATCGGATCGCTGAGAGGTGATACTTCGAATACGACCTTTCTTTCCGTACAACACGAGCTTCGAGATCGGATTGAGGAGGCGATTGAGCTGCTCTCTCCGGAGTATCGAGCGATCTTTATCATGCGCGATGTCGATGGTCTTTCAAATCAGGAAGTTGGGGCAGCGCTCGGACTTACGGTTCCTGCGGTGAAGTCACGGCTCCACCGGGCCCGGCTCACCCTGCGTAAGAAGCTCCAGCGTTACTATGAGGACTACTTTGACCGGGCCTCTACCGTTACAAGACCGAGAAGGACTGAGTGGCTCCAGGCGGTAGCCTAGGCTGCTGGCAGCCATCGGACCGGCGCTGCTGGTTCTCGATAGAGCTCTGGTGGGATTTTGTGAGCGATCTGCTCGTGGAACTCCGGGAGCTTTGACCAGTGAACGCCCTGTTTTACATGATGCGCGGTGTGGTAGCCGAGGTTTCCGGTAATGATGTTATACCACTTATGCATGATGTTGTAAGAGGCCTCGTAGTGGTCGTCGGTGTCGAGCCCCGCATGATGAAAGTAGGTGTGCCAACACGTTGCGACGTACCCAATGATCATCGGAAAAACAAAGATAAAGAGCGCGTTAAACCAGTTATAGGCGAGTGCTCCGGCGAGGAGTACGAGCGAGAGCACCCCCATCGTGAGAAATCCTTTCTGGTATTTTGGGTGCTTTCTCCCCACTTGAAACGCGGTGATATATCCTGAAAGGGCGAGCCGTACCGTATACTCAAATTCTCCCATCTTCGAGCCATCCCGTCGTTTCCATCCCGACTCATCCTTCGTTTGATCGAGATAGTGGATGTGGTGTCCTAAGTTGTGATGAAGCACCCAGGCGTTCGTCGTAATTCCTGTTTGGAAGGTATAGATGAGTTCCAGAAGACGGTTGAGGAACGGTTTGCGAAAGGTGTGCACGTGTTGGTGGTGGTGATTCCACGAACAGATCGCTACTTTTGGCATCAGACAGAGCGCAAACCAGATCACAATGAAGAGCGGTGATTCGACCAAGAAGAACACCGTCAGATCGAGGAGAAAGAGGAGGCTGAAAAGGGATATTGGGAAGATGTCAGCCTGGTACCGGAATAGACGGCTCTGGTGTTTCTCGGTGATTCCTTTTTTGCCCACACTTCCCTGATCTCCGGCCTTCTTTTTCACGTCCTGCAAGGGGTTCTCTCCTTAAATGATTCTTCTGTTCGGCTGCTGTCGGGCACCTCTCCGTTGAGCCCACCATAGATACCGTAAGTGAGGCAGTTCGCCAAGGTGTCGGAAGCGAGTGCTCAGATGCCAGCACCTCACCGGTGGGCTCTGGTAACCTCCTGGAAAAACTTAATAAATCGTTTTTTTGCTCAAGAGGTGAGAGCGCTTCGCCGATACCTCTTTTGTGAGGGAGAAGCATCCTTCTCCGTATCTCGCTGGAAAGAGTTGAGGAAAATGTAGGAATCGCCCATGTACGGGAAAAATGCCCACAATCAGTATCAGGCCGTTCAGGTCACCACCACGGACCGCGGTCGCCTTCTCCTCATGATGTATGAAGGTGCGCTGAAATTTCTCCGTCAGGCGAAGTCTGGCCTTGAGGAGAACGATATTGGCAAGTTCTGTCGCTTTCTCAGCAAAGCACAGGCGATTATCGCCGAGTTGATGAACACCCTTGATTTTGAAAAAGGTGGAAAGATCGCCAAAGATCTCGATCGCCTCTACGACTTTATGCTCTTTTACCTCACCGAGGCCAACCTCCACCGGGATGCAGAGCGTATCACTAAGGTGATCGGACTGCTCGATACCGTGTATCGAGCTTATAAGGAGATCATCGAAGGAGAAAAAGCGGCCCAGCAAGGAACAACTGCTCCTCAAGTTGGCGCGAATTCTTCGGCTCAGGTCAACGGATCTGAGAGCTCTCACGAGGATGCTCCGCGGCGAGTGCAGATCAGCTTGTAGGGACGATAATCTCACTCCTGCTTCAAGTCGCTTAAAACCAGTCTGGCGCGAATTCAGATTCTCACGGTATACTCCCCCCGCAAGTGCTGCTGCTTGTTGCGGGATCTGAGTTGGTATGAGAGCTGAAAAGAAGAGAACTTCAGAGATAATATCGGTGGGAGGAGCGTACACCTCCCGGGATTGGCTGACCTATTGGCAGGAGGGGAGCGGTGAAGGTCCTCGCCATCACCTCCACCTCTGGGCTCTTGTGGAGCCGGCAGAACAGTGTCAGCTCCGGGTGTACCCGGTGCAGAAAAACGAGGGGATCTCTGGTGTGCTTCGGTGTCGTAGCCCACGGGGAGAGGTGGTGAATGAGTGTGAGATCTCTGCTTCTGTGGGTCAGCTCGTCAAGCTCCCAATCTCCTCTTTCCTCGAAGAGTGTGAGACCGATGGCGGGTGTCGCCACGCACACCTCGAGCTTGTCACCGATGTTCAGGTGCACGGGGAGGTCGAGCTTTCAACCCGAACGAGAACAACCTTTCTTCCGCCGTTGCACCGTCTCTCAGAGAGAGAGCCGCAGGCCTTCCCGACCACCTTCGGAGAGCAGTACCGTCATCTCTGCGTGATCGTGAACCCCACGGAACAGCAGTGTGCGGTGCGGTGTCGGCTCTATGTAGGAACCCGTGCTCCAGAAGAGACCTGCCTCGTCCCACCGAATGGTGTGTTTCTCCTCTCTCCCGAAGTGCTGTTTTCGTCACTGCTCTCCCCATTGATGGAAGGAAAGGGGGGATCTGAAGGGGCTTCGCACGAGGCACAGGGGTACCTTCGCTTGCTCACACGTTCCGGGCGTGCACTTGGCTTTCACGTGGTGGAGGAGCGAACCTTCGCGAGTGGTGAACGGGTGTTTGGAGCACTTTCATAGCGCAGGTATGGCGGAGAAACAGGGATACTCTTATGGATAGTTTTGTCTGGACGTCGTTTTTCCCAAAAGGGGTAGGAGCAAGGCCCCCCGTATCGCACGGAGAAGTGGGAACGCTTCATGCCGGTGCAGCGGTGGGGGCGGGGATTAAGGTGTACCTGCACTTCTTTCCGGTGGCGAAGTCCGTGTCTGCACCGTATCCCGTTCAAGCCATGCTTGAACTCTTTGAAGGGGGGTGTGAGATCGCGAAGCAGAGCTTTGAAGGCCTGAGAATAAATCAGCCAGATGGACTGGATCTCGCCGATGTTTTTCCCCAGCTCTTTGCTCACTCTGCTTCAAGGGCAGAGTCTCAGAGTGTTTCTCGGGCGGGGGAAGAATCCCTCTCGGATGGATCGGGAGAGCCGCCTCGATGGGTAGCACCTCCGCGAAGTGGACACTCTATGACGGGGCGATCTTCGGGGTATCCTGATGCCGTTGGCGTGCGGGTGACACTTTCCTCTCATCAGCCCCGGATAGATCTCTGCCGTTCGAAGGTCATGGTGGAGGTGTGCTACCCCTCTCACCGGCTTCGGTATCACGCGGTTTCTGATGCTGCCTCCGCTTCTGAAGCGCACGGCGGTCTTGTTGGTGATGAGCCTCGTGTGGTGCGTTCGGTGTATGCTCATGAGGACTTCGATACCCAATTGCTCGAGATTAATCCTGCATCAGGCTCTGGAGAACGTGGCGTATCTTTTCACTCCCATGACGATGAGTTGCCGCCCCTTTCGTTGCGCGGAAGTCTCCTCAATGCTCGGTCGCTCCCTGGATTTTCTGGTGTCATTCGTGAAGGCGAGTTTGAGCCAGTTGGCAGGCTCCCCCGAGGTGTCCAGGCTCGTGGCGAAGGCAGAGCGGCGGCTGAGCGCGTGCAATACCTTGTGCAGTATGAACGAACGACCGCTCTTCCCGTATCAGTGAGGTGTGTATGAAGCTTGTGATATTTTCTCCTCACGGGGTGTACTCTCCGGCGTACGCAACCACGTATATGATGTTGCGCTATCTCCACTCGCTCTCGGCGGATATCGTTCAGCTCCAGTGTCGAGGAGCATTCTCGGTGTGTGAGCGAGATATTGAGAAGACTGTTGGCGGGGGACAGGCAGTGGTCGAGCGGCCGGCGTCCGTCGCTCGTGTGCCGCGAGCGCCCAAGCGCACCATCGAAGGATGTCTCCAGTGTACTGCTGAGCAAGAGAGTTTTGTGCAATTTTCTGGGGCCGAATCACGATCGTTAAATCACTTTCTTGGAGGTGAAGATCTCAAACGCACTCGTCAGTGGGTGATGGAGAAGAGTGCTGAAGAGCTCTGGAGCGCTGAGTGGTATGGACTTCCCGTCGTGTCTCTCATTGAAACTACTTTTCATCGATTTTCTGGTTCTCCAGAGCCACGGTTTAGTAGTGAACAGCACGTTCGGCTGATCCGCCAACTCTCGCTGGTCGCTATTCGGATGGCGGTTGCGGGAGGAAGGTGTCTCAATCAGCTCCGTCCGGATTGGCTCTGGATACCATCAGGTTCAGAGCTCTTGACGAAGAGTTTTCTCGCCTCTGTTCAGCTTCGAGCGGCAGGGATGCCAAAGATGCAGCTCGTCATCTTTTCTCAGGTGCTCGATGGCAAGGTAGTGCTTGCTCAGCGGCACGGCGATGCAAAGCCGTACCGATTAGAGAGCGTCGTTGACTCACTGGTCGACCTCCGTTCCAACATCGCCACGTGGCCAAAGGAGGTCGTCTCCGAGTTTGATTCCTTCTTTCGGTATCTCGGAATTACGCAGAACCAGCTCAGCCTCCCGGTGGCTCGGTAACAGCTGGTAGGAGGGGAGGGGATACGGTGCACCACGTGACTGAGCAGTTTAGCGAGACCCGTACTGATGCTCCTTGCGATGAATGGGTCTGGGGGAAGGAGCGATTACTGTGGGGCTATTCCCCTGAGCATCACTATACCCTCAAGATCCTGCAACCGAAGCGTGGACGAGAAGGGTGTCTGAGTCTTCAGTATCACCATGAGAAGAGCGAAACGTGGTTCGTGCTCTCTGGAAAGGTGTGGGCGCTCATCATCCAATCCGATCAGGTGTTTTCTCGAGTCATGAGCAAGGGAGACTTTCAGAACCTCCCCACTGGAACCGTACACCGCCTGATGGGGCTCACTGATGACGCGCAGGTGCTCGAAAGCTCCACTCCAGATCGCCATGCGGCTGATAAAACCATAAAAAAAGACGTCATCCGCCTCCACTGCGTCCTCGGACGAGAGTGCGAACCGTACGAATATCCAGAAAAGCAACCGCTTATTGAAACGGCGATCCAGGTAACAGAAGAAACCATCACCGCGCTCGAGGCCGGCAAACCTCTCCCCGCAGGAACGGTCTCTCACCCTGCGCCTTCCGGAGACCACGACGGACCCCGCGCCCTCACCGGCTGCGGCACCGTACCGTTCTCATAATTCGTCCCCGGGATGACTTTCCCGGGATGACTTTCCCCTTTTTTCGAGCCATCAACCCCTTGAAATTATTCGACAATCGCAAAACAAACGGGTGTCAGACACCCATGAGGGTTCACGATTCTTTCAGATCGCTTTGCGCAATTTTCGGTTAATTTCCTGATCGGAAGAACTTTTCTGGTCCACTTCGGAGGAGTTTCATGAAGTCGGCATCAGAAGAGAGGATAACGGTAGAGTCTTCCCGAAGTCCTTCTCGGTACGCTTCGAGAGAGCGATAGAAATCGAAGAATGCCTCGTCTTTTCCGATCGCATCAGCGTAGATTTTTACTGCTTTTCCTTCCGCTTCCCCTTTGATCTGCTGGACTTCTCGGTAGGCTTCCGATTGGATTGTTTGAAGCTCTTCCGCCGTTTCCCCTCGGATTTCCTCTCGTCGGCCACTACCAACAGAGCGAATTTTTGCAACGATTCGCTCTCGTTCCGTAATCATCCGGGTAAATACGTTCTTCTCTACAGACTCTTCGAGGGCTACCCGTTTTAGCTGGATATCTACAAGCTCAATGCCGTACTTTTCAAGGTCTGCTCGCGTCTGGTCGATGATATCCTGGGTGAGCGCTTCACGCCCCCGGTCGATCTGCTCGAGGTCTCCAGAGATTTCTTCGTCAGCGATGAGTTCAAGTGCCTCTTGTGCTTCGAGTTGCTCGAGGGTCTCGTCTTCGGGAGAAGCTGATTTTTGTTCCTGTTGAGAGGCGGATTTTACCCGCTCAATGATGTCGTTCGTGTTTCGGACCGTTTCAACGAGATCGTTCTCTGCAATGACCTTGTTGGTGGCACCGATGATGACCTTTCCGAGTCGGCCATTGACTTCGCTCATATCTGAAAAGGTTCTGCGGAGCAGAATCGGATCCGAGATACGAAACCGTGCCGTGGTGTCAACGATAATATTGTTTTTCTCCTTGGTGGTGACCTCTTTCGGTCTTCCGTCCCAGTTGATGATCCGCTTCTCAAAGAGCTGAACGCTGCGCCACGGAAACTTAAAATACAATCCTGCTTCGGTGCGGGCGGGCGGTATGATTCGCTCAAACTGGAATACAACCGCTTGTTTGCCCTCTGGCACAATAAAAAAGGAGAAGTAACAGAGAATAACGAGGGCTATTCCGAGGAATCCCGCGAATGGTCCGTAGCGATACATCATAATCTCCCTTAGGTATAAACTCTCTCGCTCTGCGAAAGGAATTAGTTCCGTCCGTTGTTCATTTCACTCTCGGAAGGTGATAGCTCTGCAGCGATCGCTGCAGAGGAGATCGAAGCCTTCTCTGCACCAACTCTTCCACTAAATGCCGATGAGCGTGAGGTCGAGCTCTCTGCGCCGCTAAAGATCGGAAGTACCCCCCTGACCGATGGATCAATAACGGTAAAGTTCTGCACGGTTCCCATCACCTGCTCGACAAGCTCAAGATAGAGTCGCTTTCGGGTTACTTCAGGTGCCTTGGCGTACTCTTGGAGGACCTGTTCGAAGCGGGCAGCGTCACCAACCGCACGGTTCACAACAGCTTCGCGATAACCTCGAGCTTGAGAGATCTCACGGATCGCTTTTCCCTTTGCTTCGGGGATGATTCGGTTTTGTGCCTCAAAGGCCTTATTGATCTCTTGCTTCTGTTCTTGAAGGGCAGAGTTTACCTGGTTGAACGAGGGTTGGACTGGTTCGGGTGGAGCAACGTCCTGCAGGATGACCTCTTCGATGATAATCCCCATCTGATACGTTTCGTCGATAACGGCCTGCATGTCGTTCTGAACCGCCGTCTGAATCTCGCCACGGCCAGTGGTGAGGATATCGTTAATGGAGCGATCTCCCACCACCTTCCGCATGGTCGTTTGAGTCAGGTCGCGGATATTCTTCACGGGATCCGCAACGTTAAAGAGAAAGTCTTTCGGGTTTGTCACCCGGTACTGAACGACCCATTCCACATCGGCAACGTTGAGGTCTCCGGTCAGCATGAGTGACTCGTTTTCGAACTTTCGGCTGGAGATCTTCGAAGAGCTGCTCACGAACGGATTATTTGAGCGACGTCGTAGTGTGTTCGGACTTGCCGTCGCCGAGCTAAAGCCGAAAGACTCTTCCTGGATCTTTGTCGGGACGAGACTTACCTTGTCGATGCCGAAGGGGAGTTTGAAGTGAAGCCCCTCGTCGGTGGTAGCGAGGAAGGCTCCAAAGCGGGTAACCACCGCTTTCTCCTGAGCTCGAACGATGTAGTACGAGGTAAAGACCGCTGTTCCAGCGGCAACCGCCAGGACGACGAGAAGAAACATCCCCGGTCGATCAAAGAAATCTTGAATAAACTCCTCAAAGGATCGCTCTGACCCCTCTCCGCGGTTCTGTTTATCCCACCCCATATTCCCTCGATATTTCTTGTGTCTGTTCCTGCCATGGAGAAAGTGAGCTCTCTCCGACCTTCGCCAGAGCGTAACAATTTCCGGTATTCGGGACAATAACTCCCGATAGGGGGAGATTTAGCTATAGAGGTCGAGCAGTTTGCGACTCGTTTCTATCATCTGGCTTGTGCCAGAGATAAAGCGTGCCTTTTTTGAATAGGTGAGGCCGGTCGAGATTCCATTGTAGAGGCGGGAGAGGCTTGGGTCTATCTGCGAGAGCTCTGTTGAGGAACGGGCCTGACGTTCAAAGACATCCTTCATCACCTCTTTAGAGAGATATCCCTTGCCCTTTTTGAAGTCATCGAGATGTTTCTCTACATTTCCGACGAGGCGGTTGTTCCCGACAAGATCAGGTGAGAGGCGGTTTCGTGTCGGAGATTTCGTCTCCGATTGAGTGGTAAGGGCGGACAGAGCCGTGAGGCTCTGTCCGCTTATATTCCTGACCATGTATATTTCTGCGAGTGGTAGGTGATTTACTTTTTCTTTCTAAGGAGAAAGGTCGACATCTCAGTTCGAAATATAAAGATGTTTTTTCTGCGAAAAATCCGTATTTGAGCTCATAACCCTTAAGTGAGGCTGTTCTCCTTCGCGAGTGTGCGAAGCACCCCCCCGGTCTTCTCTACTATAAGCGAGATCTCTTCAGAGGAGATGGAGAGCCACGGAGTGTATCGGAGAGAGTTTACTCCTCCGTGAATGACGTTGATCCCACGCTTTCGAAGGCGTTGCTCTGCTCCATCAACTCCAACTACCGGGATATTTTCATGGAGTTTGGCTGAAACGAGTAATCCCGTTCCTTGGACGGAAACGATAGCTTCTGGGAGTTCTCGCTGAAGCTCTTTGAGACGGGTGACGAACTCAGCTCCCTTCTCCCGCACATTTCGGGCGAGCTCGTCGGTACAGGAATCGAGCACCACACTTGCCACATCAAGAGCCCTTGGATTAGCGGTCATCGTGTTTCCGTAAGTCCCTGCAATGTATTCTGAGGCAGCACGATCTCGAAGAGCGAGGAGTGAGAGCGGAAACTGTCCGCCATTGAGCGCTTTTGAGTAGATCTCCATGTCGGGTGGGAGGCAATCGGAGAAACCGGGATAGTCAATGATGCTCAGAACTCCTTGCGCTCGAAGCCCGGCCTGTATTGAATCCACGATTAGGAAAGACCCGTGCGCTTCGGTAACTTCTCGCGCGGTATCGTAAAATGCTCGCTCAAGCGAGCGACCCGGATCCCCCTCTCCCATGACCGGTTCTAGTGCGAGCGACTCGATAAAAATGCCGTCTTGTTCAAACCGTTCGTAGAGTTCTTTGAGATGTCCTGAGTCGTTTACTCGTACTTAGATGTGATCCGAGTGATCTCGAAAAGACGCCAAAGCGGCATCGTACTTCTTCCGAGTTGAGCCTGATATCCGCGCGGCACGGTATGTCCTGCCGTGAAAAGACCCCACAAAGCTTAAGATCTTAATCTCTTTGTTGGCGTGTGGCTTTCCTGGGTCGGTCATTCGTTTTGCATGCGCATCAGAGATTCGCAGTGCAACTCCCATCGCCTCTGAACCGCTGTTCA
>JALEGQ010000158.1 GCA_022763385.1 bacterium
TATCATGCCCCGGGTGTTCTCTCGGAGAAGAGGCTCCGCTTGTCACGTGTGAGACCCCGCGAGGGGCAAAGACGTCAACTTCGAAGAGAGGCAGCAAAGTTGAAGGAGTTTGAGCTCGCTTTTCTGCGAAAAGTCGACGCCGTTTTCGCTCCTTCTCCTCCGACGGTAGAGCGGTTTCAGCAGCTCCTCCCTCGAGTGTGCGTGCACGAGCTTCCAGCAGCGGTTGAACTTGCTCCGTTTTCGGGTCAACACCCTGGGGAAGGGAACACCGCTTTTTTCGTCCTCTTTGAGTCTTCCAGTGAAGGGTGTCGACAGGGGTTAACGTGGCTACTCCGTGAGGTGTGGCCGGAGGTGGCCGAGCGAGATGCCACTCGTGTTCTCATCGTGTTCTCACAGAACGAGGACGCACGCCGGTATCTTCCGAAGGCTCTGCGCGAGCTTCCCGGGGTGTCTTTTGAGAGTGATCAGCCTGAAAAGCACCTCAATCATTCGCTGGCGGTACTGGTGCCGTACTTTAGCGATGACGTGACCCATGAGGCGGTTCGGTTGGCCGCTCGAGCTCACCGAGTAGCCCTACTGCCCGATGAGGCGGCCCGCGAAATGAGTCTCGTTGATGGGAAGAGCTGTCTGGTATTGGAGCGGTCAGAGCAGGATGTTTCGCGGTGGATCTTCTCTCTCGCTCGAGAGAAGGGAGAGGCTCTTCTTTCGTTGGGAGAGGCACTCGCTGCTCACCTCACACAACGACATGACCCGGTACAAGCAGCGCAACAACTTTTTTCCGTGCTCTCTTCCGCTACTGGGGGAGCCGAAAGTGCCGCATCTGAGCGAGGAGTCTTGCCATGAAGATCTTGATGCTTGGGCAGAACGATCCGGCAGGGATGATGATCGCTTTTGCCCAAGCCATTAACCGGTACACTGAGCACACTGCTCGGGTGATCTCCTATCGCACCATGTATGCTCACGGATATGACTGTGATCTTGAGCTCCCGTGTTTGGGGGATGATTGGGGAGAGGTCGAGTTCCTCTTGAAGGACTCAGATATCTTTCACTTTCATATGCTTCTCGACGAGAGCTTTCAGCTCGGTCCATTTGCGCTGAAAGACTTTGTTTCGGGTAAGGGGGTGCTCTACCATCATCACGGAACATACGACCACCAGTGCTTTCTTGGGCGTCAAGAGTGGTACCGAGAAGAATATGCAAGGACCGGAAAGCGAGTGGTCGTCTCAACTCCGGATCTTCTTGAGTATCTTCCGACGGCAACGTGGCAGCCGAATATTGTGCCGCTCTCTGATCCGCTGTTTCTTCCCCGAGCGGAGGAAAGTAAATCACGGGAACGTTTTCACGTGGTGCAGGCGCCAACCCGGAAGTGGCATAAAAATACGGATGAATTTGTGAGGGTGTGTGAAGAGCTTCGGAAACGATCGAATTTTTCGTACGAAGTATTGTCGGATATCTCCCATCGAGAATGTCTCTCGAAGAAACGAGGGGCAAATGCAAGTTTTGATCATATGCAGGGGTGGTTTGGTATCGCTTCGCTTGAGTCTCTTGCCCAGGGGGTTCCGACCCTGGCGGGAATGAACGAGGCGGTGCAGTCCGCGGTGAGAGCTTTTGCAGGAGAAGAGGAGCTTCCGTGGCGAATGGTGTATTCTGAGGAGGATCTGAAGCGAGAGCTCCTCTTCTTGATGGAAGATCGAGCTCAGGCGAGCGAGATAGGGCGTGCCTCTCGGGCTTTTATGGAGCGACGGTGGAGTGAACAGCGAGTTCTTGAACCGTTGCTCGCCACCTATCACGAACTGAGATAGAGCGCTTCGCCGTGCCGAGGGGCTTTTCATTGGAAGACCTTTCCCATACCGTAGGAACGACGAGAAGTTTTAATAGGGCTTTGTGGAGAGTGAGGTGAGCGTGACCGAGAGCGGATCTGAGGTGGAAGAGGTGCACAGCATGGAGGAGGGGGCGGGTCGCTCCGAGCAAGAGGAGATTCGGTTTGCAAAGCTTGAGGCGTTACGTCAAGAGGGCTTCTCCTACCCGAACGATGCGAAGCCGACTGCTACTTCGCGTGAACTGCTGGAAGGAGATCGCGAGGAAGGAGAGGAGGCCGATCGCCACACGGTATGTGGCCGCATCGTGCAGATCCGACAGATGGGGAAGGCCTCTTTCTTTCATCTGCTCGATCGTGAGGGGCGGTTGCAGTGCTACATTCGAAAGAACGATGTCGGAGAAGAGCTGTATGAGCGGTTTAAGCGCTTCGATGTGGGGGATATCGTTGAGGTTCGAGGTTTCCTCTTTACTACCCGCACGGGAGAGAAGACGGTTCATTCGGAGGGGATTCGCCTCCTTTCAAAGTGTCTTATTCCGTTGCCGGAGAAGTGGCACGGGTTGACCGATGTAGAGGCTCGGTATCGTCATCGGTATGTTGATCTGATCGCCAACCCAGATGTGCGGACACTTTTCCAGAAGCGGGCACAGATCATTCGTGCCCTTCGGGCGTTTCTCGATGGTCACGGTTATCTCGAGGTGGAAACACCGGTGCTCACGGCAACTTCCGGCGGAGCTGAGGCTCGTCCCTTTATGACGCATTACAATGCGCTTCACGCGGATATGTCGCTTCGAATTGCCCTTGAGCTCCCTTTGAAGAAGCTGGTCGTCGGAGGATTGGAGCGGGTTTATGAGATTAGTCGAGTATTCCGGAATGAAGGACTCTCGAAGAAGCACAATCCTGAATTTACGATGCTGGAGTTCTACGGGGCCTATACGACCTTTGAAGATCAGATGGACTTCGTGGAGGAGATGCTTGAGTCGCTGGTAAAAGAGGTGACAGGGGGGAGTTCCACGCTGACTTTTGCCGGGGAGGAGATCTCCTTTGCTCGGCCGTGGAAACGAATATCCATGACCGACTCGTTGCGCGATAAGATTCAGAACGGTGAGAGTCGTGATCTCTCTTCTCTTGAGGTGTTACATGAAGTGGCCAAGGAGCAGCGGGTCTCTCTCTCAGAGCCGGAGGACTGGGGAAGGTGTCTTGAGGAACTGTGGGGGGAGCTCGTAGAGCCTTCATTACGGGAGCCGACATTTATTACCCATCACCCCTTCTCGATCTCTCCGCTTGCGAGAAAAAATGATGACAATCCGCTCATTGTTGATCGTTTTGAGCTCATCGTGGCGGGCATGGAGCTCTCAAATGCTTTCTCTGAGTTGAATGATCCGATTGATCAGCGAGAGCGTTTCGAAGCACAGGTAGAGCGAAAGGCTGCCGGGAAGGAGGAGGCCAGTGATATGGATCACGATTACGTTCGTGCCCTTGAGTACGGCCTGCCGCCAACGGGAGGGGTCGGAGTCGGAATAGATCGTCTGGTGATGTTGCTTACCGATAGTCCTACCATTCGGGATGTTCTTCTTTTTCCTCAACTTCGGGTGCGTGAGGATGGGAACGAGTGAAGAGAGTATTCGTTCGCCGTGTCGCTCACCGCTACCTGAGTACGAAGCGCTCAGAGGCCTTTATCTCGATCTTAACCCTAATTTCGACGGTCGCCCTTGCCATCGGAGTAGCGGTGCTCGTGGTGGTGATGTCCATCATGAACGGCTTTGAACATGAGTTGAAGGAGAAGCTTCTCGGGGCGAATGCTCACGTGACCGTGCGAGGCTTTACTGGTCCGGTGCAGCGGTGGGAGAGAGCTCTACAGTTGGTGGCTGACGTGCCGCACGTAGATTCTGTTTCCCCGTATACCTATCACCAGGGACTTCTCCAGAAAGAGAAGCGCTCGACTGGGGTCTTGATTCGGGGGATTCGAGCTCACGATGCCTCTGGAGCAGAGCTTCTCCGAACTCTTGGTGACCAACGAGATGAGGCGTTGCTCTTTCGTATGGCTCGTTCTGAAACCAACTCCGAGGCCGTGGTATCACCCGGTGAAGTTGAGCTTCCGGGGATCGTTATCGGACAGGAGCTCGCCGAGAACCTTCGGGTTCGCGAGGGAGCGGTGATAACTCTGCTCTCGCCACAGGTTCAGTCAAGTCCATTCGGATTGATGCCGAGATTTCGTCGCTTTCTCGTGACTGGGATCTATCGTTCGGGGCTCGTGGAATACGAGAGCTCTCTGGTCTATGTGGATCTTCGGATTGCACAGAGCTTCTTCCGGCTTGGTGATGCGGTGCAAGGGCTTGAGGTTCGTCTTGATGAGGTTGATTTGGCACCTTCAGTAGCGGAGGAAATTCGAGCAGCACTCGCAAAGGAGATCTCGGGTCTTCTCAGTCAGCCGTGGACAGAGATCCATAAGAACCTGTGGGAGGCGCTTCGGCTTGAAAGAAGCGCCTATTTTACCGTATTGCTCCTTCTGGTAGTCATGGCAAGTTTCTCGATTGTTTCTACGCTGGTGATGTTGGTGCTTGAGAAACGAAAGGATATCGCCGTACTACGAACGTTGGGGGCTACGCAACGCGAGGTGGGGGCGATCTTTCGTATTACTGGGATGACGATTGGGTGCATCGGAACCGGTGCTGGTCTGGTGCTCGGGGTGGGGCTCTGTTTTGGTCTTGAGGTGTACGGCTTTCCTCTTCCAGAGAAGATCTTCCCCGTAGCGACTTTGCCGATTCGGATGGAATGGGAGGCGTTTGTGGTGACGGGGGTGTGTGCCCTGCTGATCTGTTTTCTCGCTACCCTGTATCCGGTTCGTCGTGCCTCATCGCTGCGACCGAATGAGTTACTCCGCTATGAATAGAGCCCGTTTCGGGAAGATCCAATGAGGGAGGGTTTTCGATGGATATAACGCTTCAAGGGGTTACCAAACGATTTGGTACTCACGAAACCGCCCTTGAGGTTTTTTCTGAGGTGAACGCCACTTTCGCGGAGGGGAAGAGCTACGCCATTCAAGGTCCCTCAGGAATCGGAAAGTCGACCCTGTTGCACCTGATTGGGCGTCTCGATAATGTGAGTTCGGGAAGCATCCTGATCGGTCAAACCGACGTTTGTGCGCTTTCAGAGGAAGAAGCCTCTCTTTTTCGTCGTCGTCATATCGGAATGATCTTTCAGTTTCATCACCTCTTGCCAGAGTTTTCAGCTCGAGAAAATATTATGATGCCCCTTCTTATTCGAGGAGTTGAAGAGGGGCTTGCAGGAGATGAGGCAGATCGGATGCTGGAGCGGGTCGGTATGGTTGACCGGTCTCTTCACCGCCCAACACAGCTCTCTGGGGGAGAGCAGCAGCGGATCGCCATTGCTCGGGCTGTTGTTGGCCAACCGGAGATCTTGCTCGCCGATGAGCCTACCGGAAACCTTGATCCTCAGAATGCCGAGAGTATTAGTGCCCTCCTCTGTGAGCTCGCTGCCGAGGCGGGGGGGACCCTCCTCGTGGTGACTCATAGCCCCTCCCTTGCAGAGCAGATGGATGTCCGTTTCGAAATGGGGAGCTCTGCCGGTGGTGCTCGGTTACGAGCTCGTCAGAGTTAACGCTGGGGTTAAGTAGGGGCTTCGGTTGAACTTCATGTCCTATCTGTGGTTGACTCTCGGTCTGTCAGATAGGGGAATTCGGAGTATGCACACACTTCAACGGTCGGCGCTTCTTGTTTTGCGTGTCATTCTCTTGTGTGTGGCGATAGCGTTTCCGATTTCTCCACTTTTCGCTGAGGATGCGTCGTCTGGCTCTCGTGATACGGTATCTATCGATGCCGTTCGCCTCGAGGGGAATAGAGCGATCGATTCGGAAGCGCTCTTCTCTCAAATTAACATTTCTTCTGGAGCGCTCTCACGAGAGGAGATCTCGGCAGAGGTCCGGAATCTTTTTGAGACTGGCTTCTTTGATCAGGTTCAGGCAAAGCGTGAGCAGACTTCTGATGGCCGAAGTATTCTCGTCTTTGTGCTCTCGGAAAAACCCACGGTTCGAAAGGTCTTCATTAAGGGAAATGACGAGATTGATGAAAAAGATCTCGCCGAAGTTTTTACATTCGCGGAGCGTCGGTTTCTTGATGAAGCAAGTGTACAGCTCTTGATTCGCCAGGCGAAAGCCTACTATCAGACAAAAGGATTTTACCGAGCTACCTTTGACTATGCCGTGGCTCCGGTGGGTGAGAACCAAGTTGATGTGACCTTTACGGTAGAGGAGGGTGAGCGGTTACGGGTTCGAGAAGTTGAATTTCGAGGGCTCGAACGGATCGATCAGGATGATCTTCAGGGAGTCATTCAGACCTCTCGCTATAAGTGGTGGAACTCCTGGCTCTTTGGAACCGGTCGGTTGAGTGAAGAAGCGCTCAAGAACGACCGCCTTATCGTACGCCAGTACTTTCTCGATCACGGATTTCTTGATGGAACGGTAAGCGAGCCCTCCACAGAGATTCGTGAGGATGGAATTTATGTCTCCTTCGATATTGATGAGGGAGATGTGTACACCGTTGGTGAGATCGGGGTCAGTGGAGATCTCATTGATGGGGACCCCGAAAAGACGAAAGAGGGGGTAGAGCTCGAAGTTGGCGAAACCTTTGAAGCCAATGTGATGCGGGCAGATGTTTTCCGGATTACCGAGAAGTTCACTGAACGGGGATATGCCTTTGCAAACGTTGTCCCGAATACCTCTATCAATCCCCAGGCAAAGACGGTGGCAGTAAACTTTGCCGTTGAACAGGGGAAGGAGGTCTTTGTTGATCGTATTCGCATTCGTGGAAATACGAAGACTTACGATAACGTCATTCGTCGGGAGTTGAGAATTGTAGAGGGAGAGAAGTTCTCAAGTGCTCGTATTGCTCGGAGTGAGCGGCTCCTTCAGCGGTTGGGGTACTTCGAAGAGGTTAGCATTGCGACCGACACGAAGGAGGGAAGCGATGAGGAGGTGGACCTGACGGTAAACGTTCGTGAGGCCTCGACCGGGACATTTAGCGCAGGGGCCGGTTTTTCTTCTGACCAGGGGGCGCTTTTTAATGCGAGGCTCTCGGAGAATAATCTCTTTGGAACCGGGAAGCGGCTCTCCATCAATGCTGATCTCGGTGACCAACGAGAAAATCTTGTTCTCTCGTATCAAGATCGTCGGTACGACGATTCGTTCTGGATTGTCGGAGGGCAGTTGCTGCTAACAGAACGTGAATTCATAGACTTTGACCGTCAGATCGACGGTGGAAACGTGACGCTCGGTTACCCCCTTGAGGAGTTCTTCGGCGAGTGGTCAGAAGATATTAATTTCACGATGCAGTACGAGTATCTTGATGTAAATATATCGAATGTCGATGAAAATGATGCGGCTCAGCTCGTCATCGACTCTCAGGGAGGAACCACCGCGTCGGCGATTACTCCTCAGTTGACGAGAAATACGATAAACAATCCGCTAAACCCCACAGAGGGATCTCGACAGAGCCTTGGTATTGAGTTGGCGGGACTCGGTGGTTCAGAGGAGTACTATCTGATCACAGCCCTGCAACAGCTCTATCATCCGATCTACCGGCGTGAGGAAGGGGGAACCATTACGTTCGGATGGCGAACCCGATTTGCGTATGGTGAGACGTACGATGGTGATACCTTCCCGCTCTTTCGGCGATTTTTTCCAGGAGGGATTAACTCGGTCAGGGGATTTGAGGCTCGGACGCTTGGACCGAAGGATGATCGTGGAAACGAGTTTGGGGGGAGTAAGCAGCTGATCAACAACTTTGAGTTCATCTTTCCGGTGCTGACCTCTGCCGGACTGCAGGGGGTGGTTTTTTACGATGTCGGTGAGGCTTTTGACGATGATGAGACCCTGGATCTCGGGGAGCTCCGTCAGGCCTACGGTTTTGGAATTCGGTGGACGTCTCCTTTGGGCCCAATACGTATTGAGTTCGGGATTCCGCTGGATCGAGAGGAGGGAGAAGATTCTCTCGTTACCCTCTTTTCGTTCGGAGCGCCGCTTTAGTGTCTGCGATTGTTTCTCGAGGGGCTTTTTCTTATAGTGGTGGAGAGGGCAGTGATAGGAGCGCGCTTCATGAGATGGGGAACGAATACCGGGAGAAGGCGAAAGGTGCTGCATGTTACGACGGTATTGGCGTCTTTCCTCTGCCTGTTTCAGTTCGTGTGGCTGAGAGAGGCCAGTGCTGAAAAGGTCTACGTTGTCGATATTCAACAGGTGGTCGCCAAGAGCAATGCCGGTACCGCGGTTCGGAAGCGGGTGGAGAAAGAAGCGGTAAAGCGCAAAGCGAAGATCGAGCGGCTAAAGCTGGAAGTCGAGGAATTTGAGAAGAAGTTGGCGAAGCAGGCCTCGCTTCTCTCACAGGCCGCTCTGCTGGAAAAGAAGGATGCTCTTTTTCAGCGGAAGAAGGATCTCTCTCGGACGGTTCAAGATGAGCAGGAGTTTCTCAAGCGTGAGAGTGCCAAGGCGGTTACTGGTCTCGTGAAGAAGATTCAAGAATTGCTCCCAGAGCTTGTCGAGAAGAGAGGAGCAGATGTCATCATGGAGCGAGACCCCAAAGTCGTTGTCTATGTGGCTGATGAATTTGACCTTACAGATGAAGTGGTTGAGCTCTTAAATGAGCGGAGTATTTCCTTTTAGGAGAGCGAGAAAGAAGGAGGGAGAGTTTTGACGACGGAACAGATCATGGAATGTGAGAGCGGTGAGAGTGTGAACGCCAATGTGCGAGACGGGTTTGATGTGAATGAAATCAAGAAGCTCATTCCCCACCGGTACCCCTTTCTTCTCGTGGACCGTGTCCTGAATTGGACACCAGGGGTTGAGATCAATGCGATTAAGAATCTTTCAGTAAATGAATCTTTCTTCAATGGTCACTTTCCGCAGCGTCCCGTTATGCCGGGGGTGCTTATTATTGAGGCGTTAGCACAGTCGGCCGGGATATTGGCGAAGATCAGTGAAGGTTTCGAGCCAGCAGAGGGAAATGAGTACTTTCTGGTCGGACTGGGAGATGTAAAGTGGAGACGACAGGTTCTTCCCGGTGATACGCTGAACCTTCATGCAAAGTTGGTGAAGAAGAAGCGCCAACTCCTCATTATTCAAGGTACTGCAACGGTGGATGGCGAGCTCGCAGCAAGCGCTCATATACATGCGGCGGAAGTGCAGGTTTAACACCTCTCACTGAAGACGAGGGTTGTAAAACAGAAGGTTCAGAAAAGGACGACACCGTATGCCATCAGGAAGTTCTTCTCCCAGTGATTGTTTACCCTCCGAAAGGATCCATTCCTCTGTGAATATTCATCCGACAGCGGTAGTTGAGGACGGTGCGGTCCTGGGGGCGGACGTACAGGTGGGACCGTACTCGATTATTGGTCCGCAGGTTCGAGTGGGGGCGGGGACGCGGATCGACTCACACGTCGTGCTCGGTGGAAATACGGTGATCGGTGAGCGAAACACGATCTTTCCCTTCGCCTCTATCGGTGCGGCTCCTCAGGATCTGAAATTCGCCGGTGAGGAGAGTGAGCTTCGTATCGGGAATGAGAATATCATTCGTGAGTATGTGACTATGCAGCCGGGTACCACCGGCGGCGGGATGAAAACGGTGGTCCGAGACGGGAACCTCTTTATGGCTTCAACCCATGTGGGACATGACTGTATCGTCGGAAGTCACAACATCTTTGCGAACAGTGCCGCACTTTCCGGACACGTTATCGTGGAAGAGGGAGTAACCGTTGGGGGGCTGAGTGGGATTCATCAGTTCGTCCGTCTCGGCTCACACAGCTTTATCGGTGGTGGAGCGATGGTCGTTCAGGACGTTCCTCCGTACTGCCTCGCTCAGGGTGACCGGGCGTACCTCTTCGGACTCAATCTCGTCGGTTTGCGGCGGAAAGGGTTTTCTCCGGATGAGATCCGGGAGCTTAAGGGGTGTTATCGAGAGCTCTTCGTGAAGCCTGGGCGAATGAAGGAGAAGATCGCGCAGGCCCGGAATCGGAAAGAGGCCTCAGGTGGGGTCGGAGAGACCATCGAGAAGCTCTTACGCTTTCTCGAAGCTTCGGAGCGGGGAATAACTTCAGCTCGACAGGAATCTTCTCGTTCGGACGCTGGTGCGGTATCTGATGGTGCTGCCTCTGATGGTGAGTGAGGCCATGGTTTCACAGCGACAGCCTTTCCCGGGAGCATCGTCACCGCAGGAGATCTCTCGAGAGGAGTTGTGTCGCCAGCCTCTCGGCCTCGTTGCCGGAAACGGCCAGTTCCCGGTCCAATTTCTTCGAGAAGCACAGAAGCTGGGGATCTCGGTGGTTGCGGCCGTGTACCCCGGTGAAACAGAATCGGAGGTCTCCCAGCTGGTGTCGGAGACGGTCTCTGTCCAGGTCGGTCAGCTGGGAAAGATGCTTCGTTTTTTTCGACGTTCTCAGGTCGTGAACGTCGTTTTTCTTGGAGGAATCCGTCGCGGTCACCTGATCCGACATTTTCGACCTGACCTTGTTGCGATGAAGGTCCTCTCGCGGGTGCGTTCGGTGGAAGATGATAAGATTCTGCGGGGAGTAGCAGAGGAATTTGAACAGCGAGGTTTTCATGTGCTTCATCCGGGGGTGGTGATGAAGGAAAGCGTGGTCTCTCGGGGTGTCCTGACTCGGAGGGGGCTTCGAGGGGAAGAAATTTCGAACGCCCAGTTGGGATGGCGTGCGGCTAAGGGGATCGGTGCTCTTGATATCGGTCAAACGGTGGTGGTGGCACGTGGGATGGTGGTCGCTGTTGAAGCCATTGAAGGAACCGACGCGACGATTTTGCGTTCGGGAGAGCTCGCATGGGGCGCAGAAGGAGGCGAAGGGAAGCGAAGAAGAAGCTCTGTCGTGGTGAAGCTTCCAAAGCCGCAGCAAGATCGCCGCCTCGATCTTCCCGCGGTTGGGCCGGAGACGATTCAGTCGATGAAGCGAGCAGGAGCCTCAGCGTTGGTGCTGGAGTCCGGTGGGGCACTGCTCCTTGACCCCGCGCAGGTATGTCAGGCGGCAAATGATCACGATATGGCGCTTGTCGTGCTCGATCGCGATGATGAGCTGGAGGAGGTCGCCTTTTCCGGTGGCCGTCCGTGATTCAATCAGATAGTCTGTAGGGGAGTCAGAAGTGACGCATGCGCTTTCCCGGTGATGGTACTCGGAGAGTGACCCAGAGCTGTATATGCCTTTTTCATCTTTTTTCATCTCCGCACTCTCCGTTCTCTTTTTGGTGGGCGGGATCGTTTCGTCGTTTTCCGTTCTTCACCGAGAGTCTTCTGTTCGTCGTTTTTCTGAGAGTTTGCAGGCTCCGGAGTATCTCTTTTCCGCTGGGGCTCCAAGACTCGCTAGTGATGATGTGAAGGGGAGGGGATCTTCTTCTGTTGGCCATACGAAGCTCTATTCGACCTGGCTGGGAGAGGGGTCACCCTTCTTTCCCACCGTGCTGGGGCTCCCGCCGGGAGATGCTCGGGTTGCTCGGGGAGTGGCAAAGCATCTCTTTCGTTCTTCGACCATGGCTTCCACGGTGACGCAACGAATGGCCTTGCTCTGTGATGCGAGTGAAAGCCTCCAGCAGGCCCTCCGTTTGGAGCCGGAAGATCCAATGACCGCGCTCGCCTGGATTGAGTTGGAGTACCTCTCTCTCGCAAGTCGGCAGCAACAACCGCAGTTTTCGTGTTCTTCGTCGTTGGTCGATGAA
>JALEGQ010000159.1 GCA_022763385.1 bacterium
GAAGCCCGAAAACGCCTCCCAGGGGGATCAAAACGCTAGTGGCTCGTTATACCAATACCCATTCATAGTGAAAAAACTTTTCTGACGAGACACTAGTATAATTTCCTCACTTGCATGAAGGCTTCAGCACATCCGAGCCCCGAGACGATGCCCCAATGTTTAGCAGAGATCTCTATCGCCTCCAATGACCGAGGATGAGGATACGGACGTAATTCAGCCTGATAGTGAGCCATGGCCGTCTTCTTGTCCTCAAGAAACTTCTCTATCCCACAAAACTCCGTTGGACGAAAAGAGAGAGAGCTAGAGACCGATGCCCATTCGGTTGAAGAGGGATTTTCAAAAGAGAGGATTTCGCGAGTTACCTGCCCATGGGTTGGACGGCACGCGGTAAGCACCGCTTGAAATGTGAGTCGGTGATCAATGTTGAGATCTCGTTCAAAATGAGTATATACCACATCGGGTGCTACCTCAGCATGGACCCGTTCTATCTCTTTCACGATATGCAAAAGAGGGACTGAATCAAAACGATTATCAGGAAAATCTTTTAGCCATGTCTTTCTTATTCCCAGAGCTGAGCAGGCTTTCTGATAGGACTCCCGACGTTCTTGAATCTCTTCTTCATGAACATCTTCATCGTTCTCGTAGCGAGAAGAAACCCCATCCGCAAGGGCTAAACAATATGCTTCATCTCCCTCTGAAACTCGTCGAGCTATCGTGCCCCCGCACCCA
This sequence comes from bacterium, assembly GCA_022763385.1. Lineage (GTDB taxonomy): Bacteria > Bdellovibrionota_C > UBA2361 > UBA2361 > RFPC01 > RFPC01. The sequence continues at coordinate 730 of JALEGQ010000159.1, forward strand.
AGAGTTTCGTCATCTGGGTGCGCAACAATAACAAGCAACTTGGCCATACTATTCCTCACCCTGTTCGTTTACGTCGTGAATCTCTGCCGAAAAGCGAATGTTCCCCGTAGTATCGTCTATTTCCGCTTCTTTAAAAAGAATCTTCTTCTCGCCTATCTTTAGCCATGCATTCGGATAGGGATCCTCGAGCATCCGGATGAAGTTATAAAGATACTCATTCGGTTTATGAAAATCTTCCTCGCAAAGCTCACTCTCTGCGGGCTTTCTTCTTTTAAATGAAGTAGCCTCACCAGTTTGGGGGATCGCGTTCCATCCTCCTTGAAGTATTTCTTGAATCATCTCTCCGGTAAGAGCGGTCATTCGCTCAAAAATGTCGCTTAAGTGCCCCCGTAAGCTGAGATCCCGCTGCAGTATGATGTCCCCGGTATCAACGCCACCGTCCATAATAAAGGCGGTAAACTTTGTCTCAGTTTCTCCTCGAATAATCTGATTTTGAAGAGGGCTCCCTCCCCGATACCTTGGAAGTGGCGCAGCGTGAAAAACTATACACATGAACTGAGAGAAGATCTCCTCTGGCACAATCCAAGACCAATCCGGCAAGAACACGAAGTCTGGCTTAAATTCATTCAAGCGGTCTACCGTGAGCTCATCTTTTTGGGTGAATAGCTCGGACCTATTTGGAAGGGCGGCAAGCTGCTCGTGATAGAGTTCGATATTCCAAGGTCGGTACGCACCATAAATAAAGGAAGGGGCCATGCGAAGGTATCCTTTGCTCAATCGTCACACCGCTAACGGTATACCATCGACCGTACGGCTCATATACGCCTATCCTCAAGAACACGATTTAACATTTTATTGGGTGTTTTTAAATACTTAGATCCTTATCCAAGGCTCACGATGGATGAACCTCGACGAATCCTCGAGGCATCTTAACCCTGTAGAGCTTTGCCACCCTTGCAGCCAAATCGTGGCTGCAAGGGGATGAGGCAAAGATGGAGCATTCACAGAATAAAGCATCATGAAAATTCTATTTTTTGATCACTTCTTCCACCAAGACATAAGAGCGATGATGGAGGCGGCGAAAGATCGTGGTCACGAAATTCGTACGGTTGACTACTCTCAGATTAGCCTTCAGGCAAACCAGGTCTTTCCTAAATTGGCTTTCAAAGGATTGGAGAACGCCTTCCTCCCGGAATTTGAATCTCAACGAGAGCAGTGGGCTGATGTTTCAGCTCAGCTCTTTGCGTCACTTCACGAGAACTTTCCCTTTGATCTCTTTATTTCACCATCAGATACGTTCTTCTATCTGCGTGACTTTATTCGAGTAGGACAAGAACAAGGAGTTCCAACGGTAGTGCTACAAAAAGAGACCGCTGTAGCACCCAACGCGATCAAAACTCATGCTGCAGAGGTAAAGCGACTCTTGCCAGTCATGTGCGATCATATGTTTGTGTGCTGCGATAAGCAGCAACAATTCTGGATTGACTCAGGAGGAGTAGAGGAAAAGATAGAAGTAACTGGTCAGCCACGTTTCGATGTTTATCACCATCCTGAACAGGTTCCCAGCTGGTCTCAGTTGAATGCAAGCTTTGACTACAACAAGAAAGTCGTTCTCTTCCTCAGTTACAACCTGAATACGTATGCTCCAGAAGACCTCTCCACCTACTATGCTACTGAGATCTCCAAGGGCCCTTCGGATGGTCCCTGGCGACAGCTTCGAGATGAAACTGAAGATGCTCTTTTTCGGATAGCAGATAACGGCTACACGGTAATTATCAAGCCTCATCCTCAACAGGACCCTTCTGGGTACATTGAAGATCTACAGTCTCGCGGAGCAGGCGACCGAATTGGCAGATCTATATTCCTCATCGACCCAAATGCTGATTCACGTTACCTGATCGCGAACAGTGACATCCTCGTCGGCTTTCAGACAACGGGGCTCTTCGAAGGGATGATAGCAGGGAAAGAGGTGATCTATACCCACTGGACAGACCCGGTTATTCAATCTGAGGACGGACTTATGGAATTCCACAATGAGAAGAAGGCCGTCCGAGTCGCCAAAAGTTCTTATGATCTCTTTCAACTAATACTCAACGCGCGAACCAAGGTTGATGATGCAGCATCGGTAGATGCTCGAAAAGAGTTCTATGAAAGATACTTAGGAACTTGCGATGGAAACGCGAGTGTCCGGGTTTGGGACAAACTTGAGAGATTCTACAGAGATTACTGCGGCAATGACTCCACAAAGTGGGATGACACCGTAGCGAATCATCAGTCACGGTAGGAAGCTGAATAGCCATAGCACTTGCTGAGGAATTAACATGTCAGATCGGTCAGTTAGGTTGGGAGATGTTTTGGTGGGCGATCAACATCCCCCCTATGTAATAGCTGAGATGTCAGGGAATCATAATCAGTCAATTGAGCGAGCATTTGATATCATCGATGCAGCGGTAGAAGCTGGCTGTCACGCGGTAAAGCTCCAAACCTATACCGCTGATACGATGACTCTTGACTGCGATAGTGAAGAATTTCTTATCACTGACAAAAACAGTCTATGGAGTGGACGAAGACTGTACGAACTCTATCAAGAAGCACATACCCCGTGGGAGTGGCACAAGCAGATCTTTAACCGATGTAAAGAAAAAGGTATCGCCTGCTTCAGCACTCCATTTGATCACACTTCAGTCGATTTCTTGGAAGAACTCAATGTTCCGTTCTACAAAATTGCTTCTTTCGAAAATACAGATTTACCCCTCATACGAAAGGTAGCCGCTACTGGCAAACCAATCATTATCTCCAACGGAATGGCAACAGTATCTGAGATCGCAGAGGCTGTTGAGACCATAAGAGGTTGTGGTAATGATCAGATCGTTATTTTGAAGTGCACCAGTACCTATCCCGCAACCCCAACCGACTCAAACATCGTTACTATTCCTCACCTTCGCGAGCTCTTTGACGTAGTAGTCGGACTTTCAGATCACACCCTCGGCATCGGAGTTCCTGTTGCCTCAGTGGCGCTCGGCGCAAGAATCATCGAAAAGCACTTTACACTTGCCCGAAGTGATGGTGGTCCGGATGCAGCTTTCTCTCTCGAACCACCCGAGATGCGAGCTCTTGTAGAAGAAAGTGAACGAGCTTGGCAAGCGCTCGGAACTATTCACTATGGATTGACGGAGAAGGAAAAGAAGAGTACGTGCTTTCGCCGCTCACTTTTCGCTGCCGTAGATATAAGCGAGGGAGAGGAGCTAACACCACAAAATGTAAGAATCATTCGCCCCGGAACCGGGCTTCCCCCCAAGTATAGTGAAGTGGTTTGGGGGAGAAGAGCATCTCAAGATCTCAAGAAAGGCACTCCGATAAGTTTTGAGTTGGTGCGGTGAGCTTTTTATCGAAAGGAATAATCAATGTCAGGTCGCATCGGTCAGATATTTGTCAATGATGACAAGGTCACCACGTACCTCTGTATAAACAATTATCCATCGTTTTTTTGCCCCGAAGAGGCAAGAACGTTGCAGATGAACGTTCAGCTCCACAACGACTCAGGAGAGGTGATTTACAACGGCATGCACGAGGTTGCCCCTCACGGCTCGGCGTCACTCCATGTGGGAGACCTCCTCGGTCAAAACGAGTGCCGTTACGGCATGGCCACCTGTGACTTTGGTGTCGGCAACACTCATTTCTTTACCTACTATCTCAATAGAGAAAATCAGGCGATGGCGATCATTCACCCACAATCAACGGTAGGGCAGGAAACTCAGGGGAACGCCTGGAGGAGCTGCCAAGGAATCTCTACAGAGGGCCTAAAGTCCCTTCGTATCTACCACGCGAATCACTCAAAGCTTACCGCCGACATACACTACTCCCTCAGTGACTTTCATGGTGATGAGGTAGTCGCGACAGAAGGCACCACAATAGCGCCCATTTCCGCAAATTATGTTGAATTTACACTTGAGAACCGAGGCCAACTTCCCAAAGTACTTTCTCTAAAAACTGACAAACTTCCGAGCCCGAACGGAAAGGCTCTCATCATGCGTGAATATGACAACAATAGATTTAGTATGAGTCACGGATAGATTTCACTATGAAGATCTCAAAGAATCGAATTCACACCTTTTTCTGCTCAACCGCTCGTTGGTTCGGGCTTGAATCACGAGCAACGCTGAACAACAAAACCGGTGAAGATTGCCGTGTCGGAGTAGAACTCTTTGATGGAAATGGAGAGAAGCTCTCTGAGAGTAGTAGTATCGCCCTCATACGAGATCAAGAATCGGAATTTTTTAATCTCTCCGATTTGGAACGCTATCTCACTGGAGAGAAGTCATCCGAAGAGCGGATTTTCAATTTCTTCTTCATCCCCACACAGTTTGTGTCTACAGAGGAGCCAATTGAGCTAGAGCCTGCTGACTGCTTTACGCGACTTGGAAAACAAGATCACTATATCGAACACTTTGATCCAGAGACAGGTTTTTCCTCCGGAGTGCTGTATCAAACCGTGCCAATGAACAGCGCTCTCTTCGCTTCTACCTACTCGTTTTTGCTGGTAGCGCCTAAAATATTCCTTTCAGAGCAGAGAAATACTGCTTTCCTTTTGCTCTTCTATTCTCCAGATGAGAACCCACCGGTTGAGAAGAAAGCTACTGTACATTTTAAGTTAAGAGCTGAAAGCGGAGAGGAAATAGCGTACTGGCATGAGGAGGTACCCCGAGGTGGACTACGATATGTAGATATCAAAGCAGCTCTCACGAAATTGGATATCGATCCTCTTTCGGTTACGAACAAGCACGGTTTTGTTCACTGTGAAGCTTTCTGTGACCACGCCTCATTTATTGAGCTCACGATGAATTTTAATTCTGAAACACGAACCTTCGACCTTGAACACAGTCTTCCTCCCATTTACTACAACTTAGATATTCAGAAAGAAAGAAGAAAAGCTCTCGTCGAGTATTATAGCAAACATTTTAAACCAGAATGCGATGTGCCCTTTGGACATTCTGCTCCTGTTAAACAGAAAGGAATACCTACTATGAGTTATGGAACTTCGGGACGTATTTCACAGCTCCTTTCGTCTCATCCGAAACACGATCAGTTAGAGAGATGCGCAAAGGCTCATAATCTCCTAAAGATGCTCATTGCTGTTGATGACTGCTTCTTGGAGCAGTTCGATTTCTCCTACATCGATACACTTCCTCAGATCTTGAGGGAGATGCATGGGTTTCAGGAGGATGGATCTGGTGGCGGTGCTTATGAACAGATGATACTTGCCCAGTTAAAGAGCGTATTACAGCTTTCACCCGATACTCCCTTATCTGCTCTCGCACCAGCGCTGAGGGAGCTTGGAATTCGCGAGGAGGAGTTTCGAGGACGACGGGCTACTACGAGCACAAAGACCGAGCAGCGGTATGATCAGGTAGCAATATGGGGAGATGCTGAGGGCGTTACCGTTAAAGACTCGGTGGATAAGGTGAACAAGCTCCAGATTGAGTATTCACTTCAAAGTGGCGGGAATCAGCAGTTCGAGTTCACCGAACTTGGTCGACCTGAAACGGGAGATGTCTGGACCTCTCGAATGCAACAGTGGATTCGTGATGGACTCGTTACCGCTGAAGAACCAGCGATGACGATCGGCCCTCGGTGGGCGAGCGAGATCACCTATTTTCGAGAGACCATCGGGCTACGAGGCACCATTGGGCTCGATCTCTTCTCCAATGACTCAGAGCTTGTAGAGGTCGGTGATATGCACGATATGCCGTTTGAGGACAACACCTTCGGACTCGTTTATCAACGAAACACCTTCAATAAGTCCTATGATCTCCGAAAGGCTATTGATGAATGCGTCAGGGTGCTTCGCCCTGGGGGTATCTTTGCTTCAGACGATTGCATGGCCTACACCGATGGAGTGAGTGAGATTGCCCGAGCGAACGTTACCAGACTGGAATGGTATCTACGCTACCTCGGTGACTACGTAGATGAGGTGCTTCTCTTTAACGAAGCCGTACCAAAAGCCGACTGGATTAAGGTCGTGGGGCAGATAGCGGTAAAGATTAAGAAGTAGTTGCTCCGATGCCTTCCATCTCTGCTACAACTCGCTGGGCACCTTGCCCATCGCATATGTTTGCACACAGTTTGCTAAGACGGTGCCTCCGTTCATGATTCGACAACAAATCATGAACGGTATTCGCAATCGTATCTTCAGATACACTTTCAAACCATCCGAGACTCTCAGCAGCTCCTTTCTCATGGAGCTCTTCGACAATAATCCGCTGATTCTCTGCGAATCCCCCGATAATCATCGGTGTTTGCATGGCAGCAAGCTCCCAACATGTACTCCCCGCAGAAGAGATTGCGACATCGCACCACTCAATGAGTGGTCGCAAAGAATCTACCCAAGGGAGTATTTCGAGAGAACCTGAGAAAGACTCTTGTAGTTTCTGGATGGAGTCATGATGGGAAAAGGCTGCTCCCAAAAGCACTCGAACCTGAAGAGAGGAGTTCTGAAGTGCATGAAGAGCCGTAAGAACCTTATAAGTACAGTTCTTTGGATCCGAGCCTCCAAGTGTCACGAAAACCCTAGAAGCTTCACGAGTTATCCTCCGTTCATAGTGATCCAAATTCTGGTACTCAGAACGGAGTAGTGCGTACACACTTCCCAACAAGAGGTGAGCATCAGGTTCGTGAGAATACACACAGGCGACCTCAGCATTCCAGTTTTGGTTCAGAATGATATCGCTTAAGAAGTGAAATTCATTGATGTCATCAATGGAGAGCAGTCTCACTCCAGAAGATTTGATGAGCCGTTGATACTCGGTATCGAAATGATACCCATCCGTAACGAACCAAGAAGCCGAATGCTTCTCTACTTCCTCCAACGACTGCTGAGCATCCCGAACCGGATCGAGGCCGCTATCGAGGAGTGTCACGCTGGTTACTTCAGAATGAATCCTTGAAAGAAAAGACGAGTCCTCTGTTTTTGTCACAAAATGCACGGTATGGCTACTGCGACGAAGAGCTTGAGAAAGTGCTAAACAACGCATCACGTGCCCAGCACCTATCTCAGTTGAGGCATCAGCTCTGATAATCACCTTCATAATGTGGTCTTTTCGTTCAAGAAATGATGGTAGCGTCACGAGTATACTAAGCAAAGGCTCCCATTTTGCAACTTTAGCGGTATCTCATCGAGTGGTATGATGACACCTTGCCTTAACAGAAGAGGAAACTCACAGTTTGGTCCCCGATCCTGACTCCACAGCTCCGACGAAACGTCTCATAGTTGCCCTCTCGAGCTTCTACTACTTCTGGGGTGCTCACCAAACACGGGCTGCCATGAGTAATTTTCTCAACTCCGCACTGAAGGAGCCATGCATCGCTGGAGTCGAGATATACTATCCGTATGAAGAACTAGAGACTTTGTTGGCCTCTACTTCATCAGATGGTGCTCCGGCACTTCCAGCCGCGCTGTCTTTTCTCCCTGCGGAGATAACACAGGAGATATTTCGTCTTTCTCACAACTCCATTCATTTAGCGGCTCTTTACAATCTGCCACGAGAGAAAGACCGCTGGATGGCGAGAACGCTTAACGAAATTTCTGCTCATCTGAATATTTGCGAGTTTACGATACATCCTGACGACACTCTCACAGAGCGTTGGAAAGGGATTCTAGAGGAGCTTCGACCTGAGATATCTCTTTCCGTCGAGAACATGGATAAGAACAAGAACAACTTTCAATCTCTCGAAGAATTTGAAGCACTATTTGACGAAGTTCCGAATTTGAAAATGACGTTCGATATCTGTCATTGGTTAGAGCTAGGACACTCTGAAAGCTCGTCGGAGCTGCTCTCTTTTTTAGAGAGACACTCCTCTCGAATCTCTAAGGTCCATTTCTCTGTTCCTTCAACCACCTCCCCGAACTATGGTGAAGGGGAACTCGCGGAGTGCTCACACTTTCTCGCACACGACTCTGGTCATTCGATTTCTCCCTCGTTTTTTGGCGCTTTCTCGAAAGACTCCTACTGGGTGCTCGAAGGGCTCATCCCGCTGAACACCCCTTCAAGCCTTTTAGACGAAATGAGATACCTCCTCAAATGTGTGTGAGGAGAAGGGGACTCCCGCTTAACCCCTTGAAAAAACTCATAAAAGCTAAGGAGGGGATGTCGTCTATGAATTCCTGGACGTTTCACCTCTTCAAGTGAATGATAGTCTTTTGCGAGAGACGAAGCGCCCAGATCAGGAATCTAAAGGTTAATGAGAGATCCGAACCTACCACTTATCCCTTACGGAAAGCAGCTTATCGACCAATCTGATGTCGATGCCGTCGTTGAGACGCTTCACGGTGACTACCTCACTACCGGGCCAAGTGTCGAGGGGTTTGAGGAAGCTCTCTGCGAACGAACCGGTGCCAAGTTCGCGATAGCTTGTGCCAATGGAACCGCAGCACTTCACCTCGCCTGCCTCGCTCTTGAACTTCCGAAGGGCTTCTCTGGATTTACTTCTCCAATTACCTTTGTCGCCTCTGCAAACTGTATAGAGTACTGCGGCGGCTCTACCTCGTTCGTAGATATCAATCCAAACTCACTGTGTATCAGTATCGAAGATCTGGAGAGACGATGTGAAGAAATGCGACCAGATGTCGTCATTCCTGTTCATTTTGCCGGCATTCCCGCTGCGCCTGAAAAAATACAAGCACTGGCAAGTAAGTTTCACTTTAAGATCATAGAGGATGCAGCGCATGCCCTTGGCAGTACCTACTCCGTAGATAATCAGAGATATGAAGTAGGTCAGTGTGCTCATTCAGATATGGCGATCCTTTCGTTTCACCCCGTAAAAACAATCACCACAGGTGAAGGTGGAGCGGTCACCACGAACGATCCGATACTTGCCGAACGGCTAAGGAGATACCGCTCGCACGGAATCACCCGCAACCCCGAACTGATGAAAGCGAATCACGGACCTTGGTATTACGAGCAGATCGGGCTTGGCTTTAATTATCGAATCACGGATCTTCAGTGTGCCTTAGGAATTTCTCAACTACAAAAACTCAATAGCTTTATAGAGAGACGGAGAGAGATTGTGGCGAGGTACAACGACGCTTTTTCTCGCCTTGACTCCATCATCACCCCTCCGACTCCTTCTGGCACCATGCCCTGTTACCATATCTATCCTATCCAGATTCAGGGGGCTTCGCGTCTTGAATGGTATAAAGAGTTAAAGGCGGAAGGAATTCTTACTCAAGTTCACTACATCCCAGTGCATACACAACCGTATTATGTTGAGAAGTATGGGAACCAGACCGGCCAGTTTCCTCACGCTGAACAGTACTACTCAACATGCCTAAGTCTTCCTCTATTTCCAGCGATGGAAGATGAACATGTTCAAAGAGTGATTAATGCGGTCATGAAGATTACGGAATATGTCTCAAGCTAAAATTCTCTCTTTCGTACCATTCGGAATCTACCTTGTTCACAATCAACTCGATGCAGTTGTCGGACTAGCCGCTCGACTGCGCGGTGCTGAATTTGCGATGGTGCGTTGTAACGGCATTTACAAGTACTGTGACGTTGTTGTTCACGACGGTGATAAAGCAGAACATAACTGTAAAGTATGTGCGGCTGCTGGCGACCAATTTTTTACTCCTTTTCAAGTTCCGACCTTTCAGCTCAGAGATTGCCTACAGCCCGAGGATTGGTCATTGGCAGAGCAGTGGGTCGACTCCCTCGCCCCTGAAGATTACCCCTCTGCGGAGCTCAATGGCATTCCATTCGGAAGGTGGACAAACTCCTCCATATCAAGCTCTTTTCGAATCACCTCGGATGGGTTTTCAGATCCCAAGGTCCAGGAAGTCCACCGACAGTATCTTATCAACGGAGTGAATACCTACCGGGCACTGGAGAGAATTATCTCACAATATCAACCGACTGCGATGCTCGTCTTCAACGGCCGGTACGCTCCGTACCGTATTGCACTCGAGATGGCAAAAGAGCGGAACATCCCCGTAGTGACTCATGAGAGAGGCTATGCAGAGGATACTTTCTTCCTCTTTGAAAATCACGGTTCGATAGAAACTGCACCGACGTTCAATTACTATGACATCTGGAAAGACGTCGCCCTTACTCGTCCTCAGCTTGAGAGGATGAAGCAGTACTACATCAACCGCGAGGGAGGGAAAGATCTCAATTTTACGCCTTTCATGAACTACCAAACCGAGTATGTAGGAGTTCGTCACAAGCTTCGCATTCCGGAAGACAAGAAAGTTCTCACGGTCTTTACTTCGAGTGAATACGAGGTTGGATACTGTGATGATCTAAAGACTGAACTCACTCAGCTTGAGGTGGTAAAGAAGCTGATCGATATTTTTCGTGATCGAGATGACATCTTAGTAGTGCGGCATCATCCATACATCGCTGGGAATGCGAGCTCTCTTCCGGACCGTTTATTTCTCACAGAGATCTTAAAACTATCTGAGATTCTTCCACCAAATGTAAAGTTCATTTTTCCAACAGAACAACTTAGTAGTTATGCTCTTTTTTGGAATGTTCAGGCAGGGATCTCCTTTTTTAGTTCAACCGGACTGGAGGGAGTATCTCGAGGTCTTCCGATGGCAAGTTTTCTGCCGGGGCGTTTCCGAGATGGTCTGCCGTACCACATTACTGATTTTACTGATGAGGGGCTTTCACAACTCGTAGATACTCTTCTCTCTCCTGCTTCTGAATTAACGGTTGAAGATTTAAGGCGACTCTACAGATTTCACTACTCTGTAATTGGTAGGCTATCAGTGTCGTTTAGATCGTTTGGCATTAAGAACCATTTTGATCACGACATTCGATTTAAAGATGCTGAGAAGCTCGCTCCAGGCCAGGACCCCACACTTGATCGACTACTCGGGTTTCTCATGGAGGGCAGCCCTCTACTCCCTGAACCGGCCGAGAGTGATCGTTCAATAAGCGCAGAGGAGGAGACTGCCTTTTTGCAAGCAGAGCTGGATTCGATCTTCGATCAACGTAAAGAGATACCTCACCTCACAAAGACGTTTCGCGAAGGAAAAGTGGATCCTTTAATCTCGATAGTCCCGCTCTCTGTGAACAACCAAACATTTCAATCTTGGCTTACCCGCTCTCGTTTTCAGAATGTGAAAGTACTCAGATCCCCAGAAGAGAACGTTACTGGAATCCGTTCGTTCCTTTCGGAATTATTGAGTATCATCGAGAACGAAGCAGAAGAGTTTCTCCTTTTCGTTGACCCAAGAGTAAGCTTTACCGAAGCATTTCTGTCGCAGGGTATAGATATGTTCGCGCTTGAAGAGAACGCTCAGGCAAAAGGGCTCCTCAGTGGTGTCTGGCTTATGAATGATCGGCAAGAGATCGCCTCTGGAGCATTTTATCCTCGACATCCCTGCGCTTCAGTCGCTGAGCTTAAGGAACATGATAGCCGCCTTCTGGATATTCCCCTCTTGCTTTCTCTCGTGCTTTTCAGAAAACAGGGAGTAGTCCAGCTCATCACGAGTCTTCTTGAGGTAGGGAATTCAGATGAGGCCATCTGCTTCGCCCTTGTTGAAGCTCTTCTTGGAGAAGAGTTCGGTTCAACAAAGTCGCAATTCGCCATCGTACGATTTTAGGGAATCTTTGATGGACCGTTATACCACCGACCGACCCTCTCAAGAAGCTGAACGGTTACTTGGTGCCAGGTACTGAAGCCGTTCTTCCGGAACTCGGAAGGCGGTAGATACGGGAGTCTCTCATTTCGGCGACGAGTTCGAGGTGGAGGGATTTCACTAAGGCCTCTTCTTGCCAGAGGTACCACCGAAATCGGAAGGAGGTGTGGAAGACGAAGTATACCGGCTCTGAGGAGTGGAGTTGGGCGGCAAATTCTTCGAGAGAGTTTGGAACCGGCGCTCTGGTGCTCGCCACAAAGCGCTTGGGAAGAGGAGAGACCTCCAAACCACTGAAGAACGAGAGAAAATCCGCCGCGTTGGAATAAATATGATTCGGCTCGGGAGCCTGCTGAAGCCACTCTACGGTTTCAGAGCTCCTCCAGTACGTGGTTTCAAATACTGACGAGGAGGGAGGAGGTGCCGCAAAAAGAATTCCTGCGAGGAAGACAGCTCCGAGTGTTGCAAAGAATAGGATATCACTCCCGAATCGACGGAATCGGGAAGCGTACACGACAACACTTGGGATGATGCCGAAGACAAGGGCCGGATAGAAAATTCGATTATTGAGCGGTATCTCAGCATCAACGGTCACCTTAGAGATCAGGATCACTACAAAATAGCAGATATACGATACTCCAATGACGAGATACCGCCTCCAGAAGAGAGTTCCCACTGGAATGAAAAGCACAAGACCTCCGAGGACCTGCTCAAGGAACGAGCTACCAAGAGAAAGCCACTCGCGCGTAACCCCACTGATCAGGAGCTCGAGCAGCTCAAAGGAATTCGGAGTGTTCACCACTCTTCCAGACCGAGGAGCCTTGTCGAAACCAAACTGAAGGAGAGCGATCCAGAGCAGAAGGAGTATGAAAGCGGGGACACATATCTTTAACGCCCCGTGAAATCGCCCTCTCTCCCTCGCCTCGATAACACGAGCGAGGGGGAGTGCGATGAGCAAGGCTCCCCCAGCATACCTCGTGAGCACCGTGAGTCCGACGCAGACCCCAGAAAGGAGATTCTTCTGACGAACGAAATACCGGAGAGATGCCAGGAGCAGCGCGATAAACACTGGCTCAGAAAGCGCGGCGCGATAGACCTCATAGGTGTGAGGGAGTGAAAAGAAGAGTAGTGCAGCAAAGAGCCCCGCATTCCTTCCGAGACCAAGCTCACGAACCCATAGTGAGAGAAGCACGCCACTCAGCAAAAGGCTCGTGATATTAAGGAGAAAAAAGCTCTCAATACTCGGGAAAAAGCTCGTCAAAAAGAGAAGGGCGAGCGGAAGCAGCGGTGGAAAATGGCCGAGAGGACTACTCCCCCCACCAGCCCCAAGAGAGCCCAGCGTCTCTGCCGCCTCTAAGTAGGAGAGACTATCCGGAAAGATCCGCAATCCACCGAGACAGAGGCGGAGAACCATAACACCGGCTGCCGCCACCACTGCAACCCACAGCACCTTTGACCGACATTCGAGATTGAAAGACATGAGATAGCTCTACCAGCCCCTTATCCCCTTGAAAATACACGATATCCAGCAGTGCCACGCACCGATCGGACGAGCGAACCCCGCCGCTCTACGCCCCAACCGGTAAAGTTACCGACCCACATAGGCCCGGTCGCGGTTGAGGCGATCGGTGTAGCCCATGGCGGAGTAATGGGCTGCTGCCATGGGGGGGATGGTGATCACGTTATTGACTCCCTGAAGAAAGCTCGAGAAGCCGTTATCTCCGAAGAGTGAGGTAATGGCCTGGCCCGAGCTGACGGCATAGGCGTCATGCACCATTGAGAACGAGTTCATGCCGGGAATCTGATTGACGAGCTGCGAAAAGTGCTCTCCTTCGGCAAAGAGTTTTTCTGCAAGGGTCCACTCGCCTCTCGGAAGCTCTACTCCATTTCGAGATGGGCGAAAGAGGCCGATGTTGTTCGCAGTCCTTCCCAGAGAGTCCTTCAGTGAGAAATAGTCTCCCGGGCCCTTTATGGTCGCATTTCCATCTGCCCGCTGAAGAGTACCGATCCCAGCTTCAATCTGATCTGGCTCAATACCGTCTAAGCTTTCAAGGAACGCGCTCTGTCCCCACTGCAGGCTCTCTTCCATCAATGCAAACGAGAAGCCTCGTTTCATATCTCCACCCCGAAGTGCGGTGGAGATTCCGCGCACGGTCGACTTCGCAAACATCCGTCCGAGCTGTCCCCGGATCCGAGCACCAAGAGAGAGGGTTCCTCCGTTTTTACCGATCTTTTTTGTCGCGGTCTTGGCCCAAGAAGAGGAGAGTGTGGCGTCGTTGATCCCTGCCGCAAGAGCTGCAGTAAATCCTCCGGTGACGGCAGACTGCAATACGTCACCAACAGATCCCCCCTGAAGCGCTGTTGTGGTCGCGCTAAAGGCAAATCCGTGGGTAAAGGCGTTCACGACCGTTGTTCCGAGGACAGAGTTCAAACTCGTGAGGTATCCCGCTAGCCACGGTCCTGCTGCTGCACCAGCGACAAGCCCCGCCGCTAAGATATGTGGGTTTCGCAACATGCCAACAAGGCCGCGGAAAAAGCTACTCAGCCAGCCGTATCCACTCGGGTCGGTAAAGGCGAGCGGGTTGTTGAGCGCATAGCTATACCGGTTTAAGCTCTGCAGGTTGAGTGGGGACTGCACAAAGGGATCGGCAGAGAGAAATCTTCCGAGCGCCGGGTCGTATACCCTTCCCCCCATATGAATCAATCCATCCACGGCCAGTGTTTCATGTCCTCCGAAGCCACGCTCTGTCTTCGTGAGGGCAAATCCATCACTCGATTCTCCCCACGAAGTATAGTGCTGTGACTCGGCCTCCTGCCCTGCTTCATCAGTGACGGAGATCACCGAGCCGAGGTAGTCTCGGTGTAGGTAAGAAAGCACCGGCATTGCTGAGTCGAGCTGGGTTCGCACCGCAACCCGTTGCTTGTTGGCAAATACGTACCACCGCTGGATTCGTTGTCCTCCCGCGTCAATTCGCTCGTATCCGTCTCCGATGAAGGTCTTCTCTCGAAGGGGGATTCCTGCTGCAGAGTCTTCCCGCACTCGCTGGAGAGAACGATTGGGACCATAGGAGAGGTGGACGATGCGATCACCGCTGATCTGATCGGGTTTCTGAAAACTCGTGTATCGCACAGCTGATGTTGGAGAGGAGGTCCGATTTCCCTTAGAATCGTAGCCGTAGAGCCGTGTTCCCCCTTGAGAGTCAACGATCCTCGTGACCGCATGTGGCCGAGCAGAATCGTAAAAGTAGCTTCCCTGATCAGATCGGAAGGTGATATTGCCGAGTCGATCATAGCGGGTGGAGATCGGCGTTTCACCAACGATCTCACTCTCTGTCAATCGATGAAGCGCGTCGTATGAGAACTGCTCAAGTTGACCTCCGACGTGCTCCTCACGGGTTCGGAGGTTCGCAAGCTCATCCCATCCGTATTCATAATCTACAAATGCTCCATACCCCGGCTCTCGAACGGTCAGTCGTTCCAGCACTGCCGAATCACGATCGAAGCGGCGCTCGGTGACTACCCCGTTTCCAGCGACCTCCTCAAGGATCTGACGACGGGCATTCCTCCGCTCCAAGACCCAGAGGGGGTCTCCTGTTGCCCCGTCCCGAAGGAGTCGGAGCTCGCCGAAGGGATCATACTCGTGCCGCACCGACCATCCGCCGGGGTAGTGCAGCACTCCAATAAGCCCGTCTCGGTTGTATTCTCGAGAGGATCGAAAGGCCTCACCTCCCACCCGAGTGGTGGTCTGTTCCAACCGCGAGAGCTCATCATACCCATAGGTCTCTGTTGAGCCCGGCGCAAAGACCCCGGCGATGCGTCCGATTCCTCGACCGTTCGCCGTATCATATTGCCAACGAGTTGTTCCTTCTGGTTCACGACGCTCTACGAGTCGATTGAGGAAATCGTATTCAAAGAAGCGCTCTTCACCAGCACCGTTCTGCTCATACCGCAGGTTACCAAGAGTATCGTAACGATAGGTTCGATCCCCCGTGTTCGGATCGAGAAGACCAATTCGATTCCCGCGCTCATCGTAAGAGATTCGAACGGTATTCCCATCCGGATCAGTGATCTCTCGGAGATCTCCAAAGGGAGTATACCGGTACGTCGTGGTGCTGGAGAGCGCATCGGTGACCTCAATCGTCTTTCCCTGACTGTTGTTTTTCCGCGTCTCTCTATTCCCCTGCGCATCGGTGATGCTCACCGTTCGCTGCTGGTAGTGATATTCAGAGAAGTTTCCATCTGGATTGGTGACCCTCGTGACCCGATCAAGCTCATCGTGCATGAACTGGGTCGTCGGAGCAGCGGTTCCTCCAAAGGCGGGGGCCGCCTTGGAGACCTTCCGTCCTCGAAGATCGTAGCGCTCTCGGGTAGTGATGATGCGACCCTCACCGCGAACTTCCTCTCGCTGAAGAGATCGACCTCTGCGGTCAATGTATTCGATGCTCGGAGCCCGTCCCGACAGATCCACCCGCTGGTAGTAAGCAGCCTCCACTGGTGCCGTAGGAGGAGCACTGCTCCCATGAGCTCTCAGTATCAGCTCTCTCTGGACCGTTCCGTCTGGAAAGTAGGTCATCCAGGGGCGCCCAAACCCATCGGCGCGATAGCGGGTCACCAGCCCGTTCACATCTGTCCGACTCGCGATATTTCCGAACCGATCTGCCGTGTACTCGACGACGTGGTTCAATTCGTTCTGTTCTCTCGTGAGATACCGTCCATCTGGAGAAAACGTCCTCCCTTTCACCCGAAATGAGATTCCACTTCCTGACACGAAAACCTGTACGATATTTCCGGCCGAGTCGATTCGGTAATCCCGCCTCATTCGAAGATTCTGACTCTCTGGTTCGGTGATTTCACCCTTCACCAATCCAAGGGTCGGATGACGCACGAACTCGGTTGTTCGACTCTCTTGAACCGCAAGAGGATCCGTCTTTGTCACCACCTGTCGCGTGAGTTGCCCAAGGAGCCAATCGGACTCGTTCTCTTCGTAGCGATTCTCGATCTTCTCTCGCCATCCATCGTCCCAGGTGGTCTCCTCTTCAAGGATATTGCCGTAGTGATCGTAATCCCACTCTCGGGTCTCTGATTGAGTCAACGAGCCATCACGCTCAAAGCTCTCTGCGACCACTCGTTTCTTCGGCGTAAAGTACCGGTTTGCACCGAGAGTGATCACCTCGTACTCAAACCGTTCTCGACTTACCAATCGATCATCAGCGAGACGAACCGTCACCTGACGGGGCAGCCCTTTCAGGGGGAAGTCTTGACGAAAGAGGGTCTCCTTTACCCGACCAGTGGCGAGATCACGTTCCTCCATACGCGCAAACCCACACACCCCCTGTCCCTCAAGGTGCTCCTTTAATCCCTCATAGAAGTACTCCCGTCGGGTGGATTGAGACCCGGGAGCGCCGAGACCAGAATCCATCTCGGTAGCAGAGACGATATACGATGAATCGATAACATCACGGATCGGATACACCGCATCATCTGCTCGACGATATACGCTTGAGTCACTGAGCGGCTTGTATTCAATCGAGATGGAGTACTCCGAGCCATCAACGATGGCGATCAGCCGGTCTGGATTCGCTCCCCGTGCGAGGGCTACCTGGGCGTCGGCAGAAACCTGATCTGGAACACCATCACCGTTTACGTCGAGCAACCGGAGTGGCCCTGGAGACGGAGGCAACGCGAACACCTCTGTATCTCGAAAACGATGACCATCAGACTTCGCGACAAGGTATCGAGAGCTGCCGTTTACCGCGGGATACCAGATCCGATCCAGCAGGCCATCACCGGTCACGTCGACGTACTGCAGCGCCTTCCGATCCCCGAGGGTTCCGTGCCCAAAGGTATCTTGAGGTGAGAGCCACTCGGTCGCAGGAGCCAGATGAGTCCCCGTATTGAGGGAAACGAGCACCTCCTCCCTTCCTTCCGGGGTATAGACGTAATCTGGCAGACCATCTCCATTGAGATCGACGAACCGTCCGTATCCACGGGCACTCCGAACAATACCGTGGGGCACATCAGCAGCCGCGAGCCACCGCTGCGAGGAATCAAAACCGGTACCATTGGAGAGGACCACCCACATCTCCTGGCGATCCTGTGGAATCCAGGCACGATCAACCTTCCCGTCGCCATTCATATCCACAAAGTACTCGTTCGCATTGTGGTGAGAGCGCACCCAATCGTGCCCTCCACCCCGTACGAGCCACCGTTGCTTGGGCTCGAAATCACTTCCTCGAGAGAGAAATACCTCCACCGTATCGTATGCCCATTTGGTCCAGAGGTAGTCGTCTCTTCCATCACCGTTCACATCAGCAAGAATAGAGGAGGAAGACTCTGTGTTGCTCGACGCAAAATCTGGAAGGGCATAATCACGGACAATCTGAAGCTCATCGGGAGCACCAAGCGCTCGAAACCATCCACCACCACTGCGGCCGTTCGGAAGCGAACTCCACAGATAATCAGGTACCTGATCTCGATTCAGATCACCAAAAAATTCGAAAGCGCCGTTTTGAGAATACACCGTGGCATAGGCATCATTATTACTGGGTGTCGGGGTAAGAAACTGGTGATTCTGAAATCGAGTTCCATCCGAGTATACGATGGAAAGCCTTCCCTCGTAGTCATGAGGGGTGACCGTTTGCGGGTACCAGACCCGATCCAGATATCCGTCACGATTAAAATCAACGTACTCTTCATGCCGATCGTTCAGAGAAACCGCGCTCACCCTCGTTCCATGAGCTCCCCAAACCCTACTTGAATCCCACCACGGCTCGTTCACGCCGAATGAAAGATCCTTATTACTCCACTGAAAACGGGTGGGGAGCAGGCACTCCATCTCGGCATTACAGAGCGTCACCTGTTGAAGTCGTGAGACGCGTGTGACCGGTCCGAGCTCGTACTGCAGCCGGTAGGTCAGGAGTGCTCCCTCATGGTCGGCGATCTCGATCTGTGCGAGACGTTTTGAGAGGGAGAACTTTGTACCACCGACATAACGAACGATCTCGTCTGTACGATCCTCGTAGAGAAACCGAATATGCGCTGCCGCGCTTGCACCGGGGTCCCGGGTGACGTAACGGAGAGAAGAGATACGATTTTCTCCCTGCTCCTGGTCGGTTTCATACTCTATGAGGATGAGGTTCCCGGCCCGATCGGCGATCTGGTTCACCCTCCAGAAGAGGCGGTGCGAGGTTCCCGCCTTCTGAAGCGTAGCGTCCTCAGTTGCGCCATAGTCAAAGATCTTTCCTGATTTCGTCCACACCCGAAACCACTCTGGCCCAGCTCCGGTGTCGCCGTAGGCGATTACCCGAGAGAAGGTGTCGTTCTCCGTACGGTACTCCGAATTCGCCGCCCCATAGCCGCCAGCGATCACCTGAAGGCGCTGGCCGTCGAGACAGAAGCGATCCAGCTCATCAAAATCAACGGGATCACGTGTTCCGTCGTGATACACGGTGGCTTCGCACCGGGTAATCTGAGAGAGCCCAGAGAGGCTCCACCCTATCCCGATCAAACCGTTCCGTGAGGTAGAGTCGTATGAAAGAGAGAGCTTTGGCTGATGACCCGCGACACCCGGAAGCGACTGCAGCGGGATGGTATACGAGGCCGACCCCTGAGAGGTAACCGAGAACGTTCCCTCAAGCGCCCCGTAGTTTTCGCCATCCACCGTTGGAAGTGGTGACGGCTCGAGACCCACTGGCGGAATCGACACCGTCTGTGCACAGACAATCTGAGCCGAAAGAAAGAGGAGGGAAAAGAAAGAAAAGAGTATCTGTGTCATAAGGTATTCCAAGATATGCTTCACGAAAGCTAAGCTACAGAAATGACTCTCCCGGGAGAGATTCGGTTAAAAGCTGTTCAAACCGTTGCACGTGTCGTTTCGCGAGTGTTGACTTCCTTCCGATTAAACTCACCGGACGACACACTCCTCCCATTGGAAACTCTACGAGTTCTGATTTCGTGAGTCCGAGTGCCTTTGCCACTCCAATGGGAACGAGGCTATGACCAAACCCGGCCCGAGCCATCTGGACGAGACCAGCAAAGGACTCTAACCGGGTAGTAACCTACAAGCGGAAGCCGTGCTTTCGGCTCTCTCGCTTCAGACGAGGCTCTATGGCCTGCCAGGTCTCTGAGTGCTTCTTCACCGTCATTACTCCGACCTCCCTCTGCTCTCGGAGAGAAAACGGTTGCAAGCGCGACGGAACGATCACCATCGGCTCTTCAAGAAAAACATCACCTTCCAGGTCCGCCGTCGGACAGTATCCCGGACAGATCGCGAGCATCGCCTCTCCGGAGCGAACGAGCTCGGTGGTGATCAACCCGCGCTGCACCCGAATATCGATCGTGGACTCCTTCTTTAGCTTTTCCGAGACCCGCCACAACGTATCAGCCCCCCAGGCGATCATGATCGATTGGTCAACCACGAGCGAGATCACCCCCCACGTCTCGGCGATCTCCTCGCGAAAGACATCGCGCAACTCTGCGATAAGGGGTTGGGAACGCTGCACGAGGTGCAGCCCGAAAGGGGTGAGGGTCGTCTTGCGCCCCTGCAACTCAAAGATCTGCTTTCCCGTCGTCTTCTCCAGGGAAGAGAGCCGCTTACTCACCGCCGACTGCGTGACCCCAAGCCGAGCGGCCGCCTGGGACATGGTTCCTTCCTGAGAAAGGGTGATAAGAGCCTGAAGCTGATCGATCATCGCGTATTCCCTCCTACAACACCTGAACGGGAGTCGATGGCCGGCATCATGGCAGCAATTTATACTTGAATCAAAAGATTATTCATTCATTTATTCAATTCCCGATGGGAATATGTACGGATCTGAGGTGGACTCGGAGTTCTTAGACTCCCGTTTCATTTCCAAGCTATACTGAGGGCTCTGGCGAAAGGAAGTTGTTGTATGGATGTCCACCCCACCAGAGATGCCGATTTTACTCCCTTTTCCGATCTGCCGATTCCTGAAGGCCGAAGGGAGAGAAAGGAGTATCTCAATGAGCTGAGGGAGGCGGCTCTTGCTGGTCAGCGGGAGGGGCTCTCTGGAGAGGTCCGTCTTCTCTCTGACTACACCTCACTGAAGGGCATAGGGGCAAAGGGAAACGCACTTCAACGAAAGATCTGGGAAGCCCTTGAGGACTCGCTCTTTAAACGGGTACAGGAAGCTCTTTCGAGCGACGGGAACCTCACGGTTCCGCCGGTCGTAGTACGGGAGGGAAAAATCGAGTTCCAACTTGATGGTGATGAAGTCCCTCTCCCCACGCGAGAAAATATCATCCTTGATCCAACACTGGTCTCAGATGAACGGCTCTTTTCTCTCCAACTGGCTCCGGAACCTACCGAGGAGAGACCACCCGTTCCGTACGCGCTTCAACACCCGGAGGTGCTCAGAGATCTGAAGGCGCTGCTCGGCAATATGCATCACTTTAAGGGAAGTCGACTCCGCCTCTTCTCTCTCGAACCTCCGCCTCCTTCAGAAGACTCCTCATCCGACTCTCATCCACATCCCCTGAACGGTTCGCTCGTTTTCTTTCGTCGTCACTCTGGGAAACAGGATCGACTGCCGAGAAAGCGGGTGATGGCGGTATATCAAGATGTCTATAGTGCACACCGCATGACTCAAAACCAGGGGGAAGGATACGGCCGAGAAACGATCGCACTCAGTGGGTGTATCGCTGAGTGGGGTCGGTTTGCGAACGCCCTAAAGGAGTGCTGGAAAGCCGATACTCCTGAAGATGTAAAGGAGTACTTTCGTCACGAGGCACATCAACTCGCTCTCACTGCGAAGCAACTCGTTCGGGGGTGCTCTGCCAGGCACAAACGTGAGGCGAAACAGGCGATCGACCTCCTCGATGGGGTACGAGATGCTCTCGGGCGAGAGAATGTTCCTGGGTATCTCAGGCGAGTTTCCGGTTCCCTCAAAAATCTGCGACGCCGCGTCCGCGATGCTGAAAAAATCCGTCCCTTTAACACCACCAACCGGAGCCTCTTTGAGCAGCGGATCGGTGCAGCAGAGAAACTGTTGGAGAACTTTCTTCGAAGAGTTGAAGAGAGTGCTCCGTGCATTACCAAGCACCCGATGCTAAAAAACATCCGCTCGCATGACGCAACAGTTCGAAAACGGGCAGCAAATAATATGATGTTTCGGTTGGGACTCCGGGAAGGAGACCTCCGGAGCATCAGAATCCGTCCGTTTCGCGCGGGAGTGGAACTTATTCGCGACCAGATCAGAAAGATTCAAGGCGCTCTTGAAGCGGGAGAAGTTCCTGAGGCGCGTTGCTCCCTCCGACAGATGCAGCTCGTGGCAAAGCTCCTCGTCGCTATGGCAACGATTGAAGGAATGAAACAGTCCAACCGAGCAGACCGGAAAGTCCCACTACAGCAGCATCACGATGAAGTTCGCGTGCTGCTGCAGACGCTCCAATCTCGCAACCTTTTTCAGGCGAATCTTTTCAGTCCAGGATACGGACCTCTCTACCGTGTTTTGTCCACAACAGTGCCGCAGCTAACCAAAGTTTTATCCGGTCTGGAGGCACACCTGAATCCAAACTTTCCAGAAGAGAAGCGAAGAGGTATGCCGGAGAGGTTTCGAGCTTTTCTCGATTCCATAGAGATAGAGTCGGCGCTCCAAGAAGCACGGGAAAAAATGAGACTCTACCCCAGCGTTGCATAAAAATTTGCCCGTAGACTGCTTTGCTACCACAATAGCAGCACATCTTGAAACTTTGAGCGAGTTTTTAGACCTCACTGTA
>JALEGQ010000160.1 GCA_022763385.1 bacterium
GTGTGATCAGTACTTTACGATCTTTCGAAGCTGCAATGTGGGGTGCTACACCGATTCGTGGTGCTGTACCTGCCCGAAGTGCCTCTTTACCGCGTTGATCCTCGCTCCGTTTCTCGAGGAAAAATCTCTGGCGCAGATCTTCCCAAAGATCCCGCTCAACGACACCGCCCTCTCGGAACACCTTCTTGACCTCTGCCTCTCCACCCGCACCAAACCGTTTGAGTGCGTGGGAACCCACGAAGAGTCACTCGCCCTCGCCGCAGCGCTCCTCGAACGAGAGGAGCCCTACCCCCTCCTTTCGGCTCAGAGCGGTGAACTCCAGGAGGAGCTCTCCCGTGCGACATCACTCCGTACCCTCCTCGGGGAGTGGAATAACGAGCACCAGTTGCCATCCCACTACGAGGAAACCCTTCGAGAACAGACCCATCGCTGGCACCCCCCTACCCCTTCGAACTCCAGAGAGGTGCGTGCCAGGTGAAAGAAAAGCTTCGAGAGCATCTCTCCGGGAAGAGAATTCTCCTCCTCGGATATGGGAGGGAGGGTGCTTCCTCACTTGCCCTACTCCGTGACATGAAGGTTCCGCCCCACCAGATTGGTGTTGCAGATCTCCGACTCTCTCCCATTCCAGATCCGAAGGATGATATCGAAGAAGAGATCACCCGACATACAGGAGAGCACTATCTCGATGCCCTCGCTGAGTACGATATCGTCTTGAAATCACCGGGGATCCCCCTCTCACAAGCACTCTGGAAGCAAGAACGTGAGCGACTCACGAGCCAGATAGAGCTCTTTCTGAAGTACTTTGAGGGGGAAACCATCGGAATCACCGGGACAAAAGGAAAAACCACCACGAGCCAACTCCTCTTCTCACTCCTCTCTGCTGGAGAGCAACGAGTTCACCTCGCTGGAAACATCGGCATTCCGATCTTCTCCATGCTCGATGCGATCCAAAACGAGGACCTCGTTATTCTTGAGCTCTCCAGCCATCAACTCCACCACATCCGCTCGAGTCCGACCTGCTCCCTTTTTCTCAACCTCTATGAAGAACATCTCGAGTACTACGGAAGCTTTAAAGAGTATCAAGCAGCAAAGTGTCAGATCCTCCAGGGAAGAGGCCGAGCCTTCATCAACGAAACGCTCCAGGAGCTAGGAGGAGAGCAGCTCGGTTCTCGAGAGATCACCTGGCTCTCGAAAGAAGACGCCCTTCACCTCGACTATCAGCTCCCGCCGCAACTCGCTGCCCCCTATCACCGGATGAACGCCCTCTTTGCTCTCCGTGTTGCTGAAGAGAGGGGAATTCCTCGAAAACTTATCTCAGAAAGACTTCAACGCTTCACCCTTGCACCTCACCGCATTGAAGAGGTCGGGAGCAGGAACGGCGTCCGCTTCATCAACGACTCTGCTGCCACCATCCCGAAAGCGACCATCGGAGCGCTCGAAGCCTTTCCTCACACCGCAACCCTTATCGTCGGCGGATTTGATCGAGGCATCGACCTCACCCCGCTCCGAGACCACCTCCTCCAAGAGGAGAACCTCCAAGTCATCTGCATCCCCGATACCGGAGACCAGCTCCACCGAGAGCTCACCGCCAGGAGCCCCTCACCAACTCGATTTCACCACTGCCCCGACCTCAAAACCGCCGTCGCCCTCGCCCACAAAATCACCCCCCCAGGCACCACCTGCCTCTTCTCCCCCGCCGCCGCCAGCTACCACCTCTATCGCAACTACGAAGAACGAGGAGACCACTTTCGGGACCTCCTCGAACAGCCCTCTCCCGAGAATCAATAATTACAGGCAGTTAGAGCAATACGGTAGTGCATGGCAACTAGCAAATCAATTCGCCAAGACCTCTCAACTTTTGCAAGAGTTTATGAGTCATCTTCAGCTAAGTGACCATAACTTTCAGTGATAAACATTTTTTGTGAGAGGTTTCCCCATGAGGATTTTACTGAAGCTAACGATCTGCCTTACTTTCTTGCTCTCTACTTGCGTCCCGAGCGCCTTCGCTGAGTCCGAGAACTTTCTCTCTTTTGACGAATTGAATGAGCTCATCGAGATGGGAGTTCTTGAATTTTCAGGGTCCGATTCATCTGAGATCAATATCCCCTGCGGAGGAAAGAAAACCCTGGTTGCCAGCCGAAGAGCGCTCGAAACAAAGATAACGTTCGAAACGAAGATTGCGTTCCCCCCAAGCCTCGTAAAATGCCAAGACATCCCCCAAGCAGATATTGAAGCAGCGTGTGCAGCTGAAGGCCTCTTCAACGAAGAAAAAGCTGAGGCGGAGCTCATCGCAGCGTGTGATAAAGCACTTGATGACAAAGAGAACAACGTCTACTGCGACCCAGAAAACGAGAAGAGCCAGTGCGACCTAGATAACTCCGACTATGACGACAGCATCCACTGTCAACCAGAGCGCACTGACAGCACGGCGTGTTCCGTAAAAACCTCCGTATCAAGCGAGCTAGAATCTTCACAAGTACGACCAGGCTTCCCAAGTCGTAATGGTGACCGAAGTATGCCAAGCTACTGCATGGTTGATTGCACCTTCGCGATCAAAGCACGTATGAACGGTAGTCGGAAAATTGAGTGTTCAGATTGCCCAAAGAAAAAGGCCGACTCGATTGCTATCGGAGACCTCTGGTAGAAAATTGGCCATCCTCCTCGTGCGTCCCACTAGGAGGATCCCCTTCCCCCCTGGTGCGTCCCACCAGGGGAGGTTCTCGAAAAATTTTTCCTGTCATTTTCCTGTCATTCTGGGTTTCGATCGGATTTCCCTTCGATCTCGATGTCTTCCGTTTGGAAAGGGGGAAGTTTTACGAGCTGTTTTTAAGCTATTTCGGGTCGGAAGATACACCCCTCCGTCGGAAGCGGGAACTTCCTGGTAAAAGTATGGGCGAGCAGCCGTCGGTGAAGCAGGTTTGTCCTGCTAAACGCGGCTTATCTCGGGGGTAAAGTCATTTTGCGTATGAGGCGCTGGTGGGTACAGTGCTCCTGGA
>JALEGQ010000161.1 GCA_022763385.1 bacterium
ACTGCACGTACAGTGAGGTCTAAAAACTCGATCAAAGTTTCAAGATGTGCTGCTATTGTGGTAGCAAAGCAGTCTACGGGCAAATTTTTATGCAACGCTGGGGTTTAATAGGCGTTCCGATTCCGAAATCCGCGAAAAATGGTCATGAAGAGGATCTTCAGGTCGAGGAGTAGGGACCAATTCTCGATGTAGTAGAGGTCGCACTCAATCCGTTTATCGATCGAGGTATCTCCACGCCATCCATTAATCTGAGCCCACCCGGTGATCCCGGCCGGAACCTTATGACGAAGCATATACCGGGGGATCCGTTGTCGAAATTCCTTGATGTATACCGGCCGTTCTGGCCGAGGACCGA
Source organism: bacterium (assembly GCA_022763385.1). Taxonomy (GTDB): domain Bacteria; phylum Bdellovibrionota_C; class UBA2361; order UBA2361; family RFPC01; genus RFPC01. The sequence goes on from JALEGQ010000161.1 coordinate 356, forward strand.
CGATAGACATATCGCCTCGGATCACATTCACGAGTTGGGGAAGCTCATCGAGACTCCACTTTCGAAGAAATGCTCCGATCGCGGTTACCCGACTATCCCCCTCCTTCGTCCATCCAGGGCCAGCAGACTCCGCATCAGTTCTCATCGTGCGAAACTTCAAGATATGGAACCGCGAGCCATCAACACTCACCCGTTCCTGCCGAAAGAGCACCGGCCCACGCGAAGAGAGCCTCACCAAGATCGTCAGCAACAAGAGCAGCGGCGCGAAGAGCACGAGCAATATACTCCCAGCAACCAGGTCAAACGCCCGTTTCGCGATCAGGTTAAACCCATCAAGTTGCGTGGAGCGCAGATTAATCACCGGAAGCCCCTCGAACTCCTCAATCTCTCCCCCGAGCGTCACGAACTGATAGATATCAGGAACGATCCGAACATCCACGAGAGAGTCTCCGATCTGCTCCATGATGGAGGGAAGCAACACATTATCTTCGAGGGGAAGACACACCATCACCTGGTCGATATCCATCCTCTCGAGAATCGAGCCGAGCTCATCATACGCCCCCACGACCGGAATCCCCTGGGGACCGCGACGCTTCTCGCCATCTTTTGAGAGGCACCCCACCAGCTGAAGACCAAGCTCACGGTGCAGCCTCATCCGGCTGGCGATATCCCCCGCCACCTTCCCCGCACCCACGATCAGGAGATACCGGAGGTTATAGCCCTGCCTTCGAACCTCTCGAAGCAGAGTCCTCACCACCGAGCGCTGCGCCAGGGTAAAAGCCGTGGCAAAAACCCCGAAGTAAACAAACACCAGTCGCGAAAAGGGCACACTCTTCTCTCGAAGGAGATAGGTCAGTGAGAGGAGGAGAAGAATCGCGAGTGCATTCGCGTTCAGCAGAAGCCAGATCTCTCGAATCCGTCGCACTCCCCGCATCGGTCGGTAAAGCCCCATCTTCCGGAACACATAGGCCCAGATAAGCCAGATGAAGAGCATCATCGTCAGGTAGTTATCAAGCGAGGGGATCCCCTTGTCGATCGGAACAACTCCCGACTGAAAGCGGACCCAGTAGGCGAGCAGCCAGGCACACGAGACCGCAAAGAGATCTGCCGCAACGAAGAACAGTTCAAAGAGCTGGCGCTTCTGCTTCAGCATCACATCCCTCCAGCTCTCAGGGAAGAAGGTTCCGTCGTTCGGTCTCCCGAAGAATCACCATCTCGAGCCGCCCTGCTGCACAGCTCCGAACGCCCGAGATCTCCGAGCACCTGCCTCCAACCATCCTCAAAGGCCTGCAACGAAAATCGTCGCCCCGCCCGACGGGCAACTTCCGGATCCACCTGATCCTCAACCTTCAAGAACTCTCGAACCGCCCCCGCCACTCTCGACTGAAGCGCCTTCCGAGTCTCGGCGTCTGAGAGTGTCCGCTCCTCAAGCGAGGAGAGCGCGCGAAAAAACACCGCCGCATGTCGCTCTCGATCCCACTGCTCGCCGAGCCACGACCGCAGTCCGGGAAGGGACTCTCGGGTAGCTCCGTGATACCCCGCGATCACTGGAGTCCCACTGAGCAACGCCTCAATGGGGATGATTCCAAAGTCTTCCCGTGCCGGAAACACCAATGCCCTCGCACTCCGATACACCTCACCGAGTTCAGCATCAGAGAGCCCGCTAAAAAACTCGATATGATCACCGGCCTGCGCCTCCAGCCCCGCCCGCAACGGCCCAGAACCCACACACCACAACGGAAGCTTCAGCTCATTGAAAGCCGCGATGATGTGCTCCACTCCCTTGTACGGCACAAAAGCGCCGGCGTAGAGAAAGGCGTGACTCGCATCCCACCCCGAAGGTTGAGCACGCTCTGGAAGAGCTCCCCACTGATCATCAACGGGAGGATACACCACCGAGGAAGGGCGCCCGTAATACTTCCGTATCCGAGACGCAACAAACCGGCTGATCGCAACGAAGTGATCTACCTGCGTTGCCCCTCGACGGTCCCACCGCTGGAGAAGGAAAAGTAGCGGTGAGAGCAGAAACGACAGCCACCGACCGAGATACACGGGGGCCATATCCCAGATATACCGCATCGGAGTAAAGCAGTAGCAGATATGGTAGCCGCACCGTTCTATCCGAACATTCTTCGCGGCGGCATGGCTGAGCGAGATGACGAGATCGTAATCCCGCACCACCACCGAGCGGGCCAGGACCGGAAAAAGAGGTAAGAAAAGGCGATACCGTTTTCGCAAGCGGGGGAAACGTTGCAACAACGAAGTCCCACGCACCCGAGCATCGATCTCTTCCGTCGTCGTTCCCGGCTCATGAACGAGGGTGTAGATATCCGCCTCAGGATACAACCGCAGGAAGGCCTCAAGACACCGCTCTCCGCCCCGCATCCCAGTAATCCAATCGTGTATGAGCGCAACCTTCACGCCACCTCTCTCGTGCGAACGGGCTCTCCGGGCTTCGAGAAATCACCCGAGAGCAGCTCTCCTTCCCGTCCCGCAACCCGACAGTACACCTCATACAGTCGCTCACCGAGCAGCACCGGGTCCACCCGTTTCCGGAAAGCGGCTTGCCACCGGGCAGTCTGCTCTTCATCCGTACCAGCGAGATCACACCGTGCTTCCTCACGCTCCCGTCCTCGATCACCCTCCAACTCAAGAAACCGCTCGACTCCATCCACGAGGGCCGGAAGAGAAAAATCCTCACAGATCAGATCTCGGGGAGAGATATTCTCGATCACCGCTGGGATTGGTCGGGCGATAACCGGAGTACCAACCGACTGCGCCTCTATAACCGGCAAACAGAACCCCTCTCGAAACGAAGGCACGATCAGGGCGCGAGCATATCGATAGAGCTGATAGAGCTCGTGATCAGAAACCGCCCCTAATAACCGCACCCCCTTGAGCTCATCCGCCGATCGGAGAAGCTTCTCCACTTCCAACATACTCTCGGTTCCCTGGCCAACGAGGACCAGTTGGGGCACCTTCCGCTTCCCCTTGCGCTTACCACCCTCCAATACTCGAAAAGCATCGAGAAGATCGCTCACCCCCTTATGCGGCTTTACCGTCGACAGCACGCTGAGAAAGTAGGGGGAGGTCAGCTGAAAACGACTCCGCAAGAGATCTGGCTGCCCCTTCCGTTCTGAAAAGCTCCGGCACAGGGCGTTTGGAATCACCGAGGTCTTATTTCGGATCCGAGCTCCGAACGGCAACAACCGGAGCAACTCTCGGCGGGTTGCGTCACTCACACACACCACCCCTTCTGCTCGAAGAAGCGAAGAGTACAGTAAGGGCGCTGCCGCAAATGGATAAAAGGCCCGCTCCGGGTGAAAAAGGTGGATCAGATCATGAACCGTTACCAGCGAGGGACACGGAATACGAAACGGAAGGAGGTAATTCGGCGTATGAAAAACATCGTACTGCTCCCAGTTGACCTCCTGCCGAAAGGAGAAGAGCTCCTGCATCGAAAACGGACGAGCCGAAACCTCCTTCACCGTTAGCTGTCCCCGGAAAGCGTTGACGCCCTGTTCGGTGGGATCGCCAATAATCCTCCGCGGGGAATACTGCACCGCTTTCGTCAACGCCTCCGGATCATGGGTGAGTAAGGTCAGGTGAACCCGTTGGTGGAGCAGGCCATAGATCAGGTTTCGGATATAGACTCCGATCCCCCCATCTCGCCACTTCCTGGCATCAAAACAGATCTGTAACCGGTGAGACATCTGCGCTCCTACGAGGAACTTCCGACCTTTCCCCCTCGAGAAAATGATCGAGGAGGGTGATCAGACTCCGGCAGAAACCGTCGAATTCGCCGAACGTTGTAGATCGGCTTCTCCTGAGACTCGTGGTAGGTCCGGGTGAGCACCTCAGCGAGGAGACCGAACACCAGAAACTGCACTCCAAGGATGAGGAGCAACACCCCGAGCAAGAGCAGCGGGCGTTGCGCCAGCGGCATCTGAAAAAAGAGCTTCTCTACCGTCATCCACGCAAGGATCAGAAAGCCACTCCCCCCGGCGAGCAGTCCGAGCGACCCAAAAAGGTGGATAGGCCGCTTTGAATAGCCGAGCAGAAACTTCACCGTCAGCAGGTCGAGCACCACCCGTATCGTCCGAGAGATTCCGTATTTTGACGTTCCGTGAATCCTCGCTCGGTGATTGACGGGCACCTCAGCGATCCGTGCACCAAACTCCGCCGCAAGAGCCGGGATAAACCGGTGCATCTCTCCGTATAGCCGAATACTCTTCGCCACATCCTTCCGGAGCACTTTTAACGAGCACCCATAGTCGTGCAACGAAACCCCAGTTGCCCACGAGATCAAACGATTCGCAAACATACTCGGGAGCCGACGGCTCAAGAATCGATCCTGACGATCCTTTCTCCATCCCGCCACCAGATCGTAGCCCTCATCGATCTTCGCGATCATCTTGGGGATCTCTCGAGGATCATTCTGGAGGTCTCCGTCCATCGGAACGATAAACTCATACCGGGCGTGCTCAAACCCCGCTGCCATCGCCGCGGTCTGCCCGAAGTTTCTCCGGAATTCGATCAACACCACATGAGGGTTTCCCTCAGCAACCTCGGCTACCTTCCCCGGAGTTCCATCGGTGGAACCATCATCCACAAAGATCAACTCGTACGGCTCATCAAGCCCCCGCAAGACCTCATCAAGCTCCTTCACACAGAGCGAAATATTTTCGATCTCGTTATAGACCGGAACAACAACTGAGATTCCCCGCATACGGACCCGCTCCTGCAACTTACCAACAACCCCTAATATGCCCTTTCCACCCCCACTAGCCAACTCTCTGACCCTGAAAAGGAGCGTTGTCTCCAAATTTTCTTAATTATTGGAGGACCTTACGGCACAGATCTTCATATCGATCGGTGATTACCTCCCACGAGAAGAGGCGCTTCGCCCGGGCCGCGGCAAGCGCTCCACAACGCGCCCTCCGGGCCCGGTCCTCTCCCAACAACCGCAGCAGCTCCGCCAGCCGACCAAAATCATTCCGCGGGTAGTAGAGCCCCGCTCCCCCCAGCACCTCAAAATGCTCAGGAACACCATTCGCGAGGATCGCATTCCCGTGCGCCATGGACTCGATCAGCGCCGGATGGGTGCCCCCCACCTCCGTCGCCTGGATATAGAGGGCACAGTTTCGTTGGAGCGCCTGATAACTCTCTCCGAACTGATACCCGAGGAAGATCACCCTCGGACCAGCCGCGGCCCGCACACGGGCGATATACTCATTGGCATACGGAGCGTCTCCCACCACCACGAGCGGCAACGAAACTTTCGACCGTTCATAGGCCTGCACCACCCCAAGGGCATTGTTCTCTGGCTCAAGACGGCTGACATAGAGGAGATACTCCCCAGGAAGCACTCCGAACTGCCCCAGGCATTCCCGGTCACCAGCCGCTCCTCGCGGAGCGGGCTCAGCCTCCGCGCCGTACGCTATAAGGGTAGGAGCAAAGCCGTACTCCGCCGCATAGTATTCGCCGATGGAGTAGGCATCCGCGATCACCCGGCTTCCGAAGAGCAACGAGCACACCTCACCGATGCGATACCACCACCGTGCCACCCTTCCCCACTTCGCTCGTTTTCGCTCAACCCCGTCGACATTGATCAGCACGGGGATACCGCGCAACCGAGCGATACCACTAAAAATACTATTTGCCGCGTTACAGAGGAGAATGACATCCACGGGAGCAAAAACGAGATAGAGAAAGCTGGTAAGAGACGCAAGCGGAGTCTCGAGATGCTTCTGAAAGATCGTCCACGCCGCCACCCGGTGCACCCCACCGACCGCCGGAGCTGAAAATCGAGAAAAAAACCGGCTCCTCCCAAACACCGTAACACGGTGTCCCCGAGCAGCAAGCCTCGTCCCCAACTGCTCCGCAAAAGTTTCGAACCCGCCGTAACGTGCCGGAATTCCACGTGTTCCGACAATTGCTATTCTCAACGCTCCCTCCCCCTGTCGGTAATCCACTTCCGAACAAAGTCAAAAGTGTAGCACAGGCACCCCCCTTCCTGACGAGCCTCACTTTCTTGTGGAATGCGTGACCTGCCTCACGTATCCTATCGCCGTTCAACCGAGGGGCCCAATGGGATCCAACGCCGACCGAAGAACCGACCTATCACCTGCGGCCTCCCGCGTGCCGCAAAGCCCGCTGTCCGCAGCGCCCGTCGCCGCATCGCTCATATCCGCAGCACAGGAAGCACCCCTCCTTCCGGGAATGGTGTCTTACTCTTTCTCGGCTCACACCCTCGCCCTGCGAGAACTCTGCGGTGATACCGCGGCCGTCCTCGGGTGTGACGAGCACTCACTCTTTCGAGGAGATGCGCTACTGCTCGAACACGTGGTCTCGAGCTCGCTCTTTGAAGCAACGGAAGTCCTCGAATCCCTGCTCGCCGACACCGATGCTCGGGTCTACTCGTATCCGTGGAGACGAGCCGATTCGGGAGAGATCCTTTACATCTCAAACCACGTTGTTGCGGAGGGAGAGGGAGCGAGCCGCACCATCTCCGGTGTGCTCCTCCACGAGACCACCCGAGAGCACCGACTCTCCAACCGAGCACGGATCCTCCACAACGATCTACGCCCCTCAGCTCCGAACTCTCCCAGAGGAGACGAACTCCTCTACCGCGCCCACCTTCCGCTCGCCTGGAAGCTTCCGGAAGACGCGGACCTCAAGCTCCACCTGCGCG